>JANLRZ010000046.1:0-17224 GCA_031362155.1 Acidimicrobiia bacterium | reverse complement strand
CCGGAACAGCCGGCGAAAGCCGACGAAGGTCGCCATCATGCCGAGGCTGTGCCCCGCAACGGCTCGCACGTCCCAGAGCGGACAGTCGGTCGTGCTGCTCCACTCGTCAGGTGCCAGCGATCGCAACTGGGAGGCCAAGCGCTCGTACTCGGTGCGCGCCAGACGCTCGGTGTCGGAACGGTTGATCGGTTGGATGGTCTCGACTGGTCGTGCAGTCATCATGGTGTGCGCCTCCTCGTGGCGGTTTGCTTTCGCTTCTTGGTCATGTGGTCGTAGAACATCTCGACGGCATCGTCGATCAAGCGAATCCAGCGGTCCCCGCCAGGGTCGTTGGACAGCTGTTGGTCCGCCAGTCCCGTGCCGATGGCAGTGAACAGGTCGACCGCGGCGGGGTTGGTGATCCCGCACGCCGCCATGCGTTCACCGAGCCGTTCGAGGCTGCCCTCGGAGATCGCGAACGACTCGGCCGACGGCTCGAAGCCGGGGATCGTCCGCTGGAAGAGCAACAGGTAGCGCGCCGCGTCGGCTGCGCAGAACTCGACGAAGAAGTGAACCAGTTGCTTCAGTTCCTCCAGCGGTTCGCCAAGCTCCCCCGATGGCTCGGCCTCGACGAACTCCCGCGCACCCTGCGCGTACATGGCGTCGTAGATCGCATGCTTCGAGTCGAAGTAGTTGTAGAGCGAGGGCGCTTGCATCCCCACCGTCCGTGCCAGGTCTCGCAACGACAGCGCGGCAAGCCCGTCGGCCCGCACTTGCGCCCACGCGGCGTCGAGGATCTCGGCCCTCGTGCCCTCTTTACGTTCTGCACGCCTATCTCGCTTAGCTATTTCTAACATTGTTAGGAGATTAGAACGTTATTCAGCCTTTAGTCAAGATCTTCGCGGGTTGAGGCCCGACAAGCAGCAGCGCAATGCTCCCCCGGCGCGACCCCATGGAAAGGACACGACGTGTGCAGTGGTGAGACCGGGGCCCGTCATGCGCGCACGTTCGTCGTCTTGGCATTGGCGTGACGGTCCGCACGCAGCACGCGACGCCACGGTCGCGCCCCAGGGTCGCGGGTCAGCAATCCGAGCGCGAGGACTGCGGCGCCAAGTACATACCACCAGTTCCCGAACCGCGGTGAGCCGGGAAACTGACCGATCAGCGGCTCGGGAAGCATGCTCTGGGCCGCCAATGCCATGACCAAAAAGAGGCTCGTGGGCGCAGCAGCGGCGCCGCCCATGTTATCGGGCAGAGTGCGCTGCGCGATCAGCGAGGCGACGAGCGTGAGCGCGACAAACGCGGCCTGCTGGACGAGCCACGATCCGATCGGCAGCGTCAACCCCACGGCTTCGTTGGTGGCCACCGCGATCTGGACTGCGGTGCCGGCGCCGACCACCACGCTCAACAGCCCAACGCGCGTGGCGATCCGTGCACGGCGAGCGGTTGGTGATGCATCCAGTGTGACCGCGGCGGGGTCATCGAGTGCGAAGCCGACACCAAAACTCGTGATGACAGTCGTGAGCACGAGAAGCTGGCGAACGCCGCTGGGCTCCTTGGCGAGGAGCAACGGCACCGTTCCGAGCAGCCCGGTCAATGCCGGAGGCCAGAGCCGACTCGCCACCAACGTTGGCCGCAGGGAGGCGCGGGTCGTAGAGGCGTTCATCGACACCGCGCGAGCCCGGCGGGGACCTTGCGTGCGGTGGCGAAATCAACCGGCGCCAGGGCGAGCGCGCGCACCAGCTCGGACGTGGGCGTGGCCGCGTCCTTCCAGCGAGACCAGTCTTCACCGAGCACCCGCTGGACATCGGCGACGGGTCGGGTGGCCATCTGGCGCGCCGCGTCGACATCGGCCCGCGCGTAGACAATTGGCGAGTCGGCGTCGGTGTGGTTACTCGACGGCCAGATCACCGTCGCCCAGGGGGCGTCGGCCAAGTGCCAGGAAGCACCGACTCCCGAGAACTCCTCGTCCGGGTCCTGGATCACGGAGTCCACTGCATTGGTTGCCGTCGCGAGCGTGAGCCAGACCGCGAGCACTGCTCGGGCTTGGTTGCCGGCGTAGCACGGCGGCCGAACTCCTCTCACGCTCGTGGGCAGCCCGGTCGCGGCCTGGGCCGGCAACACGAACCACGTCACCTCGGTGTCGGGCCCCCCGAAGCCGTACGAACCGGCCGGGATGCGATCCCGGAGTCGGTCGCGAACTTCGGGGTCGAGGTTACTGAGGCCGCGGTTGCCGACGACTTGACGCGCGACGTACGGGGTTGGTCGCGAGGCGGGGGGCACCAACGCCAAGACCCGCCGTGCGCCCTTGGCCCAATCGGCGCGCCACGCTCCGTACCCGGGATACGTGCAGGTGCGGATCTCGGCGTCCGTCCGGCACTCGAGGTCGGCGTCGATGCTGTTCGCGATCCGGGCTGCGTCGGCGGCCGTCACCGGACGGGCCTGGATCACCGCACCCGTTCCGGCCAGCGCGAGGCCAACCACGAGCGCACCGATTGGCGCCCAGCCTCGCCGGCTCCGCATCACCGCGAGCGCAGCGACGATCCCGACCAACCCGATCACATAGACAAGGTGGGGCCACGCCGGCCGGAGTACGAACATCGGATCCAGGTCCGGCGGCGGACTGGACCACAAAGACCAGTTGCGCGCGCGATTTGTGAAGGGATCGAGGCCGTTCAAGGTGCCGGTCGCGCCGAGAATCCCGAGCAACGCGATCGCCGGGACGATCCCGTGCGGGATCCAGCGGCCGAGCGCAACCCCGAGCGCGCCGCCGCCGGCGACGAGCGCAAGGGCGAGCAGTACCTCGGCGAGCCAGTCCGGGCCCCAACTGCCGACGGCCTGGCCGCGCGCCAAGACCGAGATCGTCGCGGCGACCAGCGTCCCCATCGCTAGGAGCAGCGCCGGCCATACCGAGATCATGTGCGCGACCGTTCGCGTGGACGAAGCGGTGGGCGTTGATGTGAGGAGTTCGATCGTCCCCTCCCGGCGAGCCCGGAGCATCGCTCGATTGACTGCGACCAACGCCAATCCAGCGATCGGATAGACGAGGACCCCGAAGTGCTGGAACAGACGGCCGAAAATGGCGTCGTTCTCGTACCCGTCGCTCAGGTTGATCACCACGACCGCGAGCAGGGACATGACGACCGCCAGAATGAATGACAGGCTGGCCGCAAACTGGCCTGCCTCCACCCGCGAGAGCGCGGCCGTGACCGCACCGACCGATCCGTGAGGCGTTGGATCGACGGTGGCGCCTCTCGCTGCTCCGGACCAGGTGTCCGTGCCCACGACGTCCTTCCCGCGACGGAGTCGCAAGAGCCACCAGCAACCGCCAACGACCGCGAGGAGCAGCAGGATCGGCATCAGGTGACGTCCGTCACGCCGACCGGTTGACCCTGGAGCAGCAGGTAGCCGTCTTCCACCGTCGGTGGGACAATCGTGGACCCGACTGGCGGTTCGCCGATATGGCGGACGAGTCCGTCGCCGGTGACCCACGCGAGTTCCGCGTGGACGTCACGTTCGGTCGCGGTCCACACCCGATCCCGAGCCAAGTCCGCGAGGTCATGAGGCGCGCCGTCGAACTGGACACAGCCGTGGTTGATCGCGATCACGCGCTGACAGAGGGCCGCAACGTCGTCGGTCTGGTGCGTCGAGAGCAACGTGGTGCGATCTCCGCGCGCGGTCAGGAGTTCGCGGAACCGCAGGCGCTGCTCGGGGTCGAGTCCGGCGGTCGGCTCGTCGAGCACGAGCAGGTCCGGGTCTCCGAGTAACGCCTGCGCGATGCCGACGCGTCGGCGCATGCCCCCCGAAAGGGCTCGGATCGGCTTCTGCATGACATCGGAAAGGCCGACGGCGGTGAGGACCCTCCGAACCTCGTCGTGGCGGGCGCGGCGCTCGCTCATCTCTTTGAGAATCGCCACATAGTCCACGAACGCGAACGCAGTGAAGCCCTTGTAATAGCCGGGTTCCTGCGGTAGGTAGCCGAGGCGGCGCCGGATCTCGAGTCGGCCGGCGCTCGTCGCCGGATCGGACCCGAGGACCCGCAGTTCGCCACGGTCGGGGGCCAGCACCGTGGCGAGCATCCGCAGCAGTGTGGTTTTGCCCGCGCCGTTCGGCCCGAGGAGTCCCGTGATGCCCAAGTCCAGCTCGAGATCCACGCCGTCGACGGCGCGCGTGGATCCGAAGTGCTTGTGGACGTCGCGCACGACGACCTGATGCGCAGAGGTGACAGTCATGACGCTGCTCCCGGTTGGTGGGCCAAGAAATCGAACTGCTCCCGGCGGAGGTACACGACCGAAAGTGCGATCGCGGTCAGAGCAACCCAGAAGATCTGACCCGTGGGACCGAAGAGTGCGAGTTGAGCGGCGAGCCGTCGTGGCTCCGCGGTGGAAAACCAGATCCAGCTCGGTACCGCCAGGACCCAAAGCCCGCCGGCGACGAGCGCCGCGCGCGCGGCCTCCATGGTTGTGCCGAGGGCGAGGGCGAGGGCACAGACGGCCAACGCCGGCATGATCCACGCCGCGGCGAATCCGGGGAGCGCGAGTGATGCCGGAATCAGAATGAGACCCGCCGTCACGCCGACCGCGGAAGTACGCAGCGCCAGAATCCGAGTTGCCGGCAGTGGCGCGGCCAGGGCGACTTCGTGAAGCGGATCGATCGACGGGCCAAAGGCGGTGGCCACGCCGGCAAGCGGCACGACCGGTGCGAACCACAGGAACACAATGGGATCATGGGTAGATCCGTACGCCGCCCAGACCGCGAACGCTGCGGCGATCGCGACCGCTCCGATCCACGCGAGCCGCAACGCCGGGGTGGCGGAGACGATCCGCGCCGCCGACTCGGAAACGCCCACGCGGTGGAGTATCCGCTCGACGAGGGTTTCGTGCGGACGGTCCACGACGTCCGCGATCTCGTTCCACATCGCGTCGATGAGCCCGACCGGCAAGACGTGGTCGATGTCGGCGGTATTGGCCAGACGCTCTCGACACTCGGCGCAGGAGAGCAGGTGTTCCTCGATCGACGCGGCCGAGGCGAGGTCGGTCGAACCGTGGGCGTAACGATCGAGAAGTGCGGTGTCGGCGTGCCAGGGGTTCATGCGAGAGCTCCTCGGAGTTCGATGCGGGCGCGCATCATGCGGGTCTTGACAGTTCCGGCGGGGATGCCGAGCAGACGTCCGGCTTCGCGAGTCGTGAGGCCGTCGAGCACGGTCGCCTGCACGACGGCGCGCAACTCAGGAGAGAGGCTGTTCAGCGCGCCGGAAAGCTCGCCATGCTCGACGCCGAGCAGGACCTGGTCCTCAGCGGATTGCTGCGTGGTGACCGCTCCGTACCCGTCGGGCACCGGTTCCGGCACGCGCTTGCGCAAATGGCCGACGAGTCGGCGGATCCCAATTCCCCAGATCCACGCCGCGGCTTCGCCATCGCCTCGGTACTTTGCGGCCGACTTCCACACTGCAACGAAAGTGTCCTGGACGACTTCGGCGACCATGCCCGGATCGGCGCACCGCCGGCGGAGACGCAAGGCGAGCCAAGTCGCATGGCGTTCGTAGAGGATTCGCAGCGCTTCGCGATCCTGGTCCGCGACCGCGCTGACGAGCTGCGCGTCAGTCCGGGGGTCGGCGGTCCGGCTTCTCTCCACGCTCGCCTTGTCGCGTCGGAGGCGTTGATCGGTTCACCTTATCTAGGCGTGTACTCGGCCTGGAGATCGGCGCTCCGCACGGCCCCGCGTCGGTTTCGGGCGTCCCCGCCGGCTCATCGCGACGGGTCTGCCGCGTGATCGCCCTGCATCCTCGCGGCAAGGCGCTCGGCGATCCACTGGGTGACCTCGTCGACGGCTGCGAGCGTCGCGGGCAGGTGCGGCAGCATCATCCACCCGTGCACTTTGTGCGGATAGACCGTGAACTGCGTGACCACGCCGGCCGTCCGCGCGTTGGCTGCGATCCGTTCCGCGCACGAGAGCAGGGTCTCCGCACCGCCGGCGATGATCAGTAACGGCGGGAGCCCGTCTAAGTCTGCCAGCGCGGGTGAGACGAGCGGGTCGGCAGGATCCGCGTCCCCGACGTAGGCCGGTCCCCATACGTGCGCGAGATCGCGGAGCGGGAGCATGTCGATGTCGCCGTTCGTCTGGATCGTCTCGCCGCTGAAGGTGAAATCGGCATAGGGCCAGAGCAACACGGCACCGGCCGGTTGCGGGAGTTGCAACTCGCGAATCTTGAGCAGGGTTGCGAGGGCCAGGCCCGCTCCGGCCGATCCACCAAAGAGCACCGTGGTTCCCGGATCGGCTCCGCGTTCGAGCAAGCCTTGGTAGGCCGCGACCGCGTCGTCCAGCGCGGCAGGATACGGGTGCTCCGGCGCGAGTCGGTAGGTGATACCGAAGGTGTCGCAGTTCGAGAACACGGCAAGTTCAGCGGCGACGCGGCGTTCCATCCGGGCGCTCCCGGTGACGAAGCCACCGCCGTGAAAGCGCAAGATCGTTCCGGACGGGCTCTCCCTCGGGCAGTATCGCTCAGCTCGAATTCCGCCCAGATCCACGTCCTCAACCGTGAGGGCACTGCTGGCCTGCCGGCCAAGTGGCGGTTTCAGCCCTCGTCGGCGGGGACTCATCAACTCGACGTCCCATCCACTCGCCAACAGGGCGGCACGCGACGCGGCAACGAAGAGCTCTTCACCCCAGGTCCATGTCGGTTGCGCGGGTCCGCGGAACGGTCGCCGCAGGAGCACCCGCGTCACAGCCGCAGTTGCCGCCACCACCACGCGAAACCTGAAGGTCAATCGCCTCACAACGTCCTCGTCGTCATGCCGGCGACCCTAGGCCGCCAGCTGTCGCGGCCGCCGGCCTGGTGCGGACGGTCGGCGGAAGCAACGCCGTGACAACGATCGGTCGATGAGCAGCCATCTGCCCGCAGGTCGGGACGTTGGCGGCGGGTTTCGGCCTGACCGAGCGGTTGACGGGTGGCTTCGGTCCGCACGGCGGTCAGGTTTCGGCGAGTCCCCGCTTGGTCGCTTGCGCGGCGAGCTCGGCACGGGTCGCGACGCCGAGCTTGGCGAACACGTGGCTGAGGTGCACTTTGACCGTGCCACGGGCGATGAACATCCGTTCCGCGATCTGCGGATTGGTGAGCCCGGCCGCCGCGAGGCCGACGACGCGTACCTCGGTGGGCGTCAGGCTGTCCCATCCCGACGACGGCCGTTTACGTTCGCCGCGTGCGCGAGAGACGTACTCGATCATCTCACCGAGCGGCAGACTCGCGGCTTCGGTCCAATGCTGTTCGAAGATCTCTTCGCCGAGGAGATCTCGCGCTCGAGCGGCGTCAGGCGCGCGGGTTGCATCGTCGAAGGGCCGGGCGGCAAGTCCGATCGCGGCTCGGAGCGCGTCGGCGGCCGAGAAGCATCGGACCGCTTCGTTGGTGCTCTCGGCATCCAACGCGAGTGCGCCGAGGGCGTCGAGGGTGGCCGCGATGCCTGGCTTCAGGCCGTGCCGTGCTTGGCGGTCCAGTGCCGAATGCAACAGATCTTCGGCTCGAGCCGACTCGCCGCGCGCATGGGCGACGAGCGCGCCCTCGAATTCGATGAGTGCGACCAGCCAGTCGTTGTTGTACGACGCCACCAGCGCGGTGGCCTCATCCAGCGCGACCTGCGCGGCGTCGAGATCGCCCGCGAGCCGCATCGCCGCGCCGAGCACCCGGAGCAGCTGAGCCGTCCACAGGGGCACGCCGTCTTCACGAGTCATCTCGATCACCGGCTCGACGAACCCGCGCGCAGTGACCGCGTCACCCTGCGCGAGCGCGATATCCGCACGGAGCGAGACGGCCTCGCCCAGCGCGAACCCGCCACCATCCGCGCTCGCGCGAGCGATCAACGCATCCAGGCCGGCGGCGGCACCCACGAGATCCCCCGTTTGGGACCGCGCGCCGAGTTCGAATGCCTCGGCGAAGCCGCCTGTCGACGGGTCTCCGACCTGCCGGCAGCTTTCGAGCGAACGGGCGAACTCCGCTCGGGCGACTGCGTAATCGCCGCGGTGCATCGCGAAGTACCCCACCATGAAGCGATACCAGGCGAGGAAGAACTCGCTCTCGAGTTGTTCGCCGACAATCCGGAACTGTTCGAGCGCCTCGGCGGCGCCCGCTTCGTCGTGCGCCGCGTAGTAGGCGACCGTCGTCATCTTCCAACCGTCGGCGACGGCCCAGTCGTCGCCGATCGCTCGTCCGAGCTCGATGCTGCGTGCCAACTGGGTGCGGCCGGCTTCCGGATCGAAGAGCGCGGTTGCGAAACCGAGCGTGTTCAAGGCGCGCCCGGCGGCCCAGTCGTCGCCGACGGCCTCGGCCATCGCCAACGCCTGCGGGGCTCGGATCTGCATGGTCTCGAAGTCGTCGCCGTAGAGCGCGACGTGCGCAGCGCCCCAGAGCGCACGCGCTCGCTCCGCCGTCGGCGGCGCATCGTCGTCGCGCAGGACCCGAGCGAACCACCGTCCGCCCTTCGCGAGGTGACCGCGGAGCTCCCAGAAGAGCGTGAGCGCCGCCGTGAACCGCAGCATCTCCCCCGCTGCGGCCGCTCCGTCGCCCCATTCGAGCGCCGTATCGAGATTGTCGTGCTCGGCCTCGAGGCGAGCGAGGCATGCTGGGCCGTCGCCGAGTGCGAGGCGCGGCGCCAGCTGCTCGGCCAGGGCGAGGAAGTACGAGAAGTGCCGAGCGCGAACGGCGTCGGCATCGCCCGACTCCACGAGCCGCGACTGGAGGAACTGCCGGACCGATTCGAGCATCCGGTAGCGGGACTCGGGGTCGTCGTGATCGACCTGGACCAACGACTTGTCGACGAGCCCAGTCAGCAGATCGAGGACACCGAACCGGTCCAACTCGTCGTCGCAGCCGGCCGCTTCCGCTGCGTCGAGCGTGAAGCCGTGGAGTACCGAGAGCCGCCGGGCGAGCATTCGTTCGGCGTCGTCGAGGAGCTCATAGCTCCACGCGATTGACGCCTCGAGCGTCTGCTGCCGGGGCATCGCGGTGCGACTACCTCCGGTGAGCAACCGAAAACGATCGTCGAGCGCCGCCGCGATCCGAGTCGGGTGCATCATGCGAACTCGCGCCGCGGCGAGCTCGATCGCGAGCGGTATTCCGTCGAGACGGTCGACGATCTGGTCGATCGCCTTCGATGCTTCGGCGTCGGGTGTGAATCCCGGTCGCGCCTCTTGCGCTCGATCCACGAACAGCGCGACCGAAGTCGAACGATCGAGGGACGGGACGCGCCACGCCACTTCGCCCGAAACACCCATCGGCTCGCGACTCGTGGCCAACACGCGCAAGCGCGGACAGGCGAGCAGCAAAGACTCGATCATCTGGGCGGCCGCGTCGAGCACCTGTTCACAGTTGTCGACCACCAAGAGCGCGTCGAGATCGTGCAGCTGTTCGGTCAGCGTGTCGATAAGCGGTCGCCCGAACTCCTCGCGCAGGCCGAACACACCGGCGATCGCCTGGGAGATTTCGCTGCCGTGCGCGACGGCCGCAAGCTCTGCCCACCACACGCCGTCGGGGTGAGCGTCGAGCTCGTCGGCCGCTGCGTGCAAGGCAAGACGCGTCTTGCCGCAACCGCCGGTACCGGTCAGCGTCACCAACCGGTTCTCGCGAACAGCCTCACGCAACGCCGCGATTTCGGCGTCACGGCCCACGAAGCTCGACACCTGCGCGGGCAAGTTCGTCGGCATCGCGCCAAGCGAGCGTAACGGAGAGAAGTCGTGGCCGAGATCGGGATGCACGAGCTGCCAGATCCGCTCGGCCCGGCCGAGATCCTTCAAACGATGCAGACCGAGATCACGGAGCTCAGCATCCTCGGGCAACGAATCAACCACGAGATCCCGGGTGGCGTCGGAGATGAGCGTCTGCCCACCGTGTCCGATCGCGCGTATGCGCGCGCATCGGATGATCGTCGGGCCGAAGTAGTTGCCGGCGTCGCGCAAGCGGATCTCGCCGGTGTGGAGCGCCATGCGCACGCGCACTTCCCCACCCGCGGGCCACTGTTCCTGCGCGAACGCGCGTTGCACGTCGAGCGCCGCAGCCACGGCGTCCGACGCCCGCGAGAAGGCGCCGACCACGCTGTCTCCTTCACCCTGCTCGACCGGGCGCACGCCTCCGTGCAACGCCACGGCCGCTTCGAGCAGCTCGTAGTGACGGGCGACCGAGATCGCGGTCTCGTCGGCACCCGCCTCCCAGAGCTTCGTCGAGCCCTCGATGTCGGTGAGCAGGAACGTCACCGTGCCGGTCGGGAGCTCCGATTCGACGATTTGGGACACATCCGAGTCTGCCAGGTTCATTTCCGTGTGGGTCATGACCGCATCGTGACGGTACTGGCGGCGGAGAACATCTCCCAGATGGCATATCTACGAACGCCCAGCCCGAGATCGCTCCACTGCGTCCCAGAACACGCGCCGCCAATCAGCGTTGGACGGTGCGGTAGTCCTGCCCGAGTGCGTCCATCGCTCCGCGGATCCCGGGTCCGTCATCGCCGGACCACACACACAACGGCGCGTCGAGGTTTTCGGCTGCGGCGATCGCCTCCGCGCCGAGCGTCGAGACTCGGTATACGCCTGCGAGCTCGGCCATCCGGTACGCGAGAGTTCGCATTGGAACCACCTCGATATCGGCGGGGAGGGCCACGAGCCGGGAACCCAGTGCTCGTCGCTGCTCTGCACTCCACGCTCCGGTGAGCGCGCCACCAGCCGACGACACCACGCTCCTGGAAAGTCGGTACAGGTAGCAGTTCGTCGTCGCGGGATCGTGTCCCGCAAGGATCTCGTCGAGCGCAGTCGGCACGTTGTCGGCGAGAAGATCACGCAGCAGGTGATCGTCGAGGATGGCTCGGGTCACGTCGTCGCGAGATCCGGATCTTCGGCGAGAGATCGGACGAACTCGGCGTGTTCTTCGCGGCTCACCAAGTCGTCGAGCATGCGGCGGGCCGTTCCCTTCGGGACGGTCAGGACTCCGAACCCGAGGTCGATGACCTCCACGGGACCGCCGTCGTCGAGCTGCCAACGGTGACGAGCGCTCGCCGGAAGCGACATCTGACCAGACGACGACACCAGGTACTCCTGCACGCTCATGTCGCCAGTGTACTTGGTACAGGGCAACCTGTCACCAAGTGCCCCAATCGCCGGATCACGACGTGTCGTTGCGGAGGGGCTGGAGTAGCTCCCTAGTCAGCGTGAGCCGATATCACTCGCTGGCGCGCCGGGCGATGAATGCGTAGCCGTAGACCTCGAAGCTGCGTGCTTGCGGCTCACCCTGGGCGCCGCCGAACGTGTCCACTGCTTCTCCGATGTGGACGTCGGTGAAGCCTGAGTCCTCGATCATCTTCTGCCAGCCCGCACGGGGCAGCCCACCGGCAATTCAGCCAGTCCACAAGTCGATGTCGCGCAGCGCCTCGGGCGGAACCGGGCGACCGTTGGCGATGTCGGCGAACTGCAGTACGCCGCCGGGCTTGAGCACGCGATGGATCTCGTCGAACACGGCGCGTTTGTCGGCACAGAGATTGATCACCCCGTTGGAGATGACCGCGTCGGCCCAGCCGTCGTCGACCGGGAGTTCCTCGGCGAAGCCATCGACGAAGCTGACATGGTCGGACCCCAGGCCCGAAGCAGTCTCCCGTGACTTTTCGAGCATCTCGATGGTCATGTCGACGCCGATGACCTGGCCGGTCGGTCCGACCTGACCGGCGGCGATGAACGAGTCGAATCCGGCACCTGATCCCACGTCCACGACGCGCTCCGCCGGCATCAGCCGCCGCAGCGAGAACGGGTTGCCGACGCCCGCGAAGGACTCAACCGCACGATCGGGAAGCGCATCGACCGCCGCCGTCTCGTAACCGAGCCGGGCCGCGAGCGGTCGCCCGGTGTGGAAGTGGAACGTCCGTTCCGGTTCGGCCGCGACCTCGCGGTACTTGTCGCGAACCTGCTCGCGCAGTACCTCGGGGTCGACCATGAGATCTTCGGTCATCCGATCTTCCTCTCTCGCTCGTCCAGTTCCGATCTCGACGTTCCGGCTGATGGGAGCCGGGCGCGGTGCCATTCGGGGTAACCGGTATCGAGGCGCCGCGCGCGAAGTCCGCGGCTTCGCAGCAGCCGGACCGCGTCATCCGCGTACACGCAGTACGGACCGCGGCAGTACGCGACGATCTCGCGACTCCGCGGGAGGGACGCGACCACATCGGGGAGCTCATCGAACGGCACGGAGCGAGCCCCCGCAATATGTCCGGATGCGAACTCGTTGGCCGGCCGTACGTCGAGCACCACCACGCGTCCCTTGTCGAGACGGGCGGCGAGTTCCGCGGCCGTGATCTGCTCCACGCCGTCACGCTCCCCGAGGTACTCGTCAGCGAGCACCTCGATCTCGGCCACATGTTCAACCGCGACGCCGCGCAGCGCGGTCCAGAGCTCACCGACCCGGTCACTCGCCAACCGGTAGAAGATTCGCGTTCCATCGCGACGGGTCTGCAGCAGTCCCACGTCGGCGAGTAGCCGCAAGTGGTGAGACGTGTTCGCAACCGACTGGCCGATCTCAGCCGCGAGATCCTCGACCGAACGCTCACCCTGGGCCAGCACGTCCACGATCTCGGCCCGGTGTCCATTACCCATTGCCTTGGCGACCGACGCAAACGCTTCGAAGAGCGCATCCTTCGCAAACCTGGCTGCCACCCGACCCCCTCACGGAACTTCCTATTCAAGATATCACTTGAATACTGGGAAGGGAACCCCTATTCTCGATATTGCTTGAATATCACGGTGGGAGTCCCGATGCCGACGATGGCCCCAAACGACATCACCAGCTTCGTCGACGAAGGCCTCGGCCACTCCTCGTACCTCGTCGATCTCGGTGACGGCCGTGCGCTCGTCGTCGACCCGCCCCGACTCCCACAACTTCACCTCGCGGCCGCCGCCGAACGCGGCCTTCGCATCGCCTACACCGCCGACACTCACTCACATGCCGACTATGTCTCCGGGAGTCCCGAACTCGCCGCGCGCGGCGCAGAGTTCCTCGCATCCGAAGGCGCACATCTCGAAGTGCCGCACCGTGACGTCGACGCCGGTGACGAAATCAGGCTCACCGACACGATGAGCCTGCGGGCCATCCCGACGCCCGGTCACACCCCTGATCATCTCGCCTACCTCCTCTGTGAGCACGGCGAACCCGTCGCATTGTTCAGCGGCGGCTCGCTCATGGTCGGCACCGTGGGGCGGACCGATCTCCTCGGCCCGGCACCCCGCGAGGAACTCACGCGACGCCTCTACCGCGCCTTGCGGGACGAGATCCTCATCCTTCCCGACGACCTCGCCGTCTACCCCACCCACGGCGCCGGCTCCTTCTGCTCGGCGCCCGGCGCGACCGAACGGACGACAACCATCGGCCGAGAACGCGCGACGAACCCGCTCCTCCGGTCGCCCGATGAGGACGCATTCGTCGGTCAGCTCCTCGCGGGACTCGGCACGTTCCCTCCGTACTTCTCACGCCTGCCCGAGCTGAACCGGATCGGCCCGCACCTCTACGGCGACGTGCCTCAGCTCGCCCGCCTCCCGCTGACTCATGCGCGGTCCCTCATGGAACATGACGCGCGGATCATCGACGTGCGACCCATTGCCGACTTCGCCGCCGCGCACATTCCCGGTTCGCTCTCGATCCAACTGCGGCCCGTCTTCTCGAGCTGGCTCGGCTGGCTCGTCGAACCCGACCGGCCACTCGTCTTCGTCCTCGCCGACGATCAGGACCGCGCCGAACTGGTACGCCAGTGCCTCACGGTCGGATACGAGCAACTCGCCGGAGAGATCGACGGCGGACTCGACGCGTGGCGTGACGCCGAGCTGCCGGTCACCAACATCGACCTCGTCGATACGGGCGAACTGCCCGGAACCGTGCTCGACGTCCGCCAGCGCAACGAGTACGAGACCGGCCATATCCCAGGCTCCGACCACGTTGAGCTCGGCGCGCTTCCGAGCGAGCCGGTTCCCGAAGGTGCCGTGACCGTCATGTGCGGACATGGCGAACGTGCGATGACCGGCGCGTCCATTCTGGAACAACGCGGCGTGCGCGACCTCGCCGTTGTCATCGGTGGACCCGATGACTGGTCCAGGTGCACCGGTAACCCGCTCGAGACCGGGCCGTGACCACCACGGCCGTCGTCCCCCCGATCCGGCTCGGGCTCCGCGAGAACCTGGGCCAGTTCGCGCTGCTCGTCGGCGTCAACGCGCTCGTCGGCGGCATGATCGGCCAGGAACGCACCGTGCTCCCACTCCTCGCCGATCGCGTCTTCGGGCTGACCGGCTACACCGCCGCCCTGACCTTCATCCTCGCCTTCGGCGCGACAAAAGCCGCGACCAACTTCTTCGCCGGCACCCTCTCGGACCGTCACGGTCGCAAACCCGTCCTGGTCGCCGGCTGGCTCGTCGCACTCCCGATCCCGTTCCTGCTGATGTGGGCACCCACGTGGGGATGGATCATCTTCGCCAATGTGCTGCTCGGCGTGAACCAAGGCCTCACCTGGTCGACGACCGTCATCATGAAGATTGATCTCGTCGGCCCCGAGCGACGCGGCTTCGCCATGGGACTCAACGAAGCAGCCGGCTACGGCGCAGTCGCAGTCACCGCGCTTGCGACCGGGTTCATCGCCGCTCGCTACGGACTCCGCCCGGAACCGTTCTTCCTGGGCGTCGCGTACGCCGGTCTCGGTCTCGGTCTGTCCACGCTGTTCGTGCGCGAGACACGCGACCACGTCCACCACGAGGCCGCCATGCATACGACGACGAACGCAGCGCTGCACGGCGGGCTCTCCACCCGGGAGGTCTTCGCGCTCACGAGCTTCACCGAGCCCGCGCTGTCCTCGTGCAGTCAGGCGGGCATGGTCAACAACCTCAACGACGGCCTCGCCTGGGGCATCTTCCCCCTCTACTTCGCCGCCGCCGGACTCTCGATCGGCCGCATCGGCGTCCTCGCCGCGCTCTACCCCGCGGTCTGGGGACTCGGCCAGCTCGCCACCGGCGCACTCTCCGACCGGATCGGCCGCAAACGGCTGATCGTCGGCGGCATGCTCACCCAAGCAACCGCCATTGGCCTCATCGCCGCGACCACCGGCTTCTGGGCGTGGGCCAGTGGGGCCGTACTGCTCGGCGCGGGTACCGCGATGGTCTACCCCACTCTCCTCGCCGCCATCGGTGACGTCGCCCACCCGAACTGGCGCGCGTCATCCGTCGGGATCTACCGGCTCTGGCGCGATGGCGGCTTCGCAGTCGGCGCGATCCTCGCCGGGATCATCGCGGACGCGTTCGGAATCGAGACCGCGATCTGGACTGTGGCGGCGATCACCGCGCTCTCGGGCATCGTCGTCGCGCTCCGCATGTACGAAACCCACCCCCGCGCGGCGGAACCTGTCGCCGATGCGTGAGAGCAGGACCCCATGCACGGGGATCCGGAAAGCAGGAGAATGATGAGTCTGCACGAATCAGCCAGCGCGCACGTGGACGCGTCTCCAGAGGCGGTACTCCGCATGGTGACGTCAGTCGCGAGATTGCCCGAATGGAATCCCGCGATCACCGAGGTCATCGAAGCACCAGAGCGTCTCGAGCCGGGGACGGTGTGGAGAGTGCGTGTTCACGCGCTCGGACAGTCCTGGGTCAGCAAGTCCCAGGTCATCGCGCTCGACACGGCCGCGGGACGATTCGCCTACCGTTCCCAGTCCGACGACGGCAACCCGTCGTACGCTGATTGGGAATGGCACGTCGAGTCCGACGGAGACGGTTCACGAGTCACGGCCACCGTCGACCTCCACCCGCTCAGCTTCTGGCGGAAGCACCTTCTCATCCGAATCCGCCGACCGGCGCTCCGCAAGGAAATGCAACGGTCAGTCACCGCCCTCGCCTCGACCGTCGGTTCGTAAATTCGCCGGCGAATACCGCGAGCGCTACCACACCCGGCAACTCACCAACCTCAATCAGGAGACGATCACATGAACCCGAACAAAGAACTATGGGAAAAGGGCGACTTCACCCGCGTCGCCGCAAGCATGCGCGACAGCGGCCAGCAACTCGTCGAGAGCCTCGGCATCACCAAGGACCTCAAGGTGCTCGATCTCGGCTGCGGTGACGGCACGACCGCCGTTCCCGCCGCCCGGCTCGGCGCCAACGTCCTGGGCGTCGACATCGCGAGCAACCTCGTCGCCGCTGGCAACAGGCGAGCGCAAGAAGAGGGTCTCGCGAACCTGCGCTTCCAGGAGGGCGACGCCTGCGATCTCGCCGACCTCGAGGACAACACCTTCGACCTCGTCGTCAGCATCTTCGGCGCGATGTTCGCGCCCAAGCCATTCGACGTCGCCAAAGAGATGGTGCGAGTCACCCACCCCGGCGGTCGGATCATCATGGGCAACTGGATCCCCGGCGACCCGACCCTCGTGGCCCAGATTCTGCGCATCAGCGCGTCGTACTCACCGCCACCGCCGGAAGGCTTCATAAGCCCCGTAGCGTGGGGCATCGTCGACAACGTCGTCGAACGCTTCGTCACCGCAGGCGTACCCAAGAACAAGATCTCGTGCGAGCCCGACACGTTCGTCTTCAGCGGCGCCATGCCCCCGTCCGAGCTACTCGCCGTGTTCCGGGAGTACTACGGCCCGACCATGAACGCCTTCGAAGCGGCCGAGAAGGACGGACGCGCCGACGAGCTCCAGAAGGAACTCGACGAACTGTTCAACGCGCAGAACCAGAGCACGAGTCCCGGCTCGACCTCGATCCCAGCAACGTTCCTACGCGTGACCGTCGAACCCTGAGCAAGGGTTCGAATAAGAAGACGAACTCACCTGAGCGATCGGGCACGCGAAGTTGGCCCTGACCAAGAGGTCGTGTTCTCCCGGGACTAACACCGGTTCGGTTGCTCGGGCTCGGGTTCGATCTCGAGTATCAGCCCCGCTTCGATCGCCGTCGTGTCCGGCCGGGTGAGTTCAGCCCAGTTCTCACGGACCTTGCGCCGCGCGTCCGGGTCCTTGAGCAGCGCCGCGGCATAGCGATCAGGACCAGCCGGATCACCCCTCGCGCTATCGGCGGGGAGGACGGCAGCGTCGTAGTCATTCCCGCTCACCGCTTCGCCGCACTCGTAGAAGTGGTGCTCCAACCCGCGGCGAGTGCGATCGGTCGCCTGCGCGGCGAGCCAATAGGTCACGACCCCACGCCCACCCCCGTCAACGACGATCTGCAGGTTCGTATCGTGCTCGGGAACGACTACCCGACC
>JANLRZ010000026.1:0-1891 GCA_031362155.1 Acidimicrobiia bacterium | reverse complement strand
CCGTGACGAGCCCGGCCACGCCGGTCCCGACGATGGCGATCCTCATGAGCCCCAGACCCCGGTCCGAAATGTGTGCACGAGAGGAGTTCGGTGGTCAGGGGTCCGGCGGATGGGTGACGGCGGTCACCGATTCTCAGCCGGATGCAACGCCGCGCCGGTACGATTCACCAACCCCTGACAATCGTCTGACCCAAACCGCGCATCCCTTGCCTACGTTGGCGGAGACGTTTCGAAAGGAGTGCGCCATGCACCCGAAGTTGAGTCGCAACCGATTCGGCACAAGTCCTGTTGTCCTGGCCGTCGTCCTCGCAGTCACCGGCGCACTGGCGGTCGTTCCCTCGGAACCGAGCGGCGCGGCCGGCGCGGTCCCGGCCGCCTGGAACACTTTGTGTCCGGGGCGAGTCGGCGGTGCCGGAACCCCTTTGGTCGCCGGCGCGAATTGTCGTCTCATTCAAACCGGCGGGCTCGTTCGCCGCTTTGTCGTGTACGTGCCGAACGCGGTCGCCGCGAGCAACGCCCCGGCGCCCGTCGTGTTCATGTTCCATGGTTCGAGCGGTTCTGGCGAACAGTTTTATGGGATCTCGGGTTGGCGCGAGGTCGCCGATCGCGAGGGCGTGATCGCGGTCTTTCCTACCGGCAAGAGCTATCGCGTGCTGGATACCGGGCGGCTGAGCACCAAGTGGAACGACTTCAGCCTCGCGTGCGATGTCAGTGAACGCCGCCCCGCGGGATGGCCGACGACCGCTCCCTACCCTGCCGATGACGACGCATTCGTCGACGCGATGCTGGCGGAGCTTCGGGGGAGCGAGCAGGTGGATAGCCACCGGGTCTACGCCTCGGGGTTCTCGAACGGCTCGGCCTTCGCACAGTCTCTTGCCATCAGCCGCGCGGACACGTTCGCGGCGATCGGTTCATGGGCGGGCCAGGCGCGCGAGTGTCGTCGCATCGATGGCACGGTGGTGCGCCCGATCGTGGCGCCGCACCTTCAGAGCCCTCCGACGACCGCTGTCCCGCTCGCCCTCGGTCTGGGCACGCGCGACGCGAAGTACCTCGCGCACATCAACGAGTACCTCGTGGGTCAAGGTCGGCCGCCGATCGACTCGATCCCGCTCACGATGGCGTCGGTGAACGGTGCGTTCGGCCAAGTACTCCTCTCCCCAACACTCTCGAACAACGGTCTGGCTTGGGTCCCGGGCACAGCGATCGGCGTCGACGACTGGGCGGGGGTGGCATGGCGTTCGACCTGGCCGGCGCCGCAGTACGTGACCGCGGAATGGTCCACACCGGTTTCGGGCAATACCAGCGGGAACTCGTTCGTGTTCATGCTCCTCGACGGCGTTGGACACCACTACCCGAATGCCGCAGCGGGGAAGCCCACGTTGATCAAACAGTCCGGGAGCGTCAATGCGGCGGAGCTGTTCTGGCAGTTCTTCGCCCGTCACACGACCTGACGGCACTGGTCCCGGTCGAGGACCGTGCCGGTGCCGCTGTGGGTCGCGTCGTACCTTTGGACGGGAAGGCCCGTCGCCGCCTAAGAATCTTGGGCGGTTCCGACGGTTCCGCAGTGGTTCGACCCGGCCCCACGCCGCCATCCCACCTCGAAGGACGATTGATGTCGATCGCGATCACCGAAGACCACCGTGCCCTGATGGACACCGCCTCGGACTTCCTGGTCCGGCATCAAGCGCGGACCGCAGCGCGGGCGCTCCTGGAGGCCCCGGAAGAAACGCTGCCGCCCTTCTGGAACGAGTTGAGCGCGTTGGGGTGGCTGGGCCTCCATCTGCCCGAGGCTCACGGTGGCTCCGGGTTCGGGCTCCCGGAACTGGTGGTCGTCGTCGAGGCGCTGGGCCGCGCGGTTGCGCCCGGACCCTTCGTCCCCTCCGTCATCGCC
>JANLRZ010000025.1:0-4178 GCA_031362155.1 Acidimicrobiia bacterium | reverse complement strand
CCGTGACGAGCCCGGCCACGCCGGTCCCGACGATGGCGATCCTCATGAGCCCCAGACCCCGGTCCGAAATGTGTGCACGAGAGGAGTTCGGTGGTCAGGGGTCCGGCGGATGGGTGACGGCGGTCACCGATTCTCAGCCGGTTGCCGGTCCGGCCTGTTCCAGCATTGCGCCTTTGAGCAGCTCCGCGCGGTCAGCGGGGATCGATCGGGGTGATGATGCCGAGGCGTCGTTCGATCGCTTCGGCGGCGGTGAGGGCCAGGTCTTCGCGGTAGCGAGGCCCGATGATCTGGACCGCCTGGGGAACTCCTTCGGCCTTCCCGACGGGCACGGTGACCGAGGGAAGGCCGACAAGGTTGACGATGACAACGAAACGCAAACTTTCGAAGATCTCGGACACGGCAGCCGTTCCTTCGAGGTCGCGGCCGACGAGGAACGGGCGCTTGGTCGAGACGGGCGCCAACAGCAGCGGGCGAGTTTCCTGAAATTGGGTCCACGCCCGCGCGACGCCTTGGCGCGTACTGAAGGCTTCGACGTAGCCACCTTTGTCGATCGGCGGTCGTAGTCCGATCCACGAGTTGATGAACGTTGCCGCGTCTCGTCCGAGTAACGGCCGAACCAGGTCGGCGAGGATCTTGGAGTCCGACGCGGCGAGGTCTTGCGCGGCGTTCGAACCTTCCGGGACCATCGGCGCGACATCGTCGACGACCTCGTAGCCGGCGTCGGCCAACGCGTCCGCAGCTCTTCGGATTCCGGCTGCCACCTGGGGGTCCTCCGCGTGAGACTGCACTGCAACCCGTCGTGGCCGTCTCGGTCCCTCGAACGGGGCCGAGGTCCACCATGGGTCTCGTGCATCGAATCCGGACATTGATTGAAATGCCACACGAAGGTCTTCGACGTGGCGAGCGACTGGGCCTTGCACGGCCATCATTTGCAGTGACAGCGGAAAGTTCGGCAGGGCCGTCGACGCCTGAGGGACGCGACCGAACGTGGGCTTCAATGAGGCGACGCCGCAGAACTGAGCGGGAACTCGCAAGGATCCGAAGTAGTCGTTGCCCATGCCGAGCGGCGACATCCCCGTCGCGATCGCGGCCGCTTCGCCGCCACTCGATCCGCCGGGGGTGCGGGCGCGGTCCCAAGGGTTCACGGTCGCTCCCCGCAATTCGTTGTCAGTGTGCCAACGGGTAGCGATATCAGGCACATTCGTCCTGGCGATCGGGATCGCACCTGCGGCCTTGAGCTGGGCGATGTGTGGAGCGTCCATCGTCGGGAGTGCGCCCTTGAACGCGACGAGGCCCTGCGTCGTCGCCGAGCCCAGCATGTCGATGTTCTCTTTCACGGTGAACGGCACGCCATGCAGCGGACCGACTCGGGCCCCTCGTGCGGTCAGCCTGTCGGCGCGCGCTGCGGCGGTGCGCGCTGACTCCTCGAGAACGACCGTGATGGCGTTCATGTGCCCGTTGACTCCGTCGATTCGGCTGAGGAGAGCATCGACGACCTCCGCGCTCGAGAGTTCGCGGGTTCGGATGCGGTCGGCAAGCTCGGCGGCGCCCATCGACCAAATGGGGCCCTCCTTCGTCCCACGACGCCGGTGTCGTCGAGTGCCTTCCGAGTCCGATCGCCTCTGGGGAGGATCGCAAGCGGACAGGGCTACTGCGCCAATCGCACCGGCGGCGCCGAGAAAACGGCGGCGGCTCAATGACCCGGGCGAGCCTGTGGCTGTTGAAGAGTCGTCGATCGCGTTGGTCGGCGGTTCGGTGTCGTGACTATCGACGGCCATACGGCCTCCTCATCGAGGTTGGGACGCGCCTCCCGCCCATTTTGATGTTAGTAGTACTATCACAGAAGTTCGGAGCGGGCACGCGCGATGTAGACATGGCCGTTTGACGTTGAGGGGATCAATGAGCGCGCGTCCGTACCATCAGACGGAGCGAGCGACTGCTGTCGCTGCCACCCGGGCTGCCATCCTGGACGCGGTAGACGCCATCTTCTTGCCTGACCCGGGGGCGACCTTCACCCTGGATCAGGTGGCAGAGTTGTCCGGTGCCACGGTGCAGACCATCCTTCGGCATTTCGGTACCAAGGCGAAGCTGCTCGAGGCCTCGGCGCGTCGAGGCCTCGCCACGACAAGTGCGGGTCGCGATGAGGTTCCGGTCGGCGACGTCGCGGCGATCGCGCACTATCTGGCCCAGCATTACGAGAGCGTCGGTCCGATGGTGTTGCGGATGTTGGCTGTCGAGTCCAGTGGCGACGCGATCGCCGACATGAATGAGCGTGGCCGTGAGATGCACCGGGCCTGGGTGCAACGCGTGCTCGGCCCGATGCTCGGCGGTGACACTCCCGGGGCACGGCGGCGCCGGCTGACCACGCTCATCGCAGTGACCGACCTCCTGACGTGGAAGGTCATGCGGCTCGAGCAAGGGCTCAGTGCCCGAGACTACGAACGATGCGTCTACGACCTCTTGGAACGTTTGCGATGACCAAGGTTCTGGCGTACACGTCGCCAATGAGCGGTCATCTGTTCCCGGTAGTTCCCATCCTCCAGGAACTCCAGCGGCGGGACCACAGGGTTGCAGTGCGCACCTCGAGTGCATATATCGCTGATTTGAGAGACCTCGGGATGGATGCACACGCCGTGTCGAGAGCGGTCGAAGCGATCGACAACGACGATTGGCGGGCCCGGTCGCCGGGCGGCAGGCAGCGGCGGGCGATGTTGACGTTCGGGCGCCGAGCCCCACTCGAGGCCGTCGATCTCCGCGAGGCGATCTCCGAAGAACAGCCCGACGTCCTGCTGGTCGACATCATGGCGTTCGGAGCGCTCGCCACTGCCGAGGCATCGGGATTGCCTTGGGGCGCGTGGTTGCCCTATCCCGCGTGGCTACGTTCTCCCGGTGTCCCGCCCTATGGGCCTGGGCTACGACCGATGACTGGGATCGCGGGTCGGACACGCGATTCAGCGCTCGGCGCGCTCGGCGCACTCGGTCCCGGCCGCCATGTCACCGCCGCGGTCAATCAAGGACGAAGAGCCGTCGGCATCGAGTCCCTTCGGAGCGCTGACGCGGTGCTGTTGCGGGCGCCGCTGGTGTTGTCAATGACCGCGGAACCCTTCGAGTACCCACGTACCTCATGGCCGGCATCCTTCCGGCTGGTCGGACCATGTTCGTGGGAACCGCAGACCGAGTGCCCCCAATGGCTGAGCCGCGATCGCCGACCCGTTGTACTCATCTCCACGAGTAGCGACTTCCAAGACGATGGTCGTCTGATCAGCACCGCGTTCGACGCACTTCGCGATCGCGATGACCTCCTCGTCGTCGCCACCGTGCCGTCGAAGCAGGTCTCGATGCCCCGTTGTCCTCCGAATGCGCGGGTCGAGCGATTCATCTCCCACCGAGCCGTGCTCGAGCGCGCCGTTGCGGTGGTATGCCACGCCGGTATGGGCATCACGCAAAAAGCCCTGGTCGCCGGCGTCCCCGTCTGTGCTGTGCCCTTCGGTCGAGACCAGTTCGAGGTCGCTCGCCGACTCGAGGTCAGCGGCGGCGGAACGCGTCTCCCCGTTCGATATTTGAACGCTCCGCGACTTCGGGCCGCGATCGAACGCACCATCGAATGTCGACTGGGAGCCCGCCACCTCGCGAACGCCTTCGCCGCGGCCGGTGGTGCCGCCGGCGCCGCCACCGCGCTCGAGGCACTGATCGCGCGCTGACACGCGGAGCCTTGAAGCGGGAGGGCAGGCCCCTCCGTGGAGTCCGGCAATTCGGTTCGCTCGGATCCTCTCACCAGATGATCTCGTCCCATTTTGGACGGGAAGGCCCGTCGCCGCCTAAGAATCTTGGGCGGTTCCGACGGTTCCGCAGTGGTTCGACCCGGCCCCACGCCGCCATCCCACCTCGAAGGACGATTGATGTCGATCGCGATCACCGAAGACCATCGTGCCCTGATGGACACCGCCTCGGACTTCCTGGTCCGGCACCAAGCGCGGACCGCAGCGCGGGCGCTGCTGGAGGCCCCGGAAGAAACGCTGCCGCCCTTCTGGAACGAATTGAGCGCGTTGGGGTGGCTGGGCCTCCATCTGCCCGAGGCTCACGGTGGCTCCGGGTTCGGGCTCCCGGAACTGGTGGTCGTCGTCGAGGCGCTGGGCCGCGCGGTTGCGCCCGGACCCTTCGTCCCCTCCGTCATCGCC
>JANLRZ010000253.1:0-44403 GCA_031362155.1 Acidimicrobiia bacterium | reverse complement strand
CTCCCCGTTTCCGCGATCACGGTTGAGGACCTTGTCGATCCCGAACTTCTTGCAACCGCAGTCAACGAGACGCTCGGACGTTGGCGGTCTGTCACCGCCGAGCTCACTCCCGCGGACCTCCCGGACTCAGACCGCTGGCGTGCGATCGAGCAGTGGTGTGCAGATCAAGGTAAGCCGGCGCCTGGCAAACCTGAACTAGCCCAATGCGTGGTTGACCTCTATCTCGACGGACGGTGTGAACACCTCGTTGACGAGCGACATCGCAACGGCCTTGCGAGCCTGCACCAACAACTCAAGGAGATCCTTCGGCTCTAGCGTGCTGGACTTAGCAGCCCTTGGGAATCCGCGCCACGATCCCGGTGACAGCCGATCCGGAGGTCGAGCTGTGCTGATCCGGGCGCACCATGGGTGTCAGCGGGTTGTCAGCGCGTCTTCGAGCAAGAGCACACGAGAGCGCCCAACTCTGGCCGACACGTACTTGAGGGCACCGCATCTGACCAGCCCGAAGACGAAGATCGTTCAGCTGCGCCCAACTCGGCGAGCGAACTGGGGGACCGAAGGTCCCGGGTTCGAGTCCCGGCAGCCCGACCACAAGAAGTGCAGATCAGACCCTGTTGCCGGACGATCGGTTCGGGGTCGAGCTGTTTCATGGTGCGCCGTGTCAGCGGATTGTGAGCGCGCACCGTTCAGGTGTCCGCGTTCCGGGGGCCGGCGCTTGGCATTCTCGACTCCACGCTTCGAAGATTGAGGGCCTCCTTCCCCTGGACTACGCCCAGGATGAGGTGTCCAACAAAGCGGGGTGCTCCAGGCCGATAACGGATTTCATCGACCTGTCGCGCTCGCGGTTCACGAGGGCCCAGAAGGCGATCCGAACCATTGCGCACGTGTAGTTGTACGCGGAGTGATGGGACCGCGTCGTGATGGGTGGACGGTGCTCGTCGTGCCGGTCTGTCATGCCAGCACGGCAGCGCTCACCGCTGCCAGCCAGAGTCCCGAGACGCCGAAAAGCATCCATCGGAAATCCGATGCGAGGGCAAAATTGACTGCGGTCATGAGCGCAACGGAAACGCTGCCTGCAACTCCGAGAGCTACAGCGGACAGGATCATGCGACGTCCTCACGTTGCGCATCTCCGACGCGATCAGTCGGCGTGGTGGCGCGATGGTGACCGCTCACCTCAAACTTGGGCTTGTCGACGTGATGCAATCCCGTTCCGAGTTCGTGCTCCCGCCTCGATTGCCCCGGTGCTCGCACGGAACCGTCGAAGTCGAAGACTGTTGCTGACGACGAAAACGCTCGAGAACGCCATTGCGGCACCGGCTATCAGTGGATTGAGGTAGCCGGCCGCAGCAAGTGGCAGCGCGGCGACGTTGTAGGCGAACGCCCAGAAGAGATTGCCTTTGATCGTCTGCAGCGTCCGCCGTGACAGTCGGATCGCGTCGGCAGCGGATCGGAGGTCTTCGCGGACCAACGTGAGATCCGAGGCTTCGATGGCAACGTCGGTGCCAGTGCCCATCGCCAGGCCGAGGTCGGCCTGCGCCAGCGCGGCAGCGTCGTTGACGCCGTCGCCGACCATGGCGACGACATGGCCTTCATCCTGAAGCCGACGTATGACGGCAAGCTTGTCCTCGGGAAGCACGCGGGCGATGACGTCGTCGATACCGATCTCGCCCGCGACGTTGTTTGCCGCGCGCTCGTTGTCGCCGGTCAGGAGCATGACGTGCAGCCCGAGCGCGCGCAGCTCTGCGATCGCGTCCCGGGCGGTTGGCTTGACGGTGTCGGCGACCACGACGACGCCGCGGGGGAGCCCGTCCCAGCCGACGAGGATCGCGGTCTTGCCGAGGTCCTCGGCGGCTGAATGGGCGTCGCCGAGTTCGCGAGGCACCGAAATCCCGGCGTCGACCAGCAAGCGATCCTGGCCCGCGACCACGGCATGACCATCGACAATCCCTTGCACTCCGAGCCCGCGGCGATTTTCGAACGCGGTCACGACGGGCAGCGTGCCGAAGCGCTCGGCGGCCGCACGCGCGATGGCCTGACCGATCGGGTGCTCGCTCGCATCCTCGAGTGCCCCGGCGAGACGCAACACATCATCGGCGGTCGTGTCGGCCGCGGGATGGACGGCGACGAGGGTCATTCGGCCGGTCGTTACCGTGCCGGTCTTGTCGAGCACGATCGTGTCAACGCGCTGCGTGGATTCGAGGACCTCGGGACCCTTGATCAGGATGCCGAGCTGGGCGCCGCGGCCGGTTCCGACCAACAACGCGGTCGGGGTCGCGAGGCCGAGCGCGCACGGACACGCAATGATCAGGACCGCAACTGCGGCCGTGAACGCGAAGGAAGTGGGCTCGCCGGCACCGATCCAGAAGCCGAGTGTCCCGACCGCGAGCGCAATCACGATCGGGACGAAGATCGCGGAGACACGGTCAGCGAGTCTCTGGATCGGCGCTTTGCCCATCTGCGCTTCCGTCACCAGGCGCGCCATCTGCGACAGCTGGGTCTCGGCGCCGACTCGGGTTGCCCGCACCACCAGCCGACCACCTGCATTCACCGTGGCGCCGACCACGGAGTCGCCGGGGCCGACCTCGACCGGCACGCTCTCCCCGGTGAGCAGCGATGCGTCGATCGCGGACGTGCCGTCGTCAACGACACCGTCGGTGGCGATCTTCTCTCCGGGTCGCACGATGAAGTGGTCGCCGACCGAGAGGGACTCGATAGGAATTCGCACCTCCTGTCCGTCGCGCAGGACGCCGACGTCCTTGGCGCCGAGCTCGAGGAGCGCGCGCAGCGCCGCACCCGACCGGCGTTTCGCGCGGGCTTCGAAGTACCGGCCGGCCAGGATGAACACGGTCACCGCGCTCGCGACCTCGAGGTAGATGTCGTGTTGGCCGCCACCGCGATCAGGGGTCAGGTTGAAGCTCATCGTCATGTTCGGGAGGCCGGCGTCCCCGACGAACAAGGCATAGAGCGACCATGCGAACGCAGCGATGACCCCGACCGAGATCAGCGTGTCCATCGTGGCCGCGCCGTGGCGCAGATTGGTCCACGCCGCACGGTGGAACGGCAATGCCCCCCACACCACGACTGGCGCCGCCAGCATCAGCGAGAGCCATTGCCAATTGCGAAACTGCAATGCAGACACCATGGCGAGCACGATGACGGGCACAGTGAGCAGGGTGCTGACCAGTAGTCGGTCGCGCAATGCGCGGACCGAGCGCATATCGGAGCGCGTGTCCGCGTCGTCTTCACTCGGACTGTCCGAAGGCGACTTCGATCGAGGCAACGACGCGGTGTAACCGGCCGCTTCGATCTGCGCGATGAGTTCATCGGCCGTGACGCCGGGCGGATAGGTCACGCGCGCTTGTTCGGTGGCGTAGTTGACCGCGGCGGTCACGCCTTCAATGCGGTTGAGGCGTTTCTCGATCCGCGCCGCGCACGACGAGCAGGTCATCCCGCCGATGTCGACCTGGAGCTGCTCCTCGACGGCGTCTGCGGTGGTCATGGCGTGTGGACCACGTGCGCGGGTGGATCCGGATTGCCGAATGGGCCGACGAGCGCTCCGAGCCCCGCTCCGAGTGCGAACACGCAGGCAAGGAGCACGACGAAGCCAGCCAACTTGACCGGGACCGTCATGTCGCGAGCACCTCGTAGCCCGCTTCGTCGACCGCTGCTCGCACGACATCGGTTGCGAGGAGTGACTCACTCTCCACGGTTACGTCGCCCGAGGCGAGGTCGACCGACACCTTGGAGACTCCGCTGATACGGCTGAGTTCGGTACTGACGGCGCGGACGCAGTGGTCACAGGTCATGCCCTTCACCTGATACGTGGCGATGCTCATGGGAGACTCCTCAGCTCTTGATCAGTCGGGCGATGGCGGCCGTCGCCTCGGTGAACTTTTGATCGGCATCGTGTCCGCCGGTGGCGACGGCATCGGCGACGCAGTGCCGCAGATGGTCATCGACCATGCCGACCGCAACGCTCTGAAGTGCTTTGGTGGCCGACGAAATCTGGGTCAGGACGTCGATGCAATATCGGTCCTGCTCGATCATTTGTTGGAGTCCTCGGATTTGTCCCTCGATACGACGGAGTCGACCGAGCAGGTCATGCTTATTCATCGTGTATCCGGCCATCGCTGTACCATACCACCGCAGGGTATCGGTTGCGTTCGGATGTCGTGGGAGCTCAAGCCCCGTGGTACTCCGCAGGCACAGGCCAAAGGTCCCGAAAGGTCGGGTCTAGCGGCCGTGTGAGCCGGCGCGTGACACAACTACCGTCCGTCGTAGAAGGTGCCGAGAAGAGATCGGAGTTGCCGTGAGTGGGACGAGTCCAGCACCGGCAGCGATCGGACGCCCTGCGAGCCGTCGCTTCAGTGCAAGGGACACACACACATTGAGTCGCCCGAACATCGGGCTACAGATTCACAACGCGGACGTACGTGTCCGCTCCGATCAAGGGAGCAGTGCGATGAACCGAATCCTGTTGAAAGCGGTTACGGCGACAACGATCAGCGCGGCGGCACTCTTCGCGCCCGTGGCGGCGTCGGCACAAACGACGGGCGCCGACTTCGGTCGGCACGTCAGCCATTGTTCACAGACTATGGGCTTCAGTGGCACCCATAATCCCGGAATGCATCGCGGATTCGCCGGCTGGGATGGCGAGCCGTGCCACCCGTAGGTCGACTGCGGTAGTCGGCTCCAAGCGGAACAGTCGAGCCGGCGCGTTGCAGGCGCACTTGGCCGCGAAGGCTTTGGGATCATCACCGGCGGGGGACCAGGTCTCATGGAAGCGGCGAACCGTGGCGCTCGCGACGCGAAGGTGCCATCGATTGGCCTGACGATCGACCGCCCCATCGAACAGGTCAGGCCCGACGACTGAGCTCACGAGGGGTTGCCCCGAAGGAGCGCGCCGGTCGTGAACGCCTCGACAGCGGCAAGCGTCCGCTGCCCGGCGGCAGACCAAGGTACGAGTATCGGGAACACGTGGAACATTCCGGGCTCCTCGATTGCGGTCGTATCGACATCGCCATCCTCGAGTCTTCGGACGAGGAGTCGAATCGAGTCGCGGAACATTTCGCTACTTCCGAAGCTGATCAGCGTTGGCGGCCACCGGCGGACCGCATGCTCGATCACGGAGACGCATCGCTCTCCCGGGTCGACGCCCTGGAGGTAGACGGCGCTCGGCACATTGGGCGGCAGGATGTCCAAAGCGGCGTTCTCACTCATCGACGGCTTATCGAGCCGGAGGTCGACCTCGGGCGACAGCAGAATCAGCCCGGCCACGGATGGCAGGTGCTCCATCTCAGTGGCGCACATCAGCGCGGTGACGAGACCGCCCCCTGCCGAGTCTCCTGCGACGAACAATTTCGACGGCTTGGCGTCGGAAACCAGCGCAGCTTTGAGCACGGCGATGGCGTCGTTGATTGCGGCTGGGAACGGAAACTCCGGCGCGAGGCGATAGTCCGCTACGAAGACCTCGCAACTGCTGCGACGAGCGAGCAGCGCGGCGAACGACGCGTACATCGCCGGGGTAGTGCCTACATACCCGCCGCCGTGGAAGTAGAGAATTGTGCCTGCCTCAGAACCGCGCCGCGGGCGATACCAGCGGCCCGGAACGCCACCAAGGTTTGCAGCCTCGGTCTCCACACCTTGCAGTGCGACGACAGGCGGCATCACCAGTCTGCAAGCGGTGTCGAACATGCCCTCGGCGACGCGGAAGTCTTCGGTCGATAGTGATGAGAAGTATCGCAGCAACGCGCTCACGGCCTCGCGCGTCAGATTGATTCCAATATTGGGCAGCGCTCGATCGGGACCTTTCCACGGAGCATTGTGCGGAGCCCCGACGAGTGTGATCGCGGTCTCGCGGAAGAGGCCTACGACGACGGTCGTCGCAGTTGCGAACGCGCTTACCATCGGGTGGTTGCAGTAACCGACAGATGATTCCCGCGGCTACGCGCGAGCGCTTCGACCACACTCGTCGCGAGTATCTGGCCACTGTCCGCGGTCGAGCACAGGCGCGCCGCCTCGATCACCGGCGTGCCGAAGACGTCGCCGGCCTCGACCGTCACGTTGCCGAGGCTGATGCCGATGCGGAGCGAGATCGCAACGTGGGGTTCGACGAAGCGCTCCCGACGATGTCGGTGAACAGCACCGGCAACGTGTCGAGCGCGCCTTGAGTGGTGCCTGCCCCAGTCATCGCGCCAGTCTGGCAGACCGGTCGTCAGACGCGAATGACCTCAATGGGTGGCGATTCCCTCGAACCGGAAAGGGCAGAACGCCTGTGGGGCTTGACCGGTGAGATGCCTGAGAAACGGGTCGGCCTGCCCATGCACCCCAGGCGCCGAGCCCGTAGCCTTGACCCATGACGGCAACCGATCTGAGCGCGGAGTCGGAGATGCATCCGGCCAAGCCCCGCCACCGCGGTCGCCTCCATCAATTCACCTTCTTCGCCAGTATTCCGGCCGGAGTGATCATCGTGCTTCTCGCTCGGGGGGCGACCGGCTACGTAGCGGCGTCGCTCTACGCCGCGTCGGTCGCGGCGCTGTTCGGGACCTCCGCGGCCTATCACCGGGGGCGCTGGTCGCCGGCGATCCGACTCCGGATGCAACAGGCCGATCACGCCATGATCTTCGTGCTCATCGCCGGTTCGTACACCCCGATCACGTTGCTCGCGCTGCGGCCCGTATGGGGGATCACCATGCTCGCCATCGCGTGGACCGTCGCGGTGGTCGGGGTGACGCTCACCTTTACCAAGTGGCATTTCATGGACCGCAACAGTGGGTATCTCTACGTTGCGTTCGGATGGGTGATGGTCGTCGCCCTCCCCGTGATCTTCGAGGCGCTCTCGGCCACGCAGTTGGTCCTCCTCTTTGCGGGTGGGATGTTCTACACGGTCGGCGCGATCTTCTTCGGCATGGAACGACCGCGATTGCGCCCGCAAACGTTTGGATTTCACGAGCTGTGGCACGTGATGACGGTGGCGGCGGCCGGTTGTCACTACGCGCTCATCGTGTCGCTGGTTCATCCTTAACGACCACCATCGGTGGTCATTCGACGGCGCGGGGTCGCCGTGGCACAATGCGGGAGACCGGTGGGTCTGGGGGGATTCGTCAATGCCGATAGCCATTCTTGCGGGATTCATCGTCGGCGCCCTCGGTGTCGTGTGGTTCGCCATCGACTCCGCCCGGATCCCGTCGATGATCTGGTACTGGTCCGGATATTCACGCCCGGGCTGGTGGGGCGCGATGGCGATCTGTCTGCTGGCGTTCGGATACCCCGCGGTGATCGCGGCGGTGGCGTGGCGGCTCAGTGAGGCGCGCAAAGTGTTGAACCTCGAGTACAACGACGTGCGCCAGCAGGGCCGGGCCGCCCACGAAGCGCGGCTGGGCCGCTCCTCCAACTCGGTCGCCTGACCAATCGATCAGCTCGGGCGCGGGGTCCGTTCGTCCAGGCCCCAGGGTGACCCGTAGTCGGTGAGCAGATCGAGGAACGGCACCGCGTCGAACGCCTCCGGGCCGAGCACGCCGGCGCCCGACCACGTCCCCGCGGCGATGAGTTCGAGCGCGATAACCGGGTTGATCGCGGTCTGCCACACCACGGCCTGGTGCCCGTACTCGGCCATGCACCAATCGTTGTCGGCAATGTGGTGCAGATAGACGTCACGTGGGGCACCGTCGAGGCCCAGGCCCGTGACCCACGTGCCCGCACAGGTGGCGCCGTGCATGCGATCGCCGAGCTCGGCGGGGTTGGGGAGCGCCGCCGCGACGACGTCGCGGGGTGACACCTCGACGCCGCGCACCATGATCGGGTCGGTGCGATCGAGCCCCGTGGTGTGGAGGGCCTGGAGCACGCTGATGAACTCGTCGCCGAGTCCGTACTTGAACGTGACGCGTCGACATTCGACCCAGCGCGGGATCAGCAGCACTTCTTCGTGTTCGACGTTGACGCATTCGACCGGCCCGATGCCGCCCGGAAACATGAACGTCTCGGGTTCGGAGAATGGGGGAGTGGTGAACCAACCGCGCTCGGACTCCCAGATCACCGGCGGGTTGAGACACTCCTCGATGGTGGTCCAGATCGAGAACGTGGGCGCGAAGTCGAAGCCGTCGATGACGAGATTGGCGCCGTCGCGAACGCCGACCTCGTGCACTTCGGAGAAGAGGTGGTCGGCGGCGTAGCGGGCGAACACGTCGGAGAGGCCGGGTTCGACCCCGATGCCGACGAGCGCCAGGAGCCCAGCGCGTTCCCAGTCGGCGGCGACGGCGAACTGCTCGTCGCCGAGCTTGATCCCGGTCTCGGTGGTGGGTCGCTCCGGGTGCGGGTGGGAAAGGTGCATCGCCATGTCGAGATAGGTCGTGCCCGCGGCGAACGCGCCGTCGAAGATCGGTGGATTCAGCCGGGGATCACAGGCGTTGACGATCACATCGGCCCGGACTTCGCGGGCAAGGGCCGCGACGGAGTCGGCCCGGGAGGCATCGACCGCGGCGGCGGCGAATCGGGGATCGTCGAACGGGGCGATGGCCTTCTCGGCCCGGGCCTGGTCGACGTCAGCCACCGTGAGGTGCTCGAAGAAGTCCCGGCGGTGAGCAATCGCCACCATTGCCGAGCCGACGCCGCCGGCACCCACAATCAGAATGCGCATGCGATCAGGGTACCGGGGACGGCAGCGGGGCTAGCGTGCCCGACGTGTTCTGGTGGAAACGCGCCGACGGCTACCTGGTCAAGGACGGCACCGACCTGCGCCGAATCATGCCCTACGTCATGCGGTCCCGTAGCGGTGCGACGGTGTACTTCGACCAACGCATCGACGTCGGAAACGCGGAACGGTTCGTGCGGGCGTTCAATGAAGCCCACCCCGAGACGCGGACGACGCTGTTCCACGTGGTCATGTGGGCGGCGCGCCAGGGACTCACGGAGTATCCGGCGCTGAACCGGTTCGTCGCGGGCGGCCGCCTCTATCAGCGGACCGGGCTCTGGATTTCGTACTCGGCCAAACAACGCATGAAGCGCGGCGCGCCATTGCTCGTCATCAAGCGCCGGTTCGAGCCGGACGAGCCGTACGCGGCGATGGTGACCGCGATGAGTGTCCAGTTGCAGTCGGCGAAGTTCGGCGGCGGGAAGAGCACCGTCGACAGCGAGTTGGGGATCATCCTGAAACTCCCGGGCGTGCTCCGGCGGGCCGTGTTCGCCGCCTACCGTGGGCTCGAAGCGTTCGGTGTGTTCCCCAACGCATTCATCGAGAACGACCCGCTCTACGCGTCGATGTTCCTCACCGATCTCGGTTCGATCGGGCTCGACCCCGCGTATCACCACCTCTACGAGTACGGCACGATCGGTATCTTCGGTGCCGTTGGCCGAGCCCGCAACGAACTCGTCGGCGACGTCAACACCGGGCGTATGGAGAAACGACGGATCGCGGCGATCCGTTGGAGTTTCGACGAGCGCGTCGAAGATGGTCTCTACGCCGGGTACGCACTGAAGCACGTCAAGAAGCTGATCGAGGATCCGGTGGCGTGGGGGATTGCCGCCGACGACCCGGCGACGACGGCCGGCCTCGGACCATCCGAGGTGGACCTCACAGGCACCACCGCCGACCCGGTTCCCGCCCCCGCCGACGAGCGGTGATCACGAATCACGCCGCGCCATTCCCGCGGGCGGGGTTGGCGACCCCTCACTACCTCGCGTCGGCCGCCGGCGCCGCGGTGCTCGCCCGGGGTGGGAACGCGATCGACGCGATCGTCGGCGCGAATCTGGCGCTCGGTGTGGTCGCTCCGTACTACTGCGGGTACGGCGGTGACCTCTTCGCAATCGTGTGGGACGGCGAACTGCACGGGTACCTCGGCTCGGGGCGGTCGCCGGGCGCGGCCACCATCGCCGGAGTGCGGGACGCGTTGGCCGGGACACCGCTGCTGATCGGTCCGCATTCGGTCACCGTGCCGGGTGCGGTCGCGGGCTGGTTCGATCTGTTGGAGCGGTGGGGCACCATGAGCTTCGGCGATCTGGCGAGCGACGCGATTCGCTACGCACGCGACGGCATCCGGGTCACGCCTCTCGGCGCAGCCGCCGCTGCGGGCTTCACGCGCTTCTACCGCGACTTCCCGGAATGGCAGGCCGTATACGGCGGCCTCGAGGTCGGTGACGAACTCCGGCAAGCGCCGTTGGCTCGGCTCATCGAGATCCTCGCGGCCGACGGGCCCGACGCGTATTACCGCGGGCCGGTGGCCGACGACATCGTGGCCGCGTTGGGTCGCTACGGCGGGTTCATGGCGGGCACTGACCTGGCGGCCCATGCCGGTGAGTGGTGCGACCCGCTGCGAGCGGCCTACCGCGACGTCGAGATTGCGCAACTCCCTCCACCGACTCAGGGCGCCGCGGTGCTCGAGATCATGCGCATCCTGGATGGCTTCGACCTCGCGGCGATGTCACCGGTGGACCGAACTCACGTGGTGATCGAAGCCGTGAAGATCGGGTTGCGTGATCGCGACGATCACCTCAGCGATCCGGCCGCGATGACCATCGATCCGGGCGCACTGTTCGGTGATGACTGGGTGGCTCGTCGCCGAGACGCGATCGATCTCGGTCGGGCGACGATCCCCGAACCCGGCCACCCCCAGCGGGGCGGGACGGCCTATCTCTGTGCGGCCGACGGCGATGGGCTGCTGGTGAGCTTGATCCAGTCCAACTTCTTGTCGTTCGGGTCCGGGGTGCACGTGCCGGAGTGGGGTATCAACCTCAACAACCGCGGGTCGTCCTTCGCGTTGGATCCCGAACGGGTCAACGCCTTGGCGCCGGGCAAGCGGCCCATGCACACCCTGATCCCGGCGATGGTGCTGCGCGACGGGACTCCTTCGTTGGTCTTCGGTTCGATGGGCGGTGACGCCCAAGCGCAGGTTCATGCCCAAGTGCTCAGCTCCATCATCGACGACGGCGCCGATCCGCAGGCCGCGATCAGCGCACCCCGGTGGCGAGTCGAGCCGTTCGACTGGCGAGTCCGTACCGAGGCCTCGATCGATGCCGACGTGTGCGATGGTCTGGTGGCGCGGGGCCACGACCTCGTGGCGGTGCCCGACCTGGATTCAGGAATGGGCCACGCGCACGCGATCCGCGTCGACCGGCCCGGCTACGCAGTGGCCACCGATCCGCGGGCCGAAGGCGCCGCGGTCGGCTTGTAGCCTGCCCCGATGATCGAGACGGTCGGAGAGGTCAGTGACGCGTTGGACGCGCACGACTACTTCGCCGGCCCGGGCCTCGCCACGGCGGTGTTTCTCGCTCTCACGCTGGGTCGGCCGCTGCTCCTCGAGGGCGAGGCGGGTGTCGGCAAGACCGAGGTGGCCAAGGTGCTCGCGCGTTGGACTGGTGGCGAACTGCTCCGGCTCCAGTGTTACGAAGGCATCGACGCGGCTCAGGCCTTGTACGAGTGGGATTACTCGCGCCAACTCCTGCACCTGCGTGCCTCCGAGGCTTCGGGTGCGCCGATTGTGGAAGACGAGTTGTATTCCGAGCGGTTCCTGATCCGCCGGCCACTGTTGCGCGCCATCGACCATCCCGCCGTGATCGCGCCGGTGTTGCTCATCGACGAGATCGACCGCGCCGACGACGAGTTCGAAGCGTTCCTCCTCGAACTGTTGTCGGACTACACGGTGACGATCCCCGAGATCGGCGAGATCCGCGCCGCCACCATTCCGGTCGTGATCCTGACGTCGAACCGCACCCGCGACGTGCACGATGCACTCAAGCGTCGGTGCCTGTATCACTGGATCGACCATCCGGAGTTCGACCGGGAGGTCGCGATCATCCAACGGAAGGCGCCCGGGGTGTCGAGCGCGCTGGCGAGCGCCGTCGCCGCCGCGGCGCAAGGACTGCGTGCGATCGACCTGTACAAACCTCCGGGCGTGGCCGAGACCATCGACTGGGCCTCGGCCCTCGCTCGGCTCGGACACGACCAGCTGGACGACACCACCGTCATGGAGACGCTCGGCGTGGTGCTCAAGTACCGCGAGGACCACGCGCGCGTCCGGGCCCTGGGGGTCGCGGAGATCTTGGCGGTCGGGAGCCATGCCCACGGCGGTTGATGCCACGGCGGGCGGGCGGTCGGCCGTGGGATTCGTCCGGCTGCTGCGGGGAGCCGAGCTGACCGTTCCGTTCGACAGCACGGTGGTCTTCGCCTCGGCGTTGGCGCGGGTGGGCTGGGCCGACCCGAACAATGTCTACTGGGCGGCCCGGGCCACGCTGTGTCGCCGCCCCGAAGATGTCGAGCGCTTCGACGCGTGTTTCCTGGCCTGGTTCGGCGAGCGGCGGCGCCCCACCGCCGCCCCGACTCCACCGTCGGAGGTCGTCGTCGCGCTCGACGTCGAGGCCGAGGAGCACGGCGATGATGACGTCACCGACGATGGTGACGAGCATCGCGTCCTCGCGGTCCGGTTCAGCCGGGCGGAGGCGCTGCGCGATCGCGACTTCGCATCGTTCTCTGCGGCCGAGCACCGCGAGGCGCGGCGCGCGATTGCCGAACTGCGGGTCGCGGGTCCGAAGCGGCGGTCCCGACGCCAGATGCCGTCGCGTCGGCGCGGCCGCCCCGATGTCGGACGCACCCTGCGGTCGTCACTGCGGACCGGCGGCGAGCCCTTCACCCGGACCTTCCGGGCGCCGACGCTCCGACCGCGGCGGCTGGTGGTGTTGTGCGATGTGAGTGGATCCATGGAGCCGTACTCACGCGTGATCGTGCGGTTCTTGCAGAGCGCCGTGATCTCGCGCCGGCAGGTGGAGGCATTCGCGATCGGCACCCGCCTGACCCGGATCACCCGTGAACTCTCCAATCGGGACCCCGACGCGGCGATCGCGGCGGCGGCGAGCCGCGTGAACGATTGGTCCGGCGGTACCCGGCTCGGCGAGGCCATTTCGGAGTTCAACACGGAATGGGGGATCCGAGGCATGGCCCGCGGTGCCGTGGTGGTCATCGTCTCCGACGGCTGGGACCGGGGCCGGCCGGAACTCTTGGGCGAACAGATGCGGCGACTACATCGCGTGGCGCATCGGGTGGTCTGGGTGAACCCGCTCAAGGCGTCGCCCGGCTACGCCCCGCTTGCGGCGGGCATGGCGGCTGCGTTGCCGTCCGTCGATGATTTCGTCGAAGGGCACTCGCTGGCATCATTGGCGGGGCTGGTCGCGGTGATCGATCGATGACCGTGATCCGATCCCGGAGGGAGCCGACATGAGAGAGGTGATGGCCGACATCGATCGTTGGCGATCCGCGGGGCAACGCGTGGCAGTCGCTCGGGTCGTTGCGGTCGAGGGTTCCGGACCGCGCGACCCGGGCGCGACGATGGTGGTCAACGATGTCGGCGACGTTGCCGGTTCGGTGTCGGGCGGCTGTGTTGAAGGTGCGGTCGTGGAACGGGCATTGGCCGTACTGGCGGGCGACCAGCCGAGCGGGCTGGTGAGTTTCGGGTTCTCCGACGACGAAGCGTTCGCGGTGGGCCTTACGTGCGGCGGGACAATCCACCTGTTCGTGGAGCCTCTCGATTGGTAGCCGCCACGCCGATCTACGACGCCTTGGCGCGTGCCCTGCGAGCGGACCGCCCCGTCGCGCTGGCGACCATCGTGGAAGGCGTCGGGGTGGGCGCGAAGTTGCTTGTCGATCCGGACCGACCCCTTCTGGGCTCACTCGGCAACGATGACCTGGACCGGGTGGTCGCGCGTGACGCCCGGGCCGAACTGGGCGCCGGGCTGTCGTCGACCCGTCACTACGGCGAACACGGGGAGGCGCGCGAACGGGCGGTAAGCGTCTTCATCGAAAGCTTCGCGGCGCCACCGCGGATGGTCATCTTCGGTGCCGTCGACTTCACCGCGGCCTTGGCACGGGTCGCAAAGGTGCTGGGCTATCACGTGACCGTGTGCGACGCCCGGTCGGCCTTTGCCACGGCCGCACGATTCCCGATGGCCGATCTGGTGGTCAACGACTGGCCGGACCGGCATCTGGTGAGCGTGGAACCGCTCGGCCACCGTGACGCGGTCTGTGTTCTGACTCACGACGCGAAGTTCGATGTGCCCGCGATCGTCGCCGCGCTCGCGACCGACGTCGGCTACTTGGGGGCGATGGGATCTCGGCGTACGCATGCCACCCGGGTGGACCGACTCCGCGAGGCGGGCGTCGACGAAACGGCGCTGGCCCGGGTGATGGCGCCGATCGGCCTCGACATCGGTGCCCGCACCCCCGAAGAGACCGCGGTCGCGATCTGCGCGGAGATCATTGCGCGGCGGACGAACGTGACGGGCGTACCGTCGCTCCGAGATGGCGTCGGGCCGATCCACCAACGTGCGAAGATCACCTGATGGACCTGGGAATTGCTGGACGTCGAGCCGCGGTCGCCGCGGCGTCGAAGGGACTCGGATTCGCGGCGGCCGCCGCCCTGGCCGCCGAAGGTGTCCGGGTGGCGATCTGCAGTCGCAATGCCGATGAGATCACGGCCGCGGCGGAGCGGATCGGACGGAACGCCATCCCGATGGTGGCCGACGTCGGGACCGTCGCCGGGGCGGAAGCGTTCATGGTGGACGCCGGAGATGCGCTCGGAGGCATCGACATTCTGATTGCGAATGCCGGTGGACCTCCACCGGGTGACTTCGCGGCCATCGCCGAGGTCGACGCGTACGCGCGTGCCTTCGAGCTCAACGCCCTGTCCACGATCGCGATGTGCCAGGCGACGATTCCGGCCATGCGCTCCCAGCAGTGGGGGAGGGTCGTCGCGATCACATCGATCGCGGCGCGTCAGCCGATTGCCAATCTGATCTTGTCGAACACCGCCCGGGCGGGCCTCACGGGATTCCTGAAGACGGTGGCGCGTGAGGTGGCCGCCGACGGGGTCACGGTCAACAGCCTGCAACCGGGCCTGCACGCGACCGAGCGGATCACGGGCCTCCACGGTGACGTCACGGGCCTGGGTGCAACTGTGCCCGCGGGCCGGGTCGGCGATCCGGCCGACTTCGGTCGGATGGTGGCGTTCCTGTGTTCGGAATCGGCGAACTACGTGACCGGAACTGCGATCCCCGTCGACGGGGGAGCCGACGCCGGCCTGCAGTAGCAGGGCGGTTGAGGAATGCACGTGATCGGAACCCGTGACCTACCCTGAGACGATGGACGCTGCACCACGGGATCGGGGACTCTGGACCATTCCGAACCTGATCTCGGTCCTGCGACTCGCAGCGGTGCCTTGGTTTCTCTGGTTGTTGCTTCACGACGATCGACCGATCGCGGCCGGCATCCTGCTGGCGATCCTCGGCGCCACCGATTGGGTCGATGGGTACATCGCACGGCGATTCGACCAGGGGAGCAAGTTCGGCCAGATCATCGATCCGGTCGCCGACCGAGTGCTGCTCATCGCCGGGGCGGTCGCCCTGTTGATCGACGGCAGCGTGCCGCTCTGGGTCGGGATCGTCGTGCTGGCTCGGGAAGCGCTGATCAGCATCGGCACCGTCGGCCTCGCGGCGATGGGTGCCCGCCGGATCGATGTGCAGTGGGTCGGGAAGGCGGGAACGCTGGCCTTGATGTTTGCCTTGCCCATGTTCCTGTGGCTCGACGACACGCCGGCGGGCGTGGGTCACGATGTGCTCGCCGTCGTGACCTGGACATTCACGCTGGCCGGTCTGGCCCTCAGCTATTACGCCACCCTCGGGTACATCCCGATCGCGCGGGACGCGTTGCGCGAAGGACGCGAAGGTCGGGAAGGACGAATGACCACCAGGGAGACCTCGTGAAGGCCGTCATCCTCGCCGGCGGTGAGGGCACGCGCCTGCGGCCGTTGACGAGCAACCAGCCCAAGCCGATGATGCCGGTCGCGAATCGGCCCATGATGGAACACATCGTGCGACTGCTCGCCGACCACGGGATCGATCAGATCGTGGTCACGGTCGCGTTCCTCGCCAACCAGATCCGCACGTATTTCGGCGACGGCTCCGAACTCGGCGTCGAGATGCGCTACGCGACCGAAGAGACGCCGCTGGGCACCGCCGGGTCGGTTCGGAACGCGGCGGATGAACTCGACGACACCTTTCTCGTCATCTCCGGCGACGTGCTCACCGACGTCGACCTCACGGAGTTGATCAAGGCGCATCGCGAGTCGGGCGCGCTCGGAACGATCGCGCTGAAGCGGGTGGAGGACCCGGTCGAGTTCGGCATCGTCATCACCGGCGAGAACGGTCGCATCGAACGCTTTCTCGAGAAGCCCACCTGGGGTCAGGTGTTCTCGGACACCATCAACACCGGGATCTACGTGCTGGAACCCGAAGTGTTCGACTACATCGCGCCGGGCGAGAACGTCGACTTCTCCAGCGATGTGTTCCCGGCCGCGTTGGCGAGCGGGAAAGAGCTCTACGGCCATGTGATCGAGGGCTACTGGGAGGATGTCGGAACGCTCGATGCCTACCTCCGCGCCCACCACGACATCTTGGATGGACTGGTGACGGTCGACATCGACGGCTTCAAGGTGCGGGACAACGTCTGGCTCGGCGAGGGAGCCGACGTCGATCCGGAGGCGCGCGTCGACGGCCCGGCGATTATCGGGCCGAACTGTCGCATCGAGGCCGGCGCGCACATCGGTGGGCACTCCGTGTTGGGCGGCGACGTCGTGGTGAAACATGACGCCCAGGTCGTGCGCTCGGTCATCCATGAGCACACGTATCTCGGTGCCTCGGCGAGAGTGCGGGGCGCGGTCGTGGGTCGGGCATGCGACCTGCGCACGGGTTCCACCATCGAACCGGGCGCGGTACTCGGGAATGAGTGCTTCGTCGGGGAGCAGGCCGTGGTCACCAGCGACGTCAAGGTCTACCCGTTCAAGTCGGTCGACGCCGGCGCCGTGATCACGTCGTCGATCGTGTGGGAGACCAAAGGCGCCCGCACCCTCTTCGGGCGACGAGGGGCGTCGGGGATCGCCAACGTCGACATCACCGCCGACGTTGCGACGCGACTCGCGCAGGCCTACGGAACCGCGCTCCCCAAAGGCGCCGTCGTCACCACGAGCCGTGACACCAGCCGGGCTGCTCGCGCGTTGAAGCGATCGATCATCGGTGGGCTGAACCTGGCCGGCGTGAACGTGGAGGACGTCGAACTCGCAACGGTCCCGCTCACGCGGTTCCAGGTTCGCAACTCCCAGAACGCGGGTGGCATCACGGTCCGACTCGCCCCCGAGGACTCGGATCGGATCGAGATCCGGTTCTTCGACAGCAACGGCCGTGACATCACCGAGGCAACTCAGCGCAAAATCGAACGGCTGCTCGCTCGGGAAGACTTCCGACGGGCCTTCGCCGGCGACATCGGCGACATCGTGTTCCCGCCGCGTGCGCTGGAGTTCTACACCGCCGCACTGGAGGACTGCGTGGACTCCGAGCGCCTGCGGGAGCGAGCGTTCAAGGTGGTGCTCGACTACTCCTTCGGTGCCGCGTCGCTCGCACTCCCGGCCGTGTTGGCCAAGGTCGGTGCCGACGTCTTGGCGGTCAACCCGTTTGCCGCCACCCGACCCAGCGCTCTCGGACTCCGCGACCGCGAGGCGCGCATCGCCCGCATCGGCACCCTGGTGCGCTCGTCCGGGAGCGACCTCGGGTTGGTGATCGACCCGGGTGGTGAACTCGCACACATCGTCGACGGGACCGGCCGGGCGCTCGATGCAACTCAGACCCTCAACGCGATCCTCACGTTGGTGATGCGGGTGCGACCGGGGATCCGCGTGGCGCTGCCCGTCTCGGCCAGTCGCGTGTCCGAACGGATCGTCACCGACGGCGGCGGATCCGTGGTGCACACCAAGACCGCGGCGACGGCGATCATGGAAACCGCCTCGCGCCGTGACGTCGATCTGGCGGCCGTGTCGGACGGTTCGTTGGTCTGGCCCGAGTTCCTGCCCGCCGTCGACGCCACCGCGACGTTCGTGCACCTGTTGGATCTGCTGGCCCAGACCGATGTCACGTTGGCCGAAGTTGTGGACGGACTTCCGCCGGTGCACCTCGCGGCGCGAACGGTGCCCGTCGAATGGTCACGCAAGGGCGCAGTCATGCGGGAGATGGTCGAACGCACCAAGGGGCGCGACGTCGTGTTGATCGATGGCGTGAAGATCGACCACAGCGACGGATGGGCGCTCGTGTTGCCCGACCCCGACGAGGCCGTGGTGCACGTCCTCGCGGAAGGTGGATCGGTACGCGATGCCGACACGCTCGCCGATGAATACGCCCGCCGGATCACGAACCTCTAGCGCAAGGCGTCGGCTGCGCCGCGGTCCCGGATAGCCTCCGGGCCGCACCCGAACCCCGAATCTGCGAGGAACTCACGATGACGACACCGGACGGCCTGCGGTACTCGAAGGAACACGAATGGGTGCGGGTCGAAGACGGTCGGGTCGTTATCGGAATCACGGACTACGCCCAGGATGCGCTGGGCGATGTCGTCTACGTCGAACTCCCGGATGTCGGGCTCGCGGTGGTGGCCAACGCATCGATCGCCGAGATCGAGTCCACCAAGTCGGTGTCGGAGGTCTACTGCCCGGTGACCGGCGTGGTGGTGGCGGTCAACTCCGCCCTCGACGATACGCCTGAAGCCATCAACGACGACCCGTACGGAAACGGCTGGATCTTCGCCATCGAACTCGCCGATGCCGGCGAACTCGAGGGGTTGCTCGATGCCGCCGCCTACGAGGCATTTCTGGCCGAATAGTCACGGGTCGAGGGTGAGGTTGAGGGTCGCCCGCGAGGCGAAGGGCTCGGCCGCCCAAGACTCGACCTCGACCCCAGGTCGAGCGTTGTAGCCTGACCCTATGGTGTGCACCCGCTGCGGGCATCGCAACGAACCGTCGGCACGGTTCTGTTCATCGTGTGGCGCGGGACTGGGCGCGGCGGAAGCCGCGCACTCCGGTGACGCCACCGCGGAACTGCCGACCATGCCCCCGGCGCCGTCAGGGGGCGCGGTCCTCCATGTCCTCCGGGGCCCGAATGCCGGGAGTACCTATCTCCTGCGCGCCGATGCCACGAGCATCGGCCGCCATCCGGAGTCGGAGATCTTCCTCGACGACATCACCGTGTCGCGCCGCCACTCGAGCATCGAGCGGTCGGGCACCGGCGAGTTCGCGATTCAGGACGTCGGTTCGCTGAACGGCACCTACGTGAATCGCGAACGCGTGGAGTCGCGCACCCTGACCGACGGCGACGAAGTTCAGGTCGGTCGGTTCCATCTGGTCTTCCATCTGGGGGATGCATGAGTCGAGTCGAGGTCCGGTGATGACCGAGCCTGATCACCAGTCGATCGGCGAAGTGCTCGCCACGTTGCGCGGCGAGTTCCCCGACATCACGATTTCCAAGATCAGATTCCTGGAGAGCCAAGGGCTGATCGATCCGGAACGTACGCCGTCGGGCTACCGCAAGTTCCGTGATGGTGACATTGCGCGGTTGCGTTGGATTCTCCAGCAACAGAAAGAGAACTTCCTGCCCCTCAAGGTCATCAAGTCTCGCCTCGACGACGCCGGCCCCGATGCCCTCCCCGAAGACATCGACCTTCCCATGCCGGACGCGACCGTCGAGTCGGTCGCGGCACCCGAGGCGGCGACCGCGCCGAAGCCGCGCCCGAAACCCAAGACCAAGAAGACCCCACGCGCGCCGAAGCCTCCCGTGCGATCGGTCCCGCGAGCACCGGGCGCGGGCAAGCCGTCGAGCGGAACCGCCGCCGTGCGGTTCGAGTCGCCGATGTTGCCGTTGGACGATGGTGTGGGCGATGACCTCGCCGCCGAGGTCTCCGGCGCGAGCTTCACTCGTTCCGAGTTGGCCACCGTCGCCGGCCTGACCGCCCAGCAACTCGGCGAACTCGAGGAGTACGGATTGGTGGCGCCGGCCGCCGGCAGTGGCGACCGGGTGATCTTCGACGAGGACGCTCTGGTCGTGGCCAAGCTGGCGGCCGAGTTTGCCGCGCACGGCATCGGACCGCGCCACCTCCGCATGTTCCGGGTCGCCGCGGAGCGCGAGGCCGGTTTGTACGACCAGGTCATCGCGCCACGATTGCTCCGACGGAATCCCGAAGCCCGGGCTCGGGCTCGGGAGGATCTGGTCGATCTCGCTCGGCTGGGACGCTCGATGCGGGCTGTGTTGTTGCGGGGCGCCACGGCCGACCTGCTCCACGATTGACCGAGCAACGGTGCCTGGAACCGCCGGTGTATCGTCGCCGCCGGAGGTGGTGACGTGATCCGGGTAACCCTGATCGGTGTGCGAGTCGAGGTTCCATCGAACCAGCCCATCGTGCTGCTGCGCGAGGTCGACGGCCAGCGATACCTCCCGATCTTCATCGGATCGCCGGAGGCGACGGCCATCGTCTACGCCCTTCAGGGAATGGAAACGCCCCGACCGATGACCCATGACCTGTTTGTGACCGTGATGGGTGACTTCCAGGTCGAACTCGTGCAGGTGGCGATCACCTCACTGCACGACGGCACGTTCTACGCCGAGCTGGAACTCGTCCGTGACGGGGTCCGGCAACGAATCTCCGCTCGTCCGTCCGACGCCATCGCGCTGGCGGTCCGACTCGGCGACGACGTTCCGATCCTCGTGGCCGACGAAGTGTTCGAAGAGGCCGGAGTCTTGTTCGAAGAAGAGCAGGACGAGGACGAAATCGAGGAATTCCGAGCGTTCCTCGACGAAATCAAGCCTGAAGACTTCGCCTGAGCCCTGCGTCGGGCCCGCGCCGGAGCGAGATGATGCGTTCGGACCGTTGACGGCGCGCGGTCGGCCCGGTACCGTCGACAACCCCGTAACTACGAATGTGTACTTCCACGGGATCCGTCTGGAAAGGCACCACGATGACGCAACGTTCGAGTACTGCCTCCGCCGCCACCACGCCGACCGATGAGCTCGTGGGGCTGCCGCCGCGGGTGGAGCAGGGTGTGCTCACCGAGGGCGGCGAATGGGTCGGGCACGAGACCGGATTCAGTGGACCCGAAGTGTGCAAGATCGTCGGCATCTCCTATCGCCAACTCGACTACTGGGCGCGCACGGACCTGCTCCGGCCGTCGTTGGTCGATGCCGCGGGCAGCGGGACGCAGCGGCGCTACTCGTATCGGGACTTGGTGGCGCTCAAGGTCATCAAGAGCCTGCTCGACGGCGGCGTGTCGCTCCAGACCGCCCGGAAGGCCATCTCGTACCTGCGGGATCACCTCGGTGAGGATCTCGCGTCGGCCAGTTTGGTGATCGAGGGGTCGTCGTCGGTGCTCGCCCGGACCGGCGACGACATCGTCGATCTGGTGCAACGAGGCCAGGGGGTGCTCAACATCGTTCCGCTCGGCGGATTGGTCAGTGCGCTCGGGGCCAGCATTCACGAACTCAACCCCGAAGGGTGACCGCGCCCGAGGGGACGGGTCCGCTGCGGCGGAGTCCGTTGGACGCGCAGCACCGCACGCTCGGCGCGAAACTCGTGGAGTTCGGCGGGTGGGACATGCCGATCCAATACGCCGGGGTGCTCTTCGAGCACCGTGCGTGTCGTGCGGACGCGGTGGCCTTCGACGTGTCCCACCTCGGGTCGCTGCGGGTGACCGGTGCGGGCGCGTTCGACCTGCTCCAACGAGCGTTCACCAACGACCTCGGTCGCATCGAAGTCGGGCGCGCCCAGTACACGCACTTGCTCGACCCGGTCGACGCGCACGTCGAAGACGACATCATCGTCTGGTGGGTCGGTGCCACCGAGTTCTTCGTGATGCCCAACGCGTCGAACACTGATCGCATTGTGTCGGCATTGATGTCCGAGGTCGGCGACGGAGAGGTCTTCATCTCCGACGTCACCGCCGATCGCGCGGTCATCGCGGTCCAAGGGCCCCGAGCGCGTGAGCTCGGGGCGATCGTCTCACCGGAGATGGCCGCGGTCGCGCGGTTTTCGGTGGCGCGCGTCCAATGGCAGGGGAGCGACTGTGTGGTCGCCGGGACGGGATACACCGGTGAGGACGGTTTCGAAGTCCACGTCCCGGTCGCGGCCGCGCCGAAGCTCTGGCGGGCCTTCATGGATGCCGGCATCACTCCGGCCGGTCTGGGCGCCCGTGACACCCTGCGGCTCGAAGCCGGACTCCCCTTGCACGGGCACGAACTGGGGGAGGGGATCACCCCACTCCAAGCCGGTCTCGGATGGGTCGTTCGGTGGGACAAGGGTCCGTTCCGGGGGCGCGAGGCGCTCGCGGCGGAGAAGGATGCGGGCGTGACTCGTCGCCTACGGGGTCTGACGGTTGACGGGCGCCGACCTCCGCGTGCCGGGTGTGGCGTCCTCATCGACGGGCAGGTCGTGGGCGAGATCACGAGTGGCAACTTCTCACCGATGCTGGAGCACGCGATCGCGCTGGCCTTCGTACCGCCCGACGTCGAGGATGGCGCGGCCGTCACTATCGACGTACGGGGTTCGCTGCTGTCGGCCGTCGTGACCAAACCGCCGTTCGTCCGCCGCTGAGGCATCCCGGATAACCTGTCGACCTCAACACAAAGACATATGCCGTTGAACCCGAGCGGGAGAGTCCCCATGCGATGGGGGCGCCGAAGGAGCAACCTCCCCGGAAACTCTCAGGCTCACGAACCGCACGGGTAAGGCAACTCTGGAGAGTAGGGATTTCGATCCCTCACCGACGGGGAAAGTCCGGATGTTCCGGGTGAATCTCTCAGGTCCCACGACAGAGGGGGAGCGACCGCTACGGCGGATCGCCCACTCCGGCGCGAAGGGACCACACCGAATGGCGAGTGCACTCCGAGATCAGTTCGTGGATCGACACATCGGTCCCGACGCGCCGGACCAACAAGCGATGCTCGCCGACCTCGGCTACGACTCGCTCGACGCGTTGACCGACGCCGCCGTGCCCGAGTCGATCCGGCGCGCGGACGCGCTCGATCTCCCGGCGCCCCGTTCCGAAGTCGAGGCGATCGCCGCGCTGCGCGAACTCGCCGACCGCAACACGGTGCTGACGTCGTTGATCGGTATGGGCTACTCCGACACCATCACCCCTGCCGTGATCCGTCGCAATGTGTTGGAGAACCCTGCGTGGTACACGGCGTACACGCCGTATCAACCCGAGATTTCCCAAGGCCGCCTCGAAGCACTGCTCGACTTCCAGACGATGATCGCGGATCTCGCAGGTATGGATCTCGCCAACGCGTCGCTCCTCGACGAGGCGACGGCGGCCGCGGAGGCCATGGCGATGTGTCGTCGGCTGGCGCCGAAGGGTGGCGACATTTTCTTCGTCGACACCGATTGTCATCCCCAGACGATCGCCGTCGTGGCGGGCCGCGCGGAGCCGTTGGGCATCGAGGTCGTGGTCGGCGATCCCGAGCGCGACCTGCCCCGGGCCCAGGTCTTTGGCGTGCTCCTCCAGTACCCGGGGAGTAGCGGGGCGGTGCGTGACCACGCGGGGCTCATTGCTCAAGCTCACGACGACGGGGCGATGGTCGCCGTCGCCGCCGACCTCCTCGCGCTGACGCTGCTGCGGCCACCCGGGGCGATCGGGGCCGATCTCGTGGTTGGCTCGGCCCAACGGTTCGGGGTCCCGCTCGGATACGGCGGCCCCCACGCCGCGTTCATCGCGTGCCGGGATGCGCACAAGCGCACGCTGCCGGGTCGCTTGGTGGGCATGTCGGTCGATGCGGCCGGTCGGCCGGCCCTGCGGCTGGCCCTGCAGACCCGTGAGCAGCACATCCGTCGCGAGAAGGCCACCAGCAACATCTGCACCGCCCAAGTGCTGTTGGCCGTGATCGCAGGTCTCTACGCGGTGTACCACGGACCCGAGGGGCTCCGGGCCATCGCCCGACGCGTCCACGATCATGCGAGCGGGCTCGTCGCCGGATTGCGCAGCGGGGGAGTGGAGGTCGCCAACGATTCGTGGTTCGACACCGTGACGGTTCGCGTCCCCGGACGCGCCGACGCGATCGCGGCGCACGCCGTCGAACTCGGAATGAACCTGCGTCGGGTCGATGCCGACACCCTCGGGATCAGCGTCGACGAGACCACCACGGACGACGTGATCGGTCGGGTCTTGACCGCGTTCGGGGTCACCGGCGAGGCGGAGGGCGACTCGGGGGAGGGCGGCTCGGGGCTGCCGGCGGCGCTGGTTCGGACCGAGCCGTTTCTCACCCACGAGGTGTTCCACCAGTACCGCTCCGAGACCGACATGCTGCGGTACCTGCGGCGGCTGGCCGATCGCGATCTCGCATTGGACCGCACCATGATCCCCCTGGGCTCCTGCACGATGAAGCTCAACGCCACGACCGAGATGGAGCCCATCACTTGGCCCGAGTTCGGCGGCCTGCACCCGTACGCGCCGGCGCACCAGGCGGAGGGGTACCGGGAGCTGATCACAGACCTGGAGCGGTGGTTGTGCGAAGTCACGGGGTACGACGCCGTATCGCTCCAGCCCAATGCCGGATCGCAGGGCGAACTCGCAGGACTGCTCGCGATCCGCGCGTACCACCAGAGCCGCGGCGAACGTGACCGGACGGTGTGTCTGATCCCCGCGTCGGCCCACGGCACCAACGCGGCGAGCGCAGTCATGGCGGGAATGCGGGTGATCGTGGTGGCCACTGACGCCGACGGCAACATCGATCTGGCAGATCTGAAGGAGAAGGCGACGGCGAACGCCGACGTCCTCGGCGCGCTCATGGTCACCTACCCGTCGACGCACGGTGTGTTCGAGACTTCGATCACCCAGGTGTGCGATCTGATCCATGAGTGTGGGGGACAGGTCTATGTCGACGGGGCCAACCTCAATGCCCTCGTGGGGCTGGCGGCGCCGGGCCAGTTCGGTGCGGATGTGTCACACCTCAACCTGCACAAGACGTTCTGCATCCCCCACGGCGGTGGCGGTCCGGGCGTCGGTCCGGTGGCCGTGCGCGCGCACCTCGAGCCGTTCCTGCCCGGCCACCCGCTGGCCACCGACAGCATCGTCCCCGCAGTGGCGGCGGCGCCGTACGGATCAGCCGGCATCCTGCCGATCCCGTGGGCCTACATCGCGATGATGGGTGCCGCGGGCCTGAAGACCGCCACCCAGGTGGCGATCCTCTCGGCCAACTACGTCGCCAATCGTCTGGCGCCCCATTACCCCGTGCTCTACACCGGCCCCGCCGGTCTCGTCGCCCACGAGTGCATTCTCGATCTGCGGCCGATCACCGAGGCCACCGGTGTGACCGCAGAGGACGTCGCGAAGCGGCTCGTCGATTACGGGTTCCACGCACCGACGCTCAGTTTCCCGGTCGCGGGCACGCTGATGGTGGAACCGACCGAATCCGAGTCGCGGGCCGAACTTGATCGCTTCTGTGCGGCGATGATCGGGATCAGGGATGAGATCCGCCGGATCGAGCGAGGGGAGTGGACTCACGACGCCAGCCCGCTCGCCGCGGCGCCCCACACGGCCCAAGATGTCGCCACCGACGATTGGACGCACGAGTACCCACGGGAGCTGGCCGCGTACCCGGTCCCGTCCCTTCGGGGCGACAAGTACTGGCCGCCCGTGAGCCGGATCGACGGAGTGTTCGGCGACCGGAACGTGGTCTGCTCGTGCGCGCCGATTTCGGACTACCTGGATGGGTAGCGTGGCCCGGTGACCCGTGTCCGGACCCGCGAGTGGGCGAGTACCGATTACTACGACGTGCTGGGCGTCGACCCGGCGGCGGCGCCGAGTGTGATCGACGCTCGCTATCGCGAGCTCGCCAAACGGCTGCACCCGGACCGAACCTCCGATCTTGACGATCAGGAGCGATTCAAACAGATGAGTACCGCGTACTCGACGCTGCGCGACCCCGCGACCCGGGCGTCCTATGACGAGTTCCGGAGTCGAATCGCCTCGGGGACGCTCTACGCCGCGTCACCGGTGGCCCCGACACCCGGTCCCGCCCGCACCGACCATTTCGCACCTCCGAGGGTTCCCCGCCGCCGGCCACCGATGCCGGCCTGGCTCCGGGCGACCCTGGCCGGGGTGCTAGGGGCCCTGGGGCTCGGGGCGGTGCTGTGGGCGGCCTTCGGGAATCTGCCGGCCCCGGCGAGCGCCGACACGCCGATTGCGGTCCAGATCACGCTGCTGATCATGGCGGCGAAATTCTTCCTGTGTGCGGCGGCCATCGCGTGGTACCCGCAACTCAAAGCCCGCTGGCACCGCTGACCCTGCCGGCCCGGCGTAGGGGAGGCCTGTACTTCGGCCCGCACGGGCTCACTACACCGCTAGTTGACATAACGAGGATTATGGGCACCCAAACCCGGGCCGTGCTGCTCAACGGACCGAACTTGCGTCAATAACCTGGGCGATCCGCGGGGTTATTGACGCAAGTTCGGTTCAAGGGGTTTGTGCATGATGAGTCGGCGGGCCTTGAAGCCGGCGGACTCGAAGAAGTTCTTGGCTTGGCGGTCTCCGGGTAGCGCCGTGGCGTCGATGGCGACGCAGCCGGCGTCGGTACACCAGGCCACCAGGGCACTCAGGAGCGTCTCGCCGAGGCCGACGGCGCGGGCCGGTTCGAGGACGAACAACTCGTCGACGGTGCCGAGCATTCCGACCGTCGGCACCGATTCGGTGTGAGCGATCCCGTAGGCGACCACGTGGCCATCGAGCGTGCCCACGAGGACACTACGAGCCCGATCGCCCAACCAGGTCTGCACGAGCGCCGGAGTGGCCGACGGCAAGGCGTCGTGGGCGGCCCAGAGCGGCCCGCCGCGCTGGGTGTCCATCTGGCCTCGCAGCGCGCCCGCCAGCTCGACGATGGCATCGATGTCGTCCGTACCGGCCGGACGGGCGGCTTCGTTCGGCGCCGAACTCGTCACGGTCGGCCGGTCACGGTGTGAGCTGGGTGATCTTGCCCAAGATGGTCGTCCGGCCCCGATGGGCGGTCTCGTAGGCCGCCACGGCCGCGAGATCATTGCTCGTGAGCCCGGTCAGGCGATCGATCACCTGGGACGCGGACAACGTGTCGTAGCCGGGGATCGCGAGTTCGTCGGCGGCCGGGGTGGCGACGACTGGGGTGGCGACGGCCGGGGTCGGTGCCGCCGAGGTTCTCGTCGGCGTCGTTGCGGCTGGGGTGGGCTTGGGCGTCGACTTGGGCGTCGACTTGGGCGTCGGCTTCGACGTGTCGGTGCCGTTGCGTCCTGCGCTTGGCGGTTCGGTCCAGGTCGGCGCCGATGAAGTCGCAGTGGCCGACGCGAGTCCGGCCACCGTCTCCCCTGCCTTCTTCCGGACGGTGGTGGCCGCGGCCTCGGCCTGGCGCTTGACTTCCGGTCCTCCGAACTTCACCGCCATCTGCCCGATCGTCTTGTACTGATCGGCTTGGGTGCCCGCGGTCTTGCGACGTTGGGTCACCTCGGTCTGGCCGCGAGCGACGAACATCTTCATGAACGTCGGCACGGTGTCCTTGGCGAACATCGCCAGACCGATGGGTGCGTAGACGAACAACTCGACGGCCCGTTCGAGTGGCGTGTCGTGGTCAGTCATTGGTCACTCCCCTGGCCGGCGGTCGTGCGGATTCTACGAGCGCGGAGGAGCCCGAAGGCCAGCGCAGCCACCACGAGGAGGCCACTCCCCCATTCCACCCAGTCTCCGAATCGGACATATGGGGTCGACCCGGTGGCGGGGATCACGGTGCCGCTCACCACGGTGTTGTGGAACAACTCGGTCCGGCGTTGGACCACTCCTTCGGCATCGATGTCGGCGGTGATGCCCGAGACCGACGCGTGCAACACCGGCCGACCGATCGCGGCGGCATTCATCTGGCTCAGTGCGACGTGCTGGTCCGAGTTGGCCGATCGTCGGTACGAACGGTTGTTGGTGGTGACGACGACGATCTCGGCGCCCGCGGCCGCCGATTCCCGCATGAGCGGGCCGAACGCGCTCTCGAAACAGATCACGCTGCTGATGGTGTGGCCGGCCACGGTCTCGATCCCGATCTTGGTGCCGTGGGTGAAGTTGCGCGGGATCTGCTGGAGTGCGCTGATGAAGCTCAGGGACCCCCGCCACGGTACGAACTCGCCGAACGGCACCAAGTGGCGTTTGGCGTAGGTGCCGACCAGGCGGCCCTGGGGCGAGTAGAGCCGGTTCGCATTGAAGATCTTGCCGGGTTCGGTCTCGCCGTCGATCACGTTGGCCATCACCCAGGTGTGGTGGTCACGGGCGATGGCATCGATCTCGGCCTTGAGGGCCGGATCCGCTTCCGGGTCGGTCTCGAGAGACGACTCGGGGAAGACCACGAGGTCGTACCGGCCCCGGAGGGTCTGCGCGAGACGCAGGTGCGACCGGGTCAGATAGTACGACGCCAACTCGGTGTCGGTGAGGTAGCGGTTCTTGTCGTTGCCCTGAATCATGGCGTACCGGAACCGCCCGTTGGGGTGGGGCTCGAAGCGCGTCGCGCTGGCCACCGCCACGATCGCGACCACCGCCGTGATGCCGAGGGCGGCCGTCTTCAGCGGTCCGGAGTCTTTGGCGCGCGCCGCCCGGGCGAGATCAGCCACGAACGCGTTGACGATGACGACCACGAGGCTGGCGAGCGGGATGCCGCCCCAACTCGCGAGCGCGTGCCCGAAGTCCTGGTCGTGCAGGGCAACGCCGACTTGGCCCCACGACAGACCGTCGAGTGGCCAGCGGGTTCGGGCGGCCTCGAACACAATCCAGACCGCGCCGATGAGGAACGGCGAGCGCACGCCCCGCTTGGCGGCCATTGCGACGACGGCGCCAGCGGCCGACCAGAACGCAGCCTGCAACGCGACCAACGGAACAATCGCGATCGCCCCGAAGTACCAGGTCCACGACAAGTGGATGCCGAAGAACGCCAGACCGGCCACGAAGCCGTACAACGCGGCGCGTCGGGGTGACGCGTCGTGCCAGAGCCAACACAGCGGTGCGAGCGCGACGAGCGCCAAAGGACCGATGTCGGTCCCGGGCATGCTGAGCGCGAGAGCGACTCCTGAGCCGGCGGCGATGAGGATGCCCCATCGACGAGGTGCGCCAGCTGGTGGCGCCTCGCTCACTCGCAGTCCCGGCAGAGGTCCTTTTCACCTTTTGCGAGCTGGCTGCGGGGCTTCACCAAGAAGCACGAACGGCACAGGAACTCGTCGTCGCGGCGGGGCACGATCTTGCCCGTGCCTTCGGCCGGGTTGTCGGGCTCGTCATCGTCTTCGAGGTCGGCTTCCTCCTCGTCGATGCGTTCGGCCGCCGTGCGCTCGGCCAGCAGGACATCGAGCGGTTCCTCGACGTCGTCGGGGTGATGCTCGTCTTCGAGGTCCAGATTCTCGTCGTCCTCGTCGTCATCGCCGTCGCCGACGACGACGACTTTGGCGTCGCCGACGGGCTCGCTGATGATCGCGTCGACATCGACGTCCGCATCCACATCGTCGAGGTCGACCTCATCGGTCACGTCTTCGTCGTCGTCGAGGACGAGTTCTTCGTCGTCGGTCTCTAGTTCGAGTTCTTCGTCGTCCGCCATCTGCGCTCTCTAGGAAGCTGGTTTCCGGCCCGTGAGGGCGCGCACTATACCGCCGCAGTTCGGCGAAACAGTGCCATCTGCCCGAGAAAAGCCCGGCGAAGTCCAGGAGACCGTTGGGGCCACTGATTGACGCAGCCAGCCCGAGGCCGGTCGCGCCAAGCTGAGTTCTCTACTAGGACCCCTGGACTCCGCCAGTCGACTCCTCACCTTCCTTCCCGGCGAACCGGAAAGGACCACGACCGATGAGGCGTCGAGATGTGGAGTCAGTCAGATCGCGACGGGTCGTGTCAAGGCGAAGACGTTCGCGCACACTGCTGCTGACCTGCACCGCCGCGCGTCGATCCTGGTCAGCGCACCGTGACTTTTTTTTCAGAAGTCGGAGTGATCGGCGCGCGGTGTCACTGTCCGTCGCCGCGCCGGGCCGCGGCAGCACGCTCCGAGGCCAGCCGCTCCAACTCGTACACCTCGTAGTCGGCGTAGCTCATTGCTGCGGCCAGGGCGCGGTGGCCGGCGGTCTCGTCGATCAGCCGATGCATTTCCTGGGCGACGACACGGTAGGACGGGTGGCCCTGTGGAGTAGTTCGCAGTTCGATGAGGTGCATCGCCTCGCGCGCGTTCATCTGCATGACGTACCGCAGCCGGTAGGCAAGCGAGACTGCGTACGAAGCCTGTTGAGGGAACCGGAAGGCCATCGCGCCATAGAGTGCGGCCGAGACGTCCATCGCGTTCTCGAACTCGGCGGCGACGCCCGCCTCGGCCACCGGTTCCGGAACATCGAAACCGTGGGCCGGCGACAGCTGTTGCCACTCGATGGTGAGCATCCGGTGGCGCTGGAGGTCTCGAAAGGCCCCGTAGTCGGCGAGGATGTCGAATCGGTACCCGGTTCGTTCGAAGGCACGGCCGGGCTTGTGACGGCGATTGGACCGCTCCCCCACGTACGCCCGCAGGATCGAGACCCGCTCCTCCGCCGACAACGATCGGACCCGGTCCAGAATCTGGTGCTCGGGGAGGTCGACCTGCGAATAGCAGATCGCCGCCAGGACTTTGTCCTCCCCCTCCGGATCGAAATCCACGAGCGTCACCATGGGTGCAGGCTCCGCATCGATCCGACCGAAAATTCGATGCACGACATCACCGGTGTGGTCCCGGGTGTCGGCGAGGTACTGGCTCCACGCTCCCCCCCGCTCGGGCCGGTCGACCCGGGTCAGGAACGAAGGGACGACCTTGCGGAGTTCGGTGAGCATCAGATCGGCATAGCGACGCGCTTCGGGGAGCGGGTGGGACCGCATGCGTAACAACAAGGCTTCGTACCCTTGCCCCGTGCCGTAGATGCCGACATTCGACAGGGTTGCCGCCGGCAGAATGCCCCGCAGCGCGTCGCACGCCTTCGCCTTGATCGTCTGCTTGTAGACGAAGTCGGAGTCGGCCGGCTCCTTCGGATACCGGTTGCGCGCCCAGTCGAGCAGCGTGGGCAACAAGCCGGAGTAGATCGAGAACAGTTGGTCGACCTGTTCGACGTAGCGCGCGCCGAGCTTGGACTCGAGCACCTCCGGTGGACGGAAGTATCGGTAGCGACCGCCGAGTCGGGTGTCGTATTCGATGTAGCGGGTCGACTGTTCCAGGTAGGCCATGAGCCGGCCCCACTCGAGCACCTTGGTCAAGAGGTTCGACGACTGCTCGCACGCGAGGTGCACCCCGCCGAGTTGGGCGACCGAATCGTCGCCGTACTCGAGGAAGACCCGGTCGTAGAGTTGCTCGGCTCGCTTGAGTCCGATGCTCGCGTCGACCGACAGGTCACCGCTGATGTCGAGATCGCCGACGAACTCGTCGAGAAACAAGCGACGGAGGCTCTTGTCCGAGCGTGAGTACCGGGCGAACAGCGCGCCCTTCACGACCTCGGGCAGGTTCACCAACGCGAAGACCGGACCGTCCAAATTGGTGAAATACGGACGAAGGATGGCCTGTTCGTCGTCGTTGAAATACTCCGCCACGTACTGCATGGGAGGTACGAGGTTACCGGCGCGGCCGGACTCGGCCGCGGATCGTCGAGCGGCCGATCAAGGGCTCACACGAGCAGGCGACAGGCGTTCGGAATCAGGGTGGTCTGGAGCTGTGATCGGGGGCCGGCAGCGTGTCCGTCGAGCGTGAGCGGCCATCCCTTCCCCGTCGTGGTGATCTCCACGGTGCGGGCCCGGGCCGTGACAATCCGCGGATGGGGCAGGTGAGCACCGCCCGGGAGTCGGTGGCGCATCGCTCGGCGTTCGGCGGGCGCGAGCGCGTAGATCTGGACCTCGCACCAGCCGTCGCCGGGGTGGCCTCGAGGCACGAGGTCGGCCCCTTCGATGAACTGTCCGTTGGCGATGACCACTGTGGTGGCCACACCGACGAAGGTCTCCTTCCCGTCGGTGACGACCCGCACCCCCCGCCGCCGATGGTGAGCGGCCACCCGAGTCGGGTCGATGCCGAGCACTGCCACATTGACCGCGAGGTCGGTGCCGATGCGGATCGCGTCGACGGGGAGCGCGATTCCCCGCACTTCGGTGGTGTCGTCGAGCGCAGCATCCGCGAGACCGATGGAACGAGCGAAGTCGGAGCCGGACGGCAGGAATCGGATCAAGGAGTCCGGGCGGGCGGCCGTCATGGCCGCCGCGAGTTCCGCATCGTCGCCCCGGACGACCAGGTCGGCGGGCGCGTCGGTCGCGCTCCCCCACTCCTCGCCGGGCCGAATCACCACGACCCGTTCGTCACGTCGGCACCACGCTGGACGCGGCGACCACCCCACGGAAGCAGGCGCCGGCGGCGCTCGACGCCGCGGACCGCGTCGCCGGATCCGGGGCCGCATCCGCGAGTTGGCGGAGCAGATCGACGACCTGCTTCACGTGGCGAACGAAGTCGCCTCCGGTCAGTTCGTCGTCCTCGTCGAGGATATCGGCGAGCGAGTCGCCCGCGGCCCATGCGTGCATCGCGTCGGTCAAGCCGGCATCGGGGCGCCGGGTCGCGGGTAACCCGGCGTTGTCCTCGATGCCGTGGAGGTCGCGCCAGAGGTGGTCGAGGCTGCGGAACCGCTGGGCGACGCGGCTCGTGGGCCACACCGGTTGGGGCATCGGACTGTTGGCGTCGGGCCCGCGTCGTTCGTAGGTAAAGCACGACATCATCGCCGCGAGTTCTGCCGGGTCCAGACCGTCGAGCACTCCGGTCTGGATGGCCTGGGCGATGAGCAGATCCGACTCCGAATAGAGCCGCGTGAGGAGTTGGCCGCCCGGACTGAGCGTCCACTCGTCGACGTAGCCCCAGGTCTCGAGCACCGCGAGCACTCGATCGAACTGGCGGGCCAAGCTCTCGCTGCGGCCGCGCACTCGGCGCCGCATGCGGGCGGCGTCCTTGGCGAGCCGGTCGAGACTCGCCGCGGCCTTGAGATGCTTCGCGAGGCGAGGACACCCGGCGACCGCGTGATCGGTGAGGGCGCGTTCGGCCGCGGTCTCGGCCGAGTCCTCGGCGTCGGGCGGCGTCGCGAGATCCAGGGCGCGCAGGGCTTCGGCCGTCGCGCGTCGGAACGGAACGCTGCGGGGCGCGAACGGCTTCGGGAGCTGGAGGTGGGCCAAGGCGGTGGGCGGGGTCCGGAAGTCGCCGGGCCCGAGGCGGAAGATCTCCCGGTTGGTGCCGAGCACCATCAGGCGTCCCCCACTGCGTCCACTCTCGTGTTTGAGGACGACGGCGCGCCCACCGCCGCGTCGGGTTGCCACGACGTCACCCGGGCGGAGCGCGTCGAGCGCGTCAGCCCGGGCCCGACCCCGATGGGGATCCCGGCGAGTGCGATCCCGTGCCTCGCGCTGGGCACGGTATTCCTCGATGTCGCCCCGATCACACGTGGCCGACTCCCGCAGGTGCTCCATCTGGGTCTCGAGTCGCTCCAGTTGGCGCTCGAGCCCGACGACGTCACGGTCGGCGCAGTACTGCGCGAACGAGAGGTTGAGGAGTCGGTGCGCATCATCGGGCGAGTACCGCCCGACGAGGTTGCTGGCCATGTTGTACGTCGGCCGGAACGACGACGTCAGCGCACTACTCCGCCGGGAGGCCAGGCCGGCTACCTGTTCGAAGGGCACGAATGGGCTCCAACACACGACCGCGAAGCCTTGCGGGTCGATCCCGCGACGACCGGCTCGCCCGGTGAGCTGGGTGTATTCGCCCGGCGTGAGGAACTCGTGGTGCTCGCCAGTGAACTTCGAGAGCTTCTCGATCACGACCGATCGCGCCGGCATATTGATGCCCAGCGAGAGGGTCTCGGTCGCGAAGACGACCTTGACCAGCCCGGCCGCGAATCCTTCTTCCACGGCTTCCTTCAACGGGGGCACGAGGCCGGCGTGGTGCGCCGCGATCCCCTGCTCGAAGCCGCTGATCCAGGCCCCGTAGCCCAAGGCGTCGAGATCGTCGTCGGAGAGCGGTTGGGTTCGTTCGTCGGCGATCGCGCGCAGCGCCACACGTTCGTCAGCCGTGGTGAGACGGAGTCCGGCCGCGAGGCATTGTTGGACGGCGTCGTCACAGGCCGCCCGGCTGAAGATGAACGAGATCGCCGGGAGCATCTGCTCGTCGGCCAGCGTCTCGACCAGGTCGGCCCGGCGGGGGGTCATGAGCTTGGAGCGGGGTCGGCCGCGATCGCGATCCCGCTCGCTCCCGCGGGCATCCAGCTTGGCCGCTTCGGGATTGGGCCGCAGTCCGAGCGGTCCGCCGACCCCCTCGTCGGGAACGAAGGTCGGTAGCAGATGGATCTCGGGGCGGTGGCGTTCGGCCACCGCGTAGAGGTTGGTCAGTTCGACTGGTCGTCGTTCCTCGATGATGGGTTCGGTGTGGCCCCGGACGGTGGCGATCCAATCCGCGACCTCTTCGGCATTGGAGACCGTGGCCGACAGACACACCAGTTCGACCGATTGGGGGAGGTGGATGATGACCTCTTCCCATACGGCGCCCCGGTAGCGGTTCTGGAGGTAGTGGACCTCGTCGAGGACGACGTACTGGAGGTTGTCGAGCGTGGGCGACGCCGCGTAGATCATGTTGCGGAGGACTTCGGTGGTCATCACCACGATGGGGGCGTCACCGTTGACGGCATTGTCACCGGTCAGCAGACCGACCTGCCCGGCGCCGTACTGGTCGACGAAATCGCCGTACTTCTGGTTGGACAGCGCCTTGAGGGGGGTGGTGTAGAAGACCTTGTGGCCCGCCTGGCGCGCCCGGTGGACCGCGTATTCGGCGACGAGCGTCTTGCCGGACCCCGTGGGTGCGGCGACGAGCACCGAGACGTCACGGTCCAGCGCGTCGAACGCCTTGCGTTGGAACTCGTCGGGTTCGACGCCGAGCCCGGCCTCGAAGGCCGAGCGCGACCCGGTCACGGCTGGGACGAAGACGAGGTCGCCGCGGGGAGCGTGGTCGTGGTCGACCCGCCGGCGACGGTGGTCGTGGTCGAACTGGCATCCGGGGCGGGGGCCGAGGTCGCGGTCGGGGCGGGGATGGTCACCGCCTCCGGTGGACGGTGGCGGAAGACGACGATGAGCACGATCGACACGGTCAGGACCGCGAGCCCGGTCGCGACCGCGATCCAGATCTCGCGCCGAGTGCGAATCGGCGCCCCATGGGCATCGCGATGTTGAGGCTTGCGGCGGTTGCTCATCGGCGGAGCATCCTACCGATCAGGATCGATCCCTCGTAGAACACGAGCATCGGGACCGCCATGAAGAACAGGGAGTAGGGATCCTGGCTCGGCGTGATGATGGCGGCGAAGAGGAAGATCCCGACGATTGCGTAGCGGCGGGCATGCTGGAGGTGTTCGACCGTGATCACCCGAGCGAGCAGCAGAAAGACCAGGACGACCGGGAATTCGAAGCTCAACCCGAACGCAACGATCATCAGTGAGACCAGCGAGATGTACTTCTCCGACGTGTAACTCGCCGTCTGGGACGGTCCGCCGACCTCGATGAGGAACTTCAGTGCCGGTTCGAGGGTGAGAAACGCGACGAGCGCACCGAGACCGAACAGCACGATGGCTGAGACGACGAACGGGATCGCGTACTTCTTCTCCTTGGAGTTGAGCCCGGGCGTGACGAACCGCCAGAGCTGGTAGAGCCAGATCGGCAGCGCCAGGACGATGCCGCCGTAGGTGGCGACCTTCAACCGGACGACGAACCCGTCGACGGGACCCAGCACGAGGAGCGTTGCCTTGCCGTCCTTGGACGCGGTTTTGTAGTACTCGACGAGGAACTCGATGATCTGGTTCGAATAGACGAACGCGATGATGGCGCCGACGAGGACGGCCGCCAGTGAGATGAAGATCCGGTTGCGGAGTTCGCCGAGATGATCGAGCATCGACATCTGGGCGTCGGGCGTGCGTTTCGGCTTCCGCGGCCGACGTCGGAGTGCGACCATGTCGAGCTAGGCCCGCGGCGCGCGGAACTTCGAAGGTGCCGGTACGCCCGGTGCCGGGCGCGGATCGACGCTGCCCGCGGTGAGTTCGGCCGAGGTTGGCGCCGAGCCGATGGGCGTCGTGGGGATCATCGTCGGCGGGGTGTCGTCCGTGTGCATGATGTCGTTCATCTCGTCCCGAATGGTGTCCTGGAGTTTGCGCAACTCGCGAAGACCACGCCCGACCTGCCGACCGACCTCCGGAAGTCGCTTCGGCCCGAAAACCAGGAGCGCCACCACCATGACCACCACGAGTTCGAGGGGGCCAAGGCTGGGCATCGGACTCCTTCGGGCTCGTCGGTATCGGGGCCGTTCAGGCTACCGCTGGTACGGATCGGGTCCGGCGTCCGAGAGGCGTTCGAGCCGTTCGGCCAGCCGGCACCGGTCGGTGCGCACCTCGACGACGAGGGGCACGAGCGTGCGCTCGCTCCGGTCGAAGGCACGGAACAGCAGGTCGATTTCGCCACGGAGCCTCGCGGAGATCACCATGAGCAGCGTCACGCCCAGGAACGCAACGAACAGGGAAATACTCAGAATGGTGATCGCCGAGGACGACATGGGTGGTGACGCTAGCGCCGTCGGTGCCGACTAGTTCGGCATCGAGCGACGGACCAGGTCCTCGAGATCGGCGAACCAGTCGTCTCGCTCGAGCGTCAAGTGGAAGTCGAGCAGATCGTCGGGTTGCAGGGTCGGACCCGTACGCAGCTCCGACAGCTCAGCGGGAAGCCGCCAGACTTCCATCCGCACGCCGGACGAGACGAGCAGATCCACGATGCGCTTGCTCGCGCCCTTCGCGACTGCGACCGCGCACGACGGACACCGGAAGGTGTAGGACCCGCTCTCGTCGTCGGAGCAGACGCGAACGACCAGGTCGTTCGCCTTCAGCTGCACGTCGCCGCAGGTAGGACAGTTTGCTCGGATTGTCGTCACGCTCGAAGGCCCCTTGTGAACTCCTGACGATGAAGCCATCGGCAGGGTTCTGAGGTGGCTTGAGGTTCGAATCGACACACCGGCGGCCGAGCGAGCACGATCGCGGCCGTGGTCATTGCTTTCGCTCACCGTGGCGCCCGTGCGGAGCGGCCCGAGAACACCCTGGCGGCGTTTCATCGGGCCCGGGAACTGGGCGCGAACGGCCTGGAATCCGACGCATGGTTGGCCGCCGACGGTGAGGTCGTGCTGGTGCATGACGCCTCCTTCCGTCGCGGGCTGCGCAAGGTCCGGGTGGCCGAGCACACGGCGGCCGAACTGGCCGAGTTCGACGTGCCCCGACTCGCGGATCTCTACGAGCAGTGCGGTACGGACTTCGACCTGTCGATCGATGCCAAGCAGCCCGAAGTCATCGGCCCGATGGCCGACGTCGCCCGCGCCGCCGGCGCGGGGGCGGCGGCCCGACTGTGGATCTGCTCGCCGGATCTCGACGTGCTGCGATCACAACGCGAGGCCCTGGCCGATGTGCGCTTGGTGCACTCCCCCGGGTTCCGAGGCATCGCACCGGTGGCATTGGAGCGGCACGCCTCCGACCTCGCCGACGCCGGGATCGATGCGCTGAACCTGCACCACTCGGACTGGACCCTCGGGACGGTCACGCTGGTTCACCGATTCGGCGTCGCGACCTTCGCGTGGGACTGCCAGGAGATGCGTCACTTGTTGGCGACGTTGCGATACGGGGTCGACGGTGTCTTCTCGGACCGAGTCGACCGCATGCTCGCTGCGATCGGTGAATGGTCGGGGCACTCGTCCTGAGCTAGTCCTCGTCGTCGCGCTTGCGGAACACGAAGAAGACGATGGACCCGACCGCGATCGCGATCGGAATGCCCCAGATCCAGCCGGGGACGTCGATGCGGTCCAACGGCCAGATCGTGACGAACACCGGCCCGACGAAGAGGTCCTTGTTCGCGGGACCCCAGATGTGCGAGTCGTTGGAGAGTTGGCGGTTGTCACCCAACATGAAATACGAGTTAGCGGGGATCTTCACGGCCGAGAACGGGGGGGAGGTCACACCGGCCGGAAGGTAGGGCTCGTTCAAGATCGTGCCGTTGATGTAGATATGGCCGTCGCGGCCCTCGATGGTTTCGCCGGGCAGGCCGACGATGCGCTTCACGAGGTCGTCCATGGCCGTGATGTGAGCGTTGGGTGGGGTGCGGAAGACGGTGACGTCGCCGCGGGCCGGGTCGCGGAAGTCGTAGGCGAGCTTGTTGACCAGGACCCGGTCGTTGGTCTCGAGTCGGGGCACCATCGACTCGGACGGGATGTAGAAGGTCTGGAACGCGAGGCCGCGTACGAGGAGTGCGAACAGGACCGCGACGAGGATGATGCCGCCCCACTCGAGCAAGTTCCGGAGCCGGCCGTCGTTCTCGGCCGCGGGCGTGACCGGCGAGGGAAACTCGGCGCCGACGGCCCGGGGCGGGTCGTGCATCGGCAAGGTTGCGCTCGGGGGTCCGGTCGGCGCACGACCGGCGTCATCGGGGTTCACTGGCTGCATCCTCGCACGTGGTTGTCGCACCAATCGTCATTGCGCGCCCCGAACTGGTGCCGCTCCCTCAGTTTGTCGGGGCCGCGCTCAGGAGGTGCTCAGGCTCGGTAGCGCGTCAGTACGCGTTCGGCCGCGGCGCGGCCGATGGTCTGCCACTCCGGCGGGTCGACGACGCGCGCCGACGGACCGACCTGCACGAGAATGCGTTCGAGCCAGGCCCGCTCGCTCACGGCGATGACCACGCGCTGATAGCCGTCGGCGAGGTCTTCCACCGACTCCGACGGGGCACTCTCCGCGACCCAGCTGGCCTGCGGTGGGAGTTCCAGGGTGACCCGGGGGTCGGTCGGGCGCGGGTGGTACACCCCAGCTCCGGATCGAGGGGCCACCGGGGTGAAGGTCAGGTCGGTAGCTTGCACCGAGCGGATGCGATCGACCCGAAACATGCGGGCTTCTCCGCGCAGCACGCAGAAGGCGTCGGTGTACCACTCCCCTAGCGCGAAGAACGGCGGTCCCGGCTCGATGGTCCGAGAGGTCAGCTCGTCCCGGCCCGCGCTCCAGTAGTCGATGCTGATCCGAACGCCGGCGGCGGCGGCCTCGCGCACCTCGGCCAGGAACGGCGGCGTGGTGAACTCCACGGTGACGCCGCTCACGCCGAGCGCGTCTTCCAGCTTTTCGATCGCGGTCGCGAGCGGCCCGGCCGGGTCCGACCCGTCGACCGCGAGGAGCGCGCGCCCACCCGCGAGGAGCGACAAGCCCTCGGTCGGGCTGAGCTGCAACGGTCGGGTGAAGTACGGGGCCAGCCAGAGGTCGACGGTGTCGCCGTCGTAGGTGACATTGATGTAGTCGCCCGGTGAGTAGGGCGGGACGCCGACCATCATGATCAGGGCGAGGTCCGCTTCGAGCTGGTCGAGGCTCACGCGGAACCGTTCGGCCACCTCGGTCTTGGCGACGTCGCGGTGGGTCGCGAGCCACGGGATCATGGCGAGGACTCGTTCGAGCTGTGGTGGCGCGTCGGTGCGACTCATCGGCTCCACGCCTCGAGTTCGTCGATGATGAGGGTGCGCGCCGCCGGCGGTTCGATGATCTCGACGTGATCGAGGAACCCGAGGACCAGGTTGACGAGTGCCCGGAGTTCGACGGCTCGCACCGTGACCGTGGTGCCGTCGGCGTCGTGGTGCAGCACTGCGCCCGCGCCGACCGCGTCGGCGAAGGCCGCCTCGAACCCCGGATCGACTCGGATCACGACGTCGGTCGCTCGCCCTTCGCCGTAGTCCCACGGTCGATCTTCGAGGTAGGAATCGGCGCGGAAGTCGTTCGGGACCGTGAACGCTTTCGGGGACCCGGTCGTGATCTCGCCGTCGATCCGATCGGCGCGGTAGACCCGCATGGCATCCGCCCCATGGTCGAGGCCGACGATGTACCAGTTGCCGAACTTCGAGGTGAGCCCCCACGGCTCGAACTCGCGCACCTTCTCCCGATACCAAAACGACACCACGCAGCGGCGGCGCGATGCCTCGAAGAGCGGCGCGAGCACGTCGACGAAGGGAAGTTCGGCGATGGGCATCGAGCCGGCGCCTTCGAGACCACCAAGCTTCATGAGTGCGCCCTCGCCCGCCGAACTCCCGAGACCGATGGCAGTCACGGCCACGTGGAGGGCGGCGAGTTCGTCCTCGGAGAACTCGAGATTCGTGAGGTAGTACTCCTTCGGGTCGACCCGGTACCGGCTCTCACCGTCGTCGGAGCCTTGGAGCGGGACGCCCATCGCTCGCAGAGTTGCTTTGTCGCGTTCGAAGGCCCGCCGGGCGGCGGCCGCGCCGGCCGGGTACCCGAGCGTGGGGTTGGTGACGAGGTCCTCCCGGCTCAGACCGGCCCGCGATTCGAGCAAGGCGGCGAGCAGGTTCAGGAGTCGCTCCCGGCGATCAGGGGCGTCCGCGCCGCCGCGTTCGGCGGTCGCGTCGGTCTCCGCTTCCTCGTCGTGCTCCGCCATGAGGGTTCGAGGCTAGGGCATGCCCGATCCGAAATCGTTGACGCTCGCGGCGCCGGCGGCCGCCGCGCACTGGAACAGCACGGGGTCGTCCGCGGCCGGGCGTCCCATCGAGGTGACGTGCAGGTCGGCATCGGCCAGGAGGGCGAGGACATCGGGAATCTCGACGGCGGTCACGGTGTGGCGTTGCGTGATCCCCGCGGCGTCGAGGTCGGCGTGGAGCTGACCTTCGACGGGTTCGCCGACGGCGGGGATCGGGACCTCGACCCGGCTTCGGGTCGCGATGGTGAGGGTGGTCAGCGTGTGATGGGAAATGCCCCGGTGGCGGTCCCGGCCGTCGGCGAAGGATGCTCGCAGGCAGGCGATCGGGCGGCCGCCGAGCCCGGTGGTCGCATCGAGTACCCCTCCCACCTCGATCCCGGTGAACCCGAGCCGGGTGTTCGTGCCGACGATGCCCGGGCCCATCACCACGATGGCGACGTCGGCGGCGGCCACATTCCGGGCGATCGCGAGCGCCGAGTAGACCGACACCGCTTCGTATTCTCCGCCGAACGCATGGCCGCAGGTGATGGTGGTGTCGAGGAACTTGCCCGCCTGCAATCGAGCGACGAGGTCGCTCAGTGCGAGCGGGAGGGCTGCGCCATCGGTCATGACGTAGGCGATGCGCGCATCCGGCCGGAGGTGCCGGATCGTGGCGGCGACCGCCGGGAGTTGGCTGTGCAGTGCGGCGGCGACGACCGGCATGCCGTGGATCGTGTCCATGTCGGAGTGTTCGTCGCCGAGGTGCTCCTCGGTCGAGCCGACGTCGGTCTGGAGGCTCGTGTAGCGGGCCTTCAGGATGTGGCCGGGACCCGGCACGACGTACTCGGCGCGGGCGAGGTTCCAGTGCACGAAATGCCAGCCACCGGTTCCGAGACCGAGATCGACCGCCGTGGTGTTCACCACGACCGGATCCCCGGGCGCGACCGGACCGGTGAGCTGGTCGAGGACGTACGCCTTTTCCGGACCGGAGCCCAGGTCGACCTCGACGCGTTGCAACCCCGGCCGTTCACTGATGACTCGCACCACAGACCCAGATCGAAACGCCGGCATCCGGTGAACCTACCGCCGGGTCCGGTCGCACCGGCGCCGGTCGGCCGTCAGAGCGAGGCGATCAGGCGCTCGACGCGTTCGTCCTCAGACTTGAACGGGTCCTTGCACAGCACCGTGCGTTGCGCTTGGTCGTTGAGTTTCAGGTGAACCCAGTCGACGGTGTAGTCGCGTTTGCGTTCTTTGGCCCGGGTGATGAACGCACCGCGGAGCTTGGCCCGCGTGGTCTGGGGTGGCTGCTCCATGGCGAGATCGATCTCGGGGTCGGTGACCATCCGATCGACCTGACCGCGCCGTTCGAGGAGGTAATAGAGCGAACGGGACCGGGTCACGTCGTGGTAGGTGAGATCGAGCAGGGCGACCCGCGGATGGGTCAGCGCCAAGTCGTGTTTGTCCCGGTAGGCCTCGATGAGTTGGTGCTTGATCACCCAGTCGACCTCGCGGGTCAACTTGAGCGGATCCGATTCGAGGTGGGTCATGACGTGTTCCCACATCTCCAGCGCCCGGGTTTCGAGCGGGCTCAGCGTTCGCCGTTTCGCGAACCGCAGCGCCCGGTTCAGGTACTCGGCTTGGATCTCCACGGCCGAGAGTTCCCGACCATTGGCCAGGCGCACCCGGCGCCGACACGTGATGTCGTGGCTGATCTCGCGGATCGCCCGGATCGGGTTCTCCAGGGTGAGGTCCCGCCACGGACCGGAATCCTCTTCCAACATCCGCAGCATGATCGACATCGTGCCGACCTTGAGGAAGGTCGTGTATTCGCTCATGTTGGAGTCGCCGACGATCACGTGCAGACGACGGAACCGTTCGGCATCCGCGTGCGGTTCGTCGCGCGTGTTGATGATCGGCCGCGAGCGAGTGGTCGCACTCGACACGCCTTCCCAGATGTGCTCCGAGCGTTGGGCAATGCAGTACATCGCACCCCGTGCGGTCTGGAGCACCTTGCCCGCGCCGGCGTAGACCTGGCGGGACACGAGGAACGGGATCAGGACGTCGGTGAACTTCGCGAAGTCGCCGTCGCGCTCGACGAGGTAGTTCTCGTGGCAGCCGTAGGAGTTGCCGGCGGAGTCGGTGTTGTTCTTGAACAGGAAGACCTCGCCCCGGATGCCCTCCTCCCGTAGCCGCGCCTCCGCGGATTGCACGAGGCTCTCGAGGATCCGCTCCCCCGCCTTGTCGTGCACCACGAGGTCGTGGATCGAGTCACACTCCGGTGTGGCGTACTCGGGGTGGCTGCCGACGTCGAGGTAGAGGCGGGCGCCGTTCTCGAGGAACACGTTGCTCGACCGGCCCCAGGAGACCACTCGGCGGAACAGGTACCGGGCGACCTCATCGGGACTGAGCCGCCGCTGGCCGCGCAGAGTGCAGGTGACGCCGTATTCGTTCTCGATTCCGAAAATACGCCGGTCCATCACGCGCTCCGAGGGGTGGCTCGCATCCTGGGGAGGCTATCGGTGCCCTGTGGCGAAGGTTGACCACTGTCGGGACGCCGTGAGGTCGCGCCCGCCCCTCGTCAGGTGACGTGTCGCCTGGGTGGGCGCGGAGCCATGTCTTCCTTGTCTTGGAGGAGGCACCATGCTGGACTGGACCGAACCAGACGTGCTGGTCCGATCAGGGAGGCGTTTATGAATGAGCCTCGCGTCTTTGACACGCCGGAGGACGCGGCCTTGGCCAGCTACTCACCTGCTGCTGAGGCCTTCGTGCTTCGGGTGGAACCAATCGACGAGCAGCGCGTGGATGTCATCGTTGACATGGTCCCGTCCCACCCGATGCGATCGGGGTGCAGGCTCACCGGGGCTGGCTGGATAGAAGAGTGGGACATCGTCGATAACGGTTGAGCCGGTTTTCGGCGTGATTCCCGCGCCCCTGGGTGCGGTTGAGACCAGTCCTCATTTGTTGGCAGACGCGAACTGGCGGTACGCGCGCGCCACGAGGTTGTCGAGGAGTTCCCGGTTCGGAACCCGACTGTTGAGGACCATCTTGAGTACCGAGCTGCCCAAGGGGATCGCGACCTCGTAGTTGAAGCTGTCGGTCCGGTCCTGGTTGATGACCAGCCGCACGGATCCGCCAGAGCCGGATCGCGGCGGCGCTGCCGCAGTCGTGCGCCACCGGGTCCCACCCTGGACGAACTCGCAGGGAAACCTCGACGCATCGCGCGTCGATGCGCGGAACTCCGAGCCGTCCTTGTACTGCTCAACGCGCTCCCCGAAGATCGGCCCGTTGTTCGGATCAATCGTCCAGGCTGCGGCTGCCTGTCTTTGTGGAGTCGGGATGTCGGCGGGAAAGGGAGCGCCGCACAGATCGGTCTTTGAGATCAGGGCCTGGGCTGGGTACGGATGCCAGCCTTTCGGCATCTGCGTGGTTGCGAGCAGGCCGTCCTTTGGGTCGGTGGCAGCCGACGGCGAGGACGATCCGCACGCCAGCAGCGATGCGATGGGGATGACGATCGCCATAGCAATGAAGCGGCCGCGCTGCATCGCCAGAGTCTGGCGCACCCGAGCGGAGTTGATGACGATGGCGCCTGGTGACATTGCCGAACGCTTGGGTGGGCGCGGAGCGCTTTGGGCTTGGGGTGTGCGGGTCGGTGTCCGACGCTCACACCCCTAGGTGTGGTGAATGCGTTCCGCGGAACGCTCCTCGTCGGTCTCGGTCTCGGTCTCGGTTTCGGTCTTGGTCTCGGTTTCGGTGTGGGGTCGGGGGCGGGGTGTGGGTGGGTGGGCGTAGAAGATGGCGGTCATGGTCCAGTCGAGGTCGAGGGGTTCGCCGGCCCAGAGTGAGGCGATGGTGTCGGGGGTGATGGTGTGGCCCGCGGTGTGGTTGCCGGCGATGGCGGCGTCGGGAGTGGCGCACATCGGTGGGTCGATGGTGGGGATCACGCGGCCGTGGGGGTTGATGAAGGTGAAGCTTCCGGTGTGGTCGGGTTCGATGTGCCAGCCGCCTTCGTGGACGCTGCGGTGGTGGGTGGGGCAGAGCATGACGAGGTT
>JANLRZ010000233.1:0-10344 GCA_031362155.1 Acidimicrobiia bacterium | reverse complement strand
AGCGAATGGTGTCGACCGAAACGCCGGCATGATCCGCCAGTTCCTGGACGCGGAACTGCACGGTGTCCGGGGCGAGATCGGAGGTGGGGGACATGCGCCGATTGTAGGAGTGATCACTCCTAACGTTGGGATCGGGCGCCGAGGGCTCGCCACGCACCGGCGAATCGGGTGGAGGGCGCGAGGCGGGCGACCGTCTCGGCGTCGGCAGTGGTGTCGACGTCGGTCTCGATCTCGATCTCGACGGTTGCGAGACCCAGCGCGTCCAACTCGCGACGCTGCCGTTCACCGGTGTCGGAGGTGCTGACCGGAACCGCGCCGAAGATGCCGGCGGCCACTGCGGCACCGGGATCGCGGAGGCCGAGGGTCCACCAACCGCCGTCGACCGTTCGTCCCAGCACTGCATCGACGCCGGGGTGCAGGAGCGCGTCGACGATGCGTCGGATACGGGCGCCGGTGAGCTGCGGTGTGTCCATGCCGATCAATACGCTGGGACCCGTCGCGGCCGAGAACGCGGCGCGGAGTCGGCCGTTGAAGTCGACGTCGGGCTGACCCGCGAGGTCGATACCTGCGGGCATCCACGGCCCGGGGTCGCCGTCGAGCACGAGCACGCGGGCAACCTCTGGTGTGTCGAGGACTGCGGCACAGGTGTCGGCCAATGCCGCGGTCGCAAGGGTCGCGGCCTCGGTGGGCGAATACGGCGGAGTGAGACGAGTCTTCACGCGCCCGGCGACCGGCGCCTTGGCGAAGATCAGGATCGTGGCGTCGGTCATCGCAGTACCGCGCTCATGTCCCTGATCGTGCGTGCCGTCCCGCGAACGGTACCGGTGACCTTCGACTTGCCCACTCGGGCCTCGTAGGGCACATCGATCTCGGTGATGGTCCAGCCGACGCGGTGGGCCTTGACCACCATCTCGAGCGGCCAGCCGAAGCGGCGGTCGGTGAGATCCAGTGCCAGCAGCGACTCGCGTCGAGCGGACCGCATCGGACCGAGGTCGCGAATCCGGAGTCCGGTGCGCCGACGGACCTGACGGGCGAGCACGGCGTTGCCGACGCGGGCGTGAAGCGGCCAGGCGCCGCGCTCGGCGATGCGCGCGCCGAGGACGAGATCGGCGGTCCCCGCGAGTACCGGCGCGACAATGCGGGGCAGGTCGGCGCCGTCGAGCGAGCCGTCGCAATCCATGAAGGCAACCAGGTCGGTGGTCGCGGCCAGCAGTCCGGCGAAGCAGGCGCTTCCGAACCCCCGCCGAGGCTCGTTCACGACGAGGGCACCCACGGAGTCGGCCACCGCGGCGGAGTCGTCGGTGGAGCCGTTGTCGACGACGATGGCCCGGAACCCGGAGGGCAACGACCGCACGACCCGCGGAATCGCGGCGGCTTCGTCGAGCACCGGCAGGATCACATCGATCATTGCCTGACGGTACCGACCGGACCGACACGAAGGGGTGTTCTGCCCCTTACAAGCCCCGAAACTTCGAGGCTCGTGGTGAGGCCGGGTTCCACGGTGTCAGTACTCTCGAACGGTGCTCGACGCGCCCGCCTTCGCCCCGGAGGACCATCGCGCGCGCGAATGGGTCGCGGCCACTGCCGCGTTGCTCGCGGCCTGGGGTGTGATCGCCTGGGCGTTCGTCTGGGGGCATCGGATCCTGGTCGACGGTCCGAAGGTGCAGTTGCTCTTCCCGCCACTCACCGGTCTCGACGATCCGAGCTATCCCGGCACCGTCGTTCCCACACTGGTCGTCGGGATCGCCGCGATTGTCGGATTCTCGTGGTTCGTCCGTCGGGCCCGGTGGTCGGTCGTGCTGGTGGTGGCCGGTCTCGGTGCCGTCGGATGGGCGGCTGCACTCACCCTCATCGAGGGGCGCGATGCGTTCACGACCCCGTTGTTGTCCGGTCAGTACCTTCGGACCGTTCCGGTCGTGGGCAATGTCGGCACGTTCCTTTCGACGTTCGTCGAGCGTCTCCCCAGCTACAACATCCACACGCAGGGTCACCCGCCGGGGTTCGTCCTGGTGCTCTGGCTGCTCGACGCGATCGGGCTCGGCGGCGTCACCGCGAACGCGGTCTTGGTGTTCCTGGGCGGCGGCCTCGGAGTCGTGGCCGTACTGGTGGCCGTGCGCGACGTCGCGGGTGAAGTCGCCGCGCGGTTCGCGGCACCCTTCGTGGCCATCGCGCCGAGCGCGATCTGGTGGTCTTCCGGCGATGCATTCTTCGGCGGTGTCGCGGCTGCAGCGGTCGCGTGTGTGGTGGTGGCGACCGGTCGCACCGAACGCGAGGGTGATCGCGTCGCGATCGCCGGTGGCGTGCTGTTCGTCGTCACGGCCTACCTCTCCTACGGGCTGGTCCTGATGGTGGTGATCCCCGTCGCGGTCGGCGTCGCCCGCCGCGCGTGGCGGCCGCTGGTACTGACCGCCGGGGTCGGTGTCGTGGGTGTCGCCGCCGTGACCCTGGGGACGGGGTTCGTGTGGTGGGACGGACTCGCCGCGACCCGGGAGCGGTACGCCGTCGGCGTCGCGAGTCGCCGGCCCTACGAATACTTCCTCGTCGGCAACCTGGCGGTGGTGCTGCTCGCGGTCGGCCCGGCCACGGTGGTCGCGTTCACTCGGTTGCGGCGATCGCTGCTGGCGGTGCTCGTCGCCGGTGGGTTGGGTGCGGTGCTGATCGCCAATGTCTCGGGCTTGGCCAAAGGTGAAGTCGAACGTATCTGGCTCCCCTTCTTCCCATGGATGGTGGCCGCGACGGCCGCATTCGCGCCGCGCATGCGGTCCGCCCGCGTCTGGTTCGCGGCGCAAGTGGCGGTCACGGTGCTTCTCGCGGTGGGGGTACGGTCCCGATGGTGATGGAACAAGCGCCGCGGGTGTTGGTGGTCGAAGACGACCCCACGATCTCGGAAGTCGTCGTGCGCTATTTCGAACGCGATGGGCTGGATGTTGTCGCGGTGGCCGACGGTCGCGACGCGATCGAGGAGGCCGCGCGTCGGTGGCCGGACCTCGTGGTGCTCGATCTGATGCTGCCCGGCATGGACGGACTCGAAGTCTGTCGCCGACTCCGTGCCCGTGCGCCCGTCCCCGTGATCATGCTGACGGCTCGGGGCGACGAGGAAGATCGCGTGTTGGGCCTCGAACTCGGTGCGGACGACTACGTGGTCAAACCCTTCTCGCCGCGCGAACTCACGGCTCGGGTGCGGGCCGTGCTGCGGCGGGCGGTGGCGATCGGCGTGCCCGACGGCCTCGGTGTGGAGTCCCTGGATACCGGTGGCGTCCACATCGACCTCCCGGCGCGGGAGGCGAGCATCGCGGGCGAACTGGTCGCGCTCACTGCACGCGAGTTCGATCTGTTGGTGCAGCTTGCTCGTTCGCCCCGACGGGCGTTCACCCGCGAAGAACTGCTCGAGCGGGTGTGGGGGTACAGCTTCGGTGACACGGCAACCGTGACCGTGCACGTGCGACGGTTACGGGAGAAGATCGAGGCGAACCCTTCGGAACCCGAACACCTGGTGACGGTGTGGGGCGTGGGCTACCGGTGGGACCCATGAACCGGCCACTGCGCAACGCACTGGTGGTGTTGGTCGTCGGTCTGGCGGCCACGGCTGGCGTGGCCGCGGCCACGGCCATGCCCGCGTCGGACGGCGCCGAGTTGGTCGGCATCGCGATTGGTGCGGCGGCGGTGGTCGTCCTCCTCGGATGGCCGCTGCTCCGGCTGTTGCGAGGTCGCGCCCTGTCGGTGCAGGTGTCGGCGTTGGCGTTGGTGCTCGTGGCCGCGATCGCGCTCGGAGTCCTGGCCGCGGCGAAGGCCATGTTCATTTCCGGCCACGACCTCGTGGTCGTCGAGATCGTGTTGGTCGCGGTGGCGACGGTTGGGATCGCAGCGGCGATCCTCCTCGGCGGTCGCGTGGCTGCCATGAGTTCCACGCTGGTCGCCGTGACCCGCCGGATCGGCGACGAGTCCCAGCCGGATCTCGACCGAGGCGTTGGGTCGTCCCCGATCTCCGGTCCACCGGAGTTGGTCCGGCTCGCCCACGAACTCGAACTGATGGAACAACGCCTGGCCGAGGCGCGGCGGCGGGAGCAGGCCGTCGAGGAATCCCGGCGCGAACTGGTGGCGTGGGTATCACACGATCTGCGGACACCACTCGCGGCGATCCGCGCGATGGTCGAAGCGCTCGAAGACGGCGTGGTCTCGGATCCGGCGACGGTGGCGCGGTTCCACGCGACGCTGCGCACCGAGACCGACCGGTTGACCGCCCTCGTCGACGACTTGTTCGAGTTGAGTCGGACCCAGGCCGGCGCGCTGCGGCTCCAACTCGAGCAGGTGTCGCTCGGCGACCTCGTCTCGGATGCCATCGCCGGCGTCGCCCCCGTGGCCGAGGCGAAGGGCGTTCGGCTGGAGGGTCGGGTGGAGGGCCCGAGCCCCGCGGTTCTCGTCTCGACGCCCGAAGTGCTCCGGGCGCTGCGCAACGTGCTCGAGAACGCGATCCGGCACACGCCCACCGACGGCTCGGTGATGGTGCTCGCCGGTTCGGAACCCGCCGGCGACGCGTACGTGTCGATCCTGGATACCGGTGGCGGCGTTCCCCTCGATGACGTCGAACGGATCTTCGAGGTCGGCTTCCAATCGGACCCGGCCCGCACCGGTGGTGGCGCCGGTCTGGGTCTTGCGATCGCCCGCGGGTTCGTGGAAGCGCATCACGGGCGCATCACCGTGGAGAACGAGAACGGCGGAGCGCGATTCACCGTTCGGCTCCCGTGCGAGCCCGCGGTATGAGGGTCCTGCTCACCGGTGGTGCCGGATTCATCGGCACGCACATCGGCACGGCGCTGCGCGCCGATGGTCACGACGTGGTGGTGTTCGATCGGGCCGAGCCTTTGGCCGAGCCTTTGGCCGGGCCCGCGGTTGATCCCGACGCAGTGGTGGGGGATGTCACCGACCTCGATGCGCTCGACGCCGCGCTGGCCGGCGCCGACGCGGTGTGCCATCAGGCCGCGAAGGTCGGGCTGGGGGTCGACTTCAACGACGCAATCGGGTACGTCACCGACAACGATCTCGGTACGGCAACGTTGCTGACCTCGATGCATCGGGCGCAGTTTCGGGGTCCGTGTGTGCTCGCGTCGAGCATGGTCGTCTACGGCGAAGGGCGATATCGATGCGCCGAGCATGGCATCGTGCCGGCCCCGCCCCGTGCGCCGAGCGACCTCGACGCGGGCCGGTTCGAACCGCGGTGCTCGCAGTGCGGTGTCGACCTGGTTCCCGAGTCGGTTCCCGAATCCGCGCCGACGGATCCTCGCAACGTGTACGCGGCTACCAAGCTGGCCCAGGAGCACCTCGCGTTCGCGTTCGCACGTGAACATCCGCACGTGACGGTGACCGCGTTGCGCTATCACAACGTCTACGGCCCGGGGATGCCGCGCAACACCCCGTACGCGGGGGTCTCGGCGATCTTCGCCGACGCGTTGGGCGCAGGTCGAGCGCCGCGCGTGTTCGAGGACGGCGGCCAGATTCGTAACTTCGTGCACGTCAGCGACGTCGCGCACGCCAACGTGCTCGCGTTGGCAGCGGCGGTGCCGGGCGCGTTCAACGTGGCCAGCGATGAGCCTCGCCGACTCCTCGACATGGCCGACGCGCTGGCCGACGCGTTCGGGCCGAGCGCGGCGCGGCCCGAGATCGTGGGTGGGTGGCGGGCCGGCGATGTTCGCCACGTGTTCGCCTCGCCGGACCGGGCGCGGGAGCAACTCGGCTTCGTCGCGGCGGTGCCCTTCGCCGACGGTATGCGCGAGTTGGCCGAGGTGCTCGGCGGCAGCTCATCGTGAGCGCGCCGCGGCGTCGTCAGAAGCCGGGCGGCAGGACCCGCTCGAGGTAGTAGCAGAACATCGCGTAGGCGCCGAGGAACACGATCGCGCCGCCGACCCAGACGTACCAGACCGCACGGCGGCGGAACAGTGCCCACCAGCCCAGGCCGATCGCCGCGGCGATCAGGCCCGACCAGATGACCGGAACCCGAGACTCGCTCGAGCCGCTGAGATCGTCGACGGCCGGTCGGCCGGGATCGGTGGAGGAACGGATGGTCGACGGATGGGGCTTGACCGGCTTCGGGCTCTCGCGCAGGTCGAGGCGCGCCTTGATGATCAGTCGTTGACGGGCGGAGTACTTGGGGTGACACGTGGTGAGCGTGAGCGTGGCATCGGGGGTCGGATCGAGCACCTCGACCTGGGTCTTGTTCACGATGAGCTGTTCGGTCACGACGTAGCGGAAGGTTCCGGCCGGGGTGATGACGATGATCGGGTCTCCGGGTACCAGCTCGTCGAGGCGATTGAAGGGTGCCCCGTAGGTCGTGCGATGGCCGGCGATCGCGGCATTGCCGAGCTGACCGGGCATCGGGGAGTCGGGATAGTGGCCAGGACCCTTGCGGAGGTCGGGAACGCTGATGCCCTGCACCACCACGTCGTCCACGCCGATCTTGGGAATCTTGATGAAGCCGACTGCGTCGCCCTCGGGCGGTGGCGCCGCCGGACGAGTGGTCGTGGTGGTGCCCGAAACCGGGACCTGGGCTCGGTGCGCCTCGCGGATGGTCGTGCGGAGGTCGCTCCGCAGCGAGGCCTGCTGGGCATCGGTATAGAGGCCGGTGCCCCAGAGTTGGTACGCCACGAAGAGCAGCAGCAGGGTCCCGCCCACGATGAGCGTCCGACCGATGGCATTGAGGGTGCGGCGCACCCAGTGCACGGTAGCGGCTGGTTTCAGCCCTTCGGGACCACCCCGACCGTGTAGCGGTCGGCGTCGGTCACGAAATCGGCATGCCCGTACATCTCCAGTAATCGCGCCAGTTTTCGGTTGAGGTGCTGGTCGACCCAGCCCGAGACGATGGGGAGCCGAAGCCCCACGGTGTACATCGTGGACGTGCCCGCGACGACCATGGCGGCGATGGCCGCCGCGAGTTTCTGCTGCGGCCCGTAATCGATGCCGATCTCGGCGGCGCGTCGGGTGTCGCCGCCGAGAAAACTCTTGATGAGGACGAACCGCGAGAAGCCGTTCTCCAGCCACGTGTGCACCCGACCGGTGAGCGTCGAACGATCGAACAGGTTGGCATCGAGGGTGCCGCGCACCAACGCGCCGCAGGTTTCGTCGTCGTACTCGTCGCGCAGGGAGACGTGGCGAGCCATCAGGAGGTCGACGATCTCCTGGGGTGTCTCGCCGAGCAACTCCTGGGGGAGGCCGAGGAGGAAGCAGCGGTACCGCGCGAGTTCCACGGTTGCCTGTTGTTCACGCGAGAACTCGGTCTGGCCTTTGGCGAGCAGTCGCGCCGACATCATGAAGACGCCGATCAGCCCCGCCGGCATCTGATCGACCTGGGGGATCGGGATGCCGTAGGTGGCGACGTCCCATTGGCCCGAGTTCAAGAGATGGAAGCGCACCATCGAGTGCATGAGCCGGACTTTGGCCGCGGCCTGGAAACCTTTGCCGAACCGGTCGAGCGCGCCGGGCAAAGTGGAGGCAGTGAAGAAGCTCGCGGTTTCGAAGACCCGCTTGGCCGCGGCTTCGTCCGACAGCGTGCCGGTCATGGTCATGGGCAGCGCCGCGTACTTGTTGAGAAAGGTCGCGAGGAAGGCGCCGCGAATCGCGAACGGGGTGGCTGCGGCCATGGGGATCCGCTCGGCGCGGGCCCCTTCCGCCACGAGGGCCAGGTCGACCCATTCGGGCGTGGCCTCCATGGCCCGGATGAACGCGACGAGTTCGGCCGGAGCGTCCTCGACCTGCTCCACGCCGCGTTCGCAGGCCGTGTCGAGCATGTCCACGAGGGTGCGGAAACCCCGCGCCGGGATGAGCGCGGCGTACGCGTCTGCCACCCGGTCCCCGGTCATCGTGTAGTTCTGGATCGTCTCCATCAACGCCGGGTTCGCGAACACTCTCCGAACCGGCTTCTGGATCTGGGCGAATCGTCGATCGGTGACCGCCGCTTCACGGTCGAATCGCTCCGGCACGATGGAGAAGTCGACGGTGCCGTAGATCCCGGGGACGTCGTCGCGTTGACGAGCCACGCGGTCGGCGTAGGAGGCGGTGGTCACGGCGGAGAGGGCTCCTGTCCTGAGCGGATCGCCCGACGGTAGAGGATGGCACTCGGTTCGACCGCTTTCTCCCCGGCTTCCTACACTTTCGAAGCTGTTTCAGCCCCGGTCCCGGGGCCCGGAGGCTCGGTGTGTCCCTCGTCGTTCGACTTCGCTCGGTGGTCTGCCTGCTGGGTCGATTCCCCGCACTCGCGGGCGCAGATCTCGACGTCGAACCGGGAGAAGTGGTGCTCGTCTCCGGCCCGAACGGTGCCGGCAAGACCACCCTCCTCCGGTTGCTGGCCGGACTTGTCGCCCCCTACGCCGGATCGGCGGAGGTCCTCGGCGTCGACCTGCTCACCGACCGTCGCTCGGCGCGCCGGCACCTTGCGCTCGTCGGTCACGAGACCTACTGCTACGACGACCTCACCGCGACCGAGAACGTCGCGTTCTTTGCCCGGGCGTCGGGCCGAGCCGAGACCGACGCAGCGGCAGCGCTGGATCGGGTCGCGTTGGCCGACGCCGCGCACGTGGTGCACCGCGGGCTTTCGGCCGGCCAGCGCCGGCGTCTCGCGTTGGCAGTCGCGCTCGTTCGTGCCCCCAACCTGCTCCTGCTGGACGAACCGCACGCGGGTCTCGATGCCCTCGGTCGCGCGGTGTTGGCCGACGTGATCCGCGAGGCACCCTCCGAAGGGCGGACCGTGGTCATGGTGTCGCACGAGTTGGAGATCGCCCGCCCGCTCGCGTCACGCGAAGTGCGCGTCGAGGGTGGCCAGGTGTGGCCGGTGACTGACGATGCACCGGCGCCGGTGATCGAGGCCGGGTCATGACCGAGACCAATCTCTGGCGCGAAGCGGTGCTCGTGGCGGGGAAGGACCTGCGCATCGAGGCCCGCTCGCGGGTCACGCTCGGGCAGGTGATCCCGTTCGGGATGATCGTGGTGTTGTTGTTCGCGTTCGCGCTCGACCCCGATCGCGGGATCCTCGCCCGGGTCGCGCCCGGCCTGTTCTGGATCGCGGTGCTGCTCGCCTTGCTCCTCGCCGTCGGCCGGGCGTTCGCCATCGAGACCCACCATGGAGCACGAGACGGCCTGCGCATTGCCGGGCTCGACGGGTCGGCGATCTTCTTGGGGAAAGCGTGCGCCATCGCCGTGCAGCTCCTCGTGCTCGAAGTGGTGCTCGGGATCGGCGTCATCGTGCTCTACGACGTCGAAATGCACGGTCTGGGAGTGATTCTGATCACCGCGCTGGCCGCGACCATCGGACTGGCAGCCACCGGTACCCTCTACGGCGTTCTGGCGGCCGGGCTCCGGCTCCGCGAGACGCTGTTGCCTCTGTTGCTGCTTCCCGTGCTGGCCCCGGTCATGCTGGGGGCGACCAGGGCGTTCGAGGACGGATTGGCCGGCGTTCCGGGCGATGCGTGGCCCTGGGTCGGGATGCTGAGCGTGTTCGCGGTGCTGTATTCGGCCATCGGCGTGCTGGCCTTTGATGCCCTGTGGGAGGAGGCAACATGACAACGACCACACCCTTGGGTCACCGGGAGACGACGCTCGAGACCGACCGGGACCAGTTGCTCCTGCCCGTGCTGCGACAGGTCATCGGCTGGTTGACCGTCGTGTCACTGATCGCGCTCGCGCTGTTCGGTCTGTGGGGCGCACCGGCCGACGAGATCCAGGGTGATGCCCAGCGGGTGATGTACCTGCACGTGCCGTCGGCGTGGCTGGCCTACCTCGCGTTCTTCGTGACCGCGACGGCCTCGGCGCTGTTCCTGATCCCTCGCACCCGGGCCCAGGTGTGGGACCGACTGGCGGGCGCGTCGGCCGAACTCGGCGTGATCTTCACCGGGCTGGCGTTGGCGCTCGGCTCGATCTGGGGGCGTCCGGTCTGGGGCGTGTGGTGGGCATGGGATGCCCGCCTGGTGAGTACCGCGCTGCTGTTCTTCCTCTTCCTCGGGTACTGCGCGCTGCGGCGGATTCCGGCCGCGGATCCGGTCGGCGCCGCGAAGCGCAACGCCATCGCCGCGTTGATCGCGTTCGTCGATGTGCCGATCGTCCACTTCTCGGTGACGTGGTGGCGCACGCTGCACCAGCAGGCGACCGTCTTCAACCCCGAGCTCGACGCCGAGATCCACGGCACCATGGCGCTGGCGCTGTGGATCGGGGTGCTCGCGTTCACCTTGCTCTACGTGTACCTGCTCGACCTCCGGTACCGACTCGAGGTCATCGAGGAGGATCGCGAGGAGCGGGACCTCGAGGCGGCGATCGCCGACCGGGTCCAGGGCGGCATGGCGAGCCCCGAGACGGTGGGGGTGG
>JANLRZ010000231.1:0-2341 GCA_031362155.1 Acidimicrobiia bacterium | reverse complement strand
GGGTTCGCCTGGCCGGCGATGAGGCCGAACACTTGGTAGCCCTTCGATGTCAGGAGCTGGCTCAGATACCGCCCGTCCTGCCCCGTGATGCCCGTGATGAGCGCGCGCTTCATGCGTTCCTCTCGCCTGCGTGGTGTCAGTCGAGATTAGCCCTGACCGCTCGAAAACCCGGAAGGGTCGAGCTGGTAGAGAAATTCGGCACATCGATCGGCCTCGTCGGTTTCGCCGATGACCGCCGCGACTCGGCGCAGGCCGTCGAGCGCCGACAGAAACCCCCGGTTTTCGGGGTGGGATCCCCGCACGTAGCCTGAGCCCCGCCATCCGGACTGCCGCAACTGGTCGAGCCCGCGGTGATATCCGACGCGGTAGTAGGCGTAGGCCTCGATGTCGTCGCGAGCGTTGTCGCCCAATGCCGCCCACGCGGTGCAACACCGCGGTCGGCTGGTCGCGATCGCTCGCAATTGGGCGCGGCGGGTGTCGAGGTCGGGTTCACCGGCCGCGGTCGCGAGCGCGGCGAGCACATCGCTCGGCTCCGGCGGGAGGATGGTCTCGGGCGGGCCGCCGCGATGGATGCCAATGGGCTGGTCGGTCATCACCGCAATGTACCGGCGGGAGACCCCGAGACCGCGCCGAGAGGTCGGAGGCGTTCCACCGGTACGATCGGGCGGTGACCTCCCCGACGACGCTCATCCTGGTTCGCCATGCGGTCACGGCCGAGACCGGCCCCAAGCTTTCGGGGCGGGCACCAGGTATCGACCTCTCCGAACTCGGCAACGAGCAGGCGCGTACGACGGCCGCTCGTTTGGCCGATCTCCCCGTCGCCGCGATCTATGCGAGCCCGATCGAGCGCACGCAACAAACCGCCGCGCACATCGCCGAACACCACGACGTGGCCGTGCAGACCTGTGATGGCGTGATCGAAGCCGATTACGGCGAGTGGACCGGTGGCGAGATCGCAGAGCTGGCCAAGACCGATCTGTGGAAGACGGTGCAACGCGCACCGTCGCGCGCGCGATTCCCCAATGGCGAGTCGATCGCGGAGATGCAGTCGCGGATGGTGACGGCACTCGAAGGCCTGGTCGCCGACCATGCCGGCTCGTTGATCGTGGTCGTGTCGCACGCGGATCCGATCAAGGCGGCGATTGCACACTTCACCGGCGTGCATCTCGATCTGTTCCAACGCATCAACGTGTCACCGGCGTCGGTCTCGGTCTTCTCGTTGGGCGCGCACGGTGCGATGTTGATGAAATGCAACGACACCGGATCGCTCGCGGAGTTCATCCCCGCACCAACCACCGACGCCGCTGAGTCCGACGCTGATGCCGTCGAGCCCGGGGCGGAGACCGAGCAGGTCGACGCATGAGCATCATCGAACTCGACACCGTCGATTCGCTCGGCGCCGGGGCGATCGGCGAACCCGGTGCGCGCGTCTTCTACCTCCAGGCCGACAAGGGCGGCAATCGCCTGACCGTGTTGGTCGAGAAGGAGCAAGTGGCACTGCTCGCGCACGAAGCCGTGACCTTCCTCGATCGCATCGCGTTGGAGCACCCGGAGCCTCCCGGCGAGAGCATCTCGATGCATCCGAGCGCGGCCGGCGTCTCCGAGCCCGCGGTGCCGTTGTTCCGGGCCCGCATGATCGGCCTCGGCTACGAACCCGACCGCGGCATGGTGCTCATCGAGCTGCGCGAGCACGCCGAAGACGAGGACGACGACGACGTCAGCGACGAAGACTCCGACGGGTACGTCGCGCGCATCTTCGCGACTCGCGCCCAGGTGCGCGCCATGGCCCAACGTGGCACCGACGCGGTGGCCGGCGGGCGGCCCGCGTGCCAGTTGTGTGAGTTTCCGATGGATCCTGCGGGCCACATCTGTCCGCGGTGGAATTGAACCCAGAGGCCCCGGCCGACCTCATCGCCCACGGCGAGATCGAGGTCGTCGGGAGAGTGGCGTGGTCTTCGAATGCGGCGTTGCTGGTGACCGTCGAACGCGACGATGTGCAGACCCTCGCGGTGTACAAACCGGAGCAAGGCGAGCGGCCGTTGTGGGATTTCCCCGACGGCACCTTGTGTCGGCGTGAGTATGCGTCGTACCGGCTCAGCGAGGCGCTGGGTTGGGGGCTGATTCCGCACACGGTGCTCCGTGATGGTCCCTTTGGTATCGGTTCGGTGCAGCGCTTCGTCGAACACGATCCCGACGAGCACTACTTCACGTTGCTCGAAGACCACGTCGACGACTTCATGCGGTTCGCCGTGTTCGACGTTCTCGCCAACAACGCCGATCGGAAGGGTGGGCACTGCCTGCGCGAACTCGAGACGTCACACATCTTCGGCATCGATCACGG
>JANLRZ010000215.1:0-1716 GCA_031362155.1 Acidimicrobiia bacterium | reverse complement strand
GGGCACGCGTGAATCGATCGGCGCAATGTCGCGCGATTCCATCGTCGAGTATCACGCCGAGCACTACGTGCCGAGCAACGTGGTGATCGCGGCGGCCGGGAATCTCGACCATCGGATGGTGACCGAGCATCTCGCCGGTCGGGTTCCCGAATCGGTCGGTACTCGTCCGGTCCGGCAGATGCACGGGTTCCCGCCGATCGCCCGCTCGACGGGGGAGTACCGCGCCACCGAGCAGGCGCACCTGGTGGTCTCGCTGCGTTCGATTGCGCGTGACGACCCGGACCGCTACGCCCTGTCGGTGGTCAACCAGGTGCTTGGTGGGGGGATGTCGTCCCGCCTCTTCCAGGAGATCCGCGAGCGGCGCGGGCTCGCGTATTCGGTCTACGCCTACCGGGCCGCCTACGAGTCGATCGGTTCGATGTCGGTGTACGCCGGCACTGCGCCTGACCGGGTGGGGGAGACGCTCGACGTGATCCGCGCCGAACTGGCCCGGCTCGTCGCCGACGGCATCCCCGAATCCGAACTGATGGCGGCCAAGGGCCACCTCAAGGGTGCGACCACGCTGGCCCTCGAAACCAGTTCCAGTCGCATGCATCGGCTCGGGCGGGGCCTGCTCACCCTCGGCGAGGTGCCCAACGTCGACGAGATCGTTGCCGCGGTTGACGCGGTGACCGTCGACGACCTGCGCCGCACGATCGACCGGGTGTTCGCGACCGACGAGCACGTGCTGTCGGTGGTCGGTCCGCTCGAGGTCGCCGACCTCGAGCACCATCTCGCCGCCTGATCACACGTCTGCGGTCACACCGGCGTGGTCACACCGGCGCGGTCACACCTCGTCGCGGTCGATGACCATGACGTGCCAGCGGCCGTCGTCGTCGCCGTAGGTGCCGAGATGGCGAAAGCCGATGCTCGCCAATGCGCCCAACGATCCGGCGTTCTCCTCGGCGGGGTCGGCGCCAACTTGGGTCCAGTCGGGATGTTCGCCGAACGCAATGTCACGCACGAAGGCGCGGATCATCGCCGAGCCCACCCCTTGGTCGCGCCGGTCGGGATCGCCGACGAGATAATCGATGCCGCCGACGCACTCGTCGGCGCCGAGGTCGCTCCATTCGATCGACTCGTCGGGCCAGTCGGCCACGGGCCCGCACGAGATCCAGCCGACGTCCTCACCGTCGAGCGCGGCGATGTAGTGCTCCTGGGAGTCGGGCTCACGGTCGGGTGCGTAGTCGCGCACGACGCCGTCCCAGCTCACGTCGTCGCCGTCCCACCACTTCACGACCGCGGGATCGTTGAGCCACCGGTGCATCGTCGGGAGGTCATCGGTGGCGACGAGGCGGAACTCGAACTCCATGGACGGAGTCTCTCGCGTCGACGTCCGGCAGGGAAGGGGGTCATCATCAGTAGTCTCCTCGGATGATTCGAGTGGGCGTCTTCGGTGGTGGAGGGCGCATGGGCGCCACCGTGTGCGAGGCGATCATGGATGCGCCCGATTGTGAACTCGTTGCCGCGGTCGATCCCTTCCATGCCGGCGAGACGGTGGCGAACTCCGGCATCGTGATCGCCGACGCGCCGGCAGCGTTGGTCGATGCCGCCACCGATGTGACGGTCGACTTCACGGTGCTCGATGCGGCCCGGGAGAACATTCGGTGGTGTGCGGCCCACGATGTCCACACGATCGTGGGCACCACGGGGTTCTCCACCGACGATCTCGACGAG
>JANLRZ010000178.1:0-9568 GCA_031362155.1 Acidimicrobiia bacterium | reverse complement strand
GTTGGCGGTCGGTGAGATCGACGCCGATCTCGGGCAACCCGCGGGGCCAGGACATCCGCGGAAGCTACCCGAGGTTCAGACTTCGGTGACTGCGTCGATACGCCTGTCGGCGATTGCCGCCGTGAAGGCCGAGTAGTCGGCTTCGTTCTGGTCGGCGTACGCCGTCGCGAAGTCGGCGCCCGCTTCGTCGAACTGGGTTCCCCGGCCCAGGTAACCGGCGAGTGTGGCCGCATCCACGGAGCTGGCGTGGGCTCGAGCGAGGACCCAGCCGCAGTAGTCGGCGTACAGCACCAACTCCTCGGGCGTGGCCTCGGCCAGCTCGACCGAGTACTTCATGTCCCGCAGCTGGCGCACGTAGAAGTCCCGCCCCCGGCCGGAGCGCGCGAAGCCGAGCAGCAGGTCGCTGGCCGACTGCATGATGCGCTGTCCGACGACGACGCGTTCGCCTTGCAGTATCGACTCGCCTTCGTCGGCGGTCTCGCCAGTTGGGAGGTGGCAGGCGAGCGATGATGGTCCCGCTTCCTTGGCCTGAAGGAACAACGGCTGGTCGTCGTCGGAGAGGAACAGCGCGATGAAGCATCTCGTGCCCACGCTGCCGACGCCGCTGACCTTGATCGCGGCATCGGCGAAGTGGTAGCGATCGAAGATCTGGCGGATCTCCGGTCGGAGCGACGTCCGATAGCGGTCGAGGAAGTCGGCCACGAGCTCTTGCCAGTCGGGATCGTCCGAATGGAAGACCACCGGCGGGTTGTCGACGATGCGATAGCCGGATCCATCATGGGCTGCGAGCTTGGGGAGGAGCTGGTCCGAGCCTCGCCGGCCGGCCTTCTTGGCCATCCCCTGGCGACGGTTCCGGGTCGCACGGTCGGGGGCCATCGCGATGATGTCGGCAAGGTCGCGGCGGTCGTAGCGGATCTGGAGTGGGCTCATTGCCGCGTATTCCCAGAGTCGTTCTCGGTACGAGCGCAGGACGCGGGTGGTCGCGGCGCGGCGCGGCTTCCGGTCGAGGCCAACGTCTCGGCCCGCGATCTCGAAGCTGGTCGCCAGTCGCTTGATGTCCCACTCCCACGGCCCCCGGATGGTCTCATCGAAGTCGTTGATGTCGAACACGAGGTTGCGTTCCGGCGTGGCGTACAGCCCGAAGTTCGAGAGGTGGCAATCGCCACAGAGTTGGGCGTCCCACCCGGTGCGGGGAGTTGCGACGAGATCACTCGCCATGATCTCGGCGGTACCCCGGAAGAAGGTAAACGCGCTGACGGCCATCCGCCCGTGCCGGATCGGCACCAGCTCAGCAACCCGGTCGGTGTTGGCCGCCTCGATCAGGCCGACCGGGTCGGTCCGGTCTCCGGGGGCGGACCACTCCGCGTGCGAGGTCCGTGGCACCGTCGACCGGCGGGCCTTCCCGGCGGCGACGCGTTCCGCCAGTGGTACGACGGGGCGTGTCATTGGATCACCGATCTGTTGTCAGCTGGTCGGTGAGGTGGATCGTCGGTGTCGAGTGCCAGTCGTACAGCACCTCGGTGCGGAGCACCGCGTCGTGCAGCGCGGCATTGCGGCGGCTGACGAGGATCCAGAGGAGCGTCGGGTAGAACGAAGCACAGAACACGGCACGAGTGAAGGCCCGCACCGGACCCAAGGGGACGCCACCGAGTCCGCTCACGCGGAGGCCGAGCACGCTCTTGCCGATGGTGCGACCGGTGCTGCTCCAGCTGCTGCCGAGGTACAGGACAACGATGGTCCACTGCGCGATGACGGTGAGCCAGACGTCGGGTGCGACCACGCTGAAGGTGCGCCGGGTGATGAGGAATCGGATGACGGCCACGCCGATGAGCATCGTGAAGTAGATGACCTGAACCACGAGGAAGTCGATGGCGTCGGCGGTGACGCGCGAGACGAATCCGGCACGGCCGCCTTGGAGCGCCTCGGCCCGCTCGTTGCGGATGGTGCGGCTCATGGCGGTCCATCGGCAGGATCGGGTGGGGCCGCGTCATCGTCGGTGACGTCGACGGGATTCCGGTCGGTCCGACCGCGGAGCAACACCCGATCCGCGACCCGACCGACGAAGGTGTCCAGCCGCATCGCGGTGAGCCTCGCCCCGTCCACTGCATCTCCGCTGATGGAACCGGTCGATTCGCGGACGATGCCCCCGATGTCGACATCGTCGAGCACGTCGGCCACGATCGGCCCGAGTTCGACCCGGCCGAGCAGTGCGTCGAGGTCGATGCGGGACATGAGGCCATCGACGTCGATGCGGGCGAGGAGACCGTCGACGTCGATGCGTTCGAGCAGCGCATCGACGTCCACCTGACGGAGGAGCGCATCCACATCGACCTGCGCGAGCACTGCATCGAGGTCGACCTGCTCCACGACCGCACCCAGGTCGATCGCGCCGACGATCTGGGCGAGCGGGACGCGGGCGACGATGGCCCCGAAGTCGACCCGTTCGAGGAGCGTGTCGAAGATCGCCGGGAGCAGCTGGGCGACGAAATCGGTGACCGCGGTTTCGCGTCGGAGTTGCTCGATGTCTCCACGATCGGACCACCGGGCGATCGAGGCGTCGACGCCGACCAGTGCATCGCGCAGGATCGGCACCCGCCGGGCGAGGTCCCAGCTGGCCTGCGTGAGGTGCTCGATGGCCTCGGCGGCATCAAGTGCGTGCTGCTCGGCAACGAGCGCGACCCCGGTCGCGGCCCGGCCGAGCTGACGGACCGCCGACGGGTTCCGGGGATCGCCGGCCGCAGGGTCGGGCAGGAACTGATCGATCGCGCCCCGGAAGGCGCGCGCCGAGAGGCTCAACACTCCGAGGCCGAGGTCGGCGGTGCGGCGCGCGGTTGGGGTGATGCCGTTGGGGGTTGCCGGGTACGGCCGGGTCCGGACGCGGATCTCGTGGGGGGTCAGGTCGGGCATCGGGGGCGATTCTTGCAGGCTCGGTGCCTCGGGACCGCCGCCGCGGCCGCCGGGTGATCCCGCGCACTTCCGCCGTGCGGTTGACGGATGGAGGTGTCATACGATGCCGGGGTGAATCGACCGAAGGTGCTGAGCACCCAGCCGATGCCGCGCCTCGAGGATCGTTACCTGCTCGCCGCGGGCCTCATCGTCGCGTCAATCATCGCCTATGCATTGATCGGTGACCACGAGATCGGCGCGCTGATCGTCGTCGTGGTCCAGTCGGTGACGTTGATGGTGATCTTGCACGCGTCGCAGGTGTCGTCACGCTCAATGACGCTCGCCGCCGGATTCGTGGCGGTGGCGATTGTTCTTGCCGGACTCTCAGTGGTGCTCGATCGGGAGTCGATCGGTCCCGGCATCGCCGGTGCGATGCTCGCGGTCGTCGGCCCGCCCGTGATCATCAGGCGACTCCTCGCGCACCAGCGGATCGATCTCGCGACCGTGGCCGGATCGCTGTGCGTCTATCTGCTGGCCGGGATGTTTTTCGCGTACGTCTATCGGATCATCGATATGGTCGATCAACCCTTCTTCGTGCAGAAGGACTCCGCCGGCCCAGTCGACTTCATCTACTTCAGTTTCGTGACGATGACGACGCTCGGCTACGGCGACCTGACTTCACGCGCCAACCTGGGCCGGATGCTCTCGGTCTCCGAAGCGCTGTTCGGGCAGCTCTACCTGGTGAGCGTGGTGGCGGTGCTGGTGGCAAACATCGGGCACGAACGGATTCGCGACGAGTTGAAGGATCGCGTCGAACCTGAGGACGAGGGGTGAGCGGCACCTCGGACCAGGTGGACACCCCCGGAACCGATGATCCTTCCGATGTGCCACTGATCGCCGACGCGGAGGAGCGCTCGCTGAGTTCGCGGCTTCGGCGTCAGCGTGACCAACTGCAACAACGCATCGTTTCCACTCGCGTGCGCCTCGAGGACGCGCGGCCGAGTTCGCGGGTCATCGATACCGTCTTCCGGGCCTTCGAACGCGACGTCGCGACCGGTGGCGGAGTCCTCTCGGCCGCGGTGGCCTTCCGGATCTTCCTGTTCCTGGTGCCGTTCGTGTTCTTCGTCGTGGTCGCATTCGGATACGCCTCGGAGGCCGCCGACGGGAGTGCCACCGCGTGGTCACACACGGTCGGGATCGGCGGGCTGATCGCCGGGGCAGTGAAGGGTGCCGCAAATCTGAGCGGGGGGCAGCGCCTGACCGCGTTACTCGTCAGCGGCTTCGCGCTCTTCCTCGGGTCGCGCGCCGCGGTCAAAGTGCTGCGGATCACCCACGGCCTGATCTGGCGGGTGCCGATCCCGAAGCTGCGGAGCCCGATGCGAGCCGCCGGGACCTTTACCGGGTTGATCTCGCTTGCGCTACTCGTGAGTGCCGGCGTGGGCTGGTTGCGCTCGCAATCCTTCTTGCTCGGGATCTTCGGCATCATCCTCTGGTTGGCCGTTCCGTTCGGACTGTGGTTGCTGGTCTCGTTCTGGTTGCCGCGCGCGGAATGTCCGTGGTGGGCGTTACTCCCCGGCGCAGCCGTGTGCGCGATCGGCGCCGAGCTCCTGCACGTCGCGACGGTGTACTGGTTCGCCTACCAAATCCAGGCGAAGTCCGACACGTACGGCGCGATCGGGGTGTCGCTGTCGCTGCTCCTATGGGCCTACTTCCTCGGTCGGATCATCACCGCGTCGGCCGCGGTCAATGCCGCGTTCTGGTACCGAAGCGAGGAGCGTCGCGGCCACGCGGTTCCCGCGGAGGTGGACATCGAGGCGCGGCTGGCCGAGATGGCAGAGGGACCGGTGGAGTCGTTCCGCGACGAGGTTCCCGACGAGTAGCTCAGCTCGGCAACGGATCGCGTGCCGCCTCCGGCTCGGTCTCGGAGACCGCGGCCGGGGTCGCGGGGAGGCCACGGCTGAAGAAGAGCGCGATCAGTGCCAGTACGGCGAGGACCGAGAGCGAGGTGCGGAGCGCGTCGATACGAGCCTGGGCGTTTTCCTCCACTACTGCTGCGGTCGTCGACTCCGAGACGCCGGCATCGGCGAGCGCGGCTTCGAGATCCGCGTCGGACACGAAGGGCACTCCGCTCGTGAGTTCGGTTTCGGCCTTCGACGTGAGGGTGTCGGGCACCGCCGGGTTGTCCTTGATGCCGGTGAAGAACGAGGCCGTGAGGGCGGAGATGAGGACCGCACCGGCCAGCGCGGTACCGATCGACATGCCCAGGTTCGACGCGGTGTTCTGAATGCCGCCGACCTCGCCGCTCTGCTCGTCGGGCACCGACGACACCGTGATCGCGCCGAGCTGCGACGCGAGCATGCCGATGCCGAGGCCGGCGAAGAGCATCGGCCAGGTGATGATCTCGGGTCCCGCGCCGGCGTCGAGCGCGGCGACGAATGCCACGAGGCTGAGGAACAACATGAAGAATCCGATCTGCGCGACCCGACGCGGTGACGCATGGGGGAACACCTTTGGCACCCCAACCGCCGCGATCACCAGGGTGATCGACAGCGGGAGAATCCGGAGGCCGGTGTCGATCGCAGAGAGCCCGAGCGCGATCGACAGGAACAGCGGCACCGCGAAGAACAGGCCGGCCTGGAGCAGGTACTGGAAGAAGAACGCGGTGATCCCGCTGCGCAGGAGCGGGACCCGCAGGATCGCGGGATCGATGAGTGCCGCTCGTCCGGTGTCACGGCGATGCTGCTCCCATGCGATGAATCCGAACAGCACCGCGCCCCCACCCAGGATGAGCCAGATCGCCGGCGACAGGCCCAACCACGTGGGCGCGCCGGGCTTCGGCGTCACCAGTCCCCACGTGCCCGAGCGCAGGATTCCGTAGACGACGAGGCCGAGGCCGAGCGCCGACAGCGCCGTGCCGACGAGGTCGAGGCGGGCGCCCTCCTCGGTCGGAGTGTCGGCAGTGCGCCGGTTGAGCAAGAGCACGACGCCGATGATCAAGACCTCGCCGACGAAGACGTACCGCCACGACCAGTAGGTGGTGAAGAGACCGCCGACGAGCGGGCCGACCGCGACCGCGATCGCACCCCCCGCCATCACGAGCCCGTAGGCCTTCGGCCGGTCGGCGGGCCGGAAGTTCGACGCCACGAGCGCCACGATTGCCGGCATGACGAGTGCTGCGCCCACACCTTCGAGGAACGACCAGCCGAAGAGCAACACCGGGAGGTTGGGCGCGATCGCGGTCGTGAATGATCCGCACCCGTAGATCACGCATCCGATCGTGAACGCTCGCTTGCGGCCGAGAATCGCGCCCATCTTCCCGCCGGTGATCATGAGCGACGCCATGACCAAGGTGTACATGGTGATCGCGGTCTGGATCCCGGTGACCGTCGTACCTACGTCTTTCGCCACGGTCGCGATCGACACGTTCATGACCGACGAGTCGAGGACCATGACGAACTGCGCAGCGGTCAGCGTGACGATCACCGCTTTGGCGGCGCTCTCCATCGTGGGTTTCACTGCGGTCACGGGTCTCGACCTCCGGCCGTCGGCCCGTCGTCCGGGCTCGTGAACGGGCGAAGCGGCAGCAACCCTGAGGGGCTGCTGCCGCTTCGCTCGTGGAACAGGTGTCGCTTCGGACTAGCCGATGACCTTGGCCTTCATGGCCGCGAACTCGGCGTCGTCGATGACGCCCTTCTCCTTCAGGTCGGCGAGGCGAGCGAGCTCGTCTACCGCGCTTCCTGTACCGGCGGCCTGCTGGATGTAGGCACGGGCGGCTTCGTCGTTGGCCTGGGCGGCGGCGAGCGCGTGCTCGCTCATCTTGTGACCGCGCGCGATGAGATACACGAATACTCCGAGGTACGGGAGCACGATCACGAAGACGACCCAGATGAACTTCGAGACGCCGCCGAGGTCCTGGCTGCGGAAGATGTCGCCGAAGACCGAGATCAGTAGCCAGATCCAGATGAAGAACAAGAAGAACCAGACCATGGACAGAAAGACCTGTCCGGTACCGAAGTCAGATGCAACCATGGGGGAATGCCCTTCTAGAAGGAATGTGGAATTGCGACGCACGGTACCCGCTTCCTCGCGGAGTGTCACGGATCGACCACGAACGGTGGAGCATGATGGTGCTGAATCAGGCCGAGGGCCTGGGCGGGTTATTCCTTTCGCGACAGACGAGGTGCCACGGTGGCCGATGAATCCTTGACCAAGAGCACCGAGTCGGCCGGGACGACCAAGACGGCGGAACCGCCGAGGGACGAGCCGGTGCGTCACCGGGGCCGGGCGATCACCTCGATCACGTTGATCGTGATCGCATCCCTCCTGCTGCCACTGGCCGGGATGACGGTCTGGGTGCGCAACCTGGTGCTCGACCCGTCGCGCTACGTCGATACCGTCGCGCCCCTCTCGAAGGATCCCGCGGTGCGAGAAGCGGTGGCGACCAGGGTCAGCACCGAAGTCGTCGCCGCGCTCGAAGTGCAGAAGCGGGCGCAGTCCGCGCTCCCGAAGCGGCTCAAGTTCCTGGCCGCCCCGATTGCCGCCGGCTCGGAACAGCTCGTGCACACCTCGACGCTGAAGATCCTCGAGTCCGATCAGTTCGACCAGGTCTGGCGGTTCGCCAACCAGCGGGCGCACGACCAGGTCGTCAACGCGCTGACCGGGAGGAAGGACGAGGCCCTCACGACGAGCGACGGCAAGGTCGTGTTGAACCTCGGCCCGTTGGCGGCGGCGGTCGCGAAGCGCCTCGGCTCGTTGGGTGTCGGCGTCCCGAAGGACCTCGACGTCACTCGTCTCAACGTGAGGTTCGTCCTCATCGATTCGGCCGACCTGAAGTCGGTGCAGACCTACGCCCGGATGCTCGATCGTTTGGCCTGGATCCTGCCGCTCTTGACGCTTGCGTTGTTCGGACTCGCCATCGGGATCGCGCCTCGCCGCCGGAAGGCGCTGCTCCGCACGGGGGTCGGGATCACGATCGCCATGGCGGTCGGCGTGATCGGTTACGGGTTTGCTCGCACGACGTATCTCGACAATCTCCCGTCGACGGTGCAGAACCATGCGGCGGCCGCGGCGATCTTCGACACAGTGACTCGGTTCGTGGAACGAGGGCTGCGAGCACTGTTGGTCATCGGACTCTTGGTGTGGCTGGCCGCGTGGTTGGCCGGACCGTCACGCCCGGCCGAAGCGGTACGGCGTCAGTGGAACCGTGCCGCCGGCCGCGTCGGAGCCGACGAGCCCAGTCCCGTCAACCGTTGGGTCGCGGCGAATGTGATCGGGCTGCGGATCGGGTTGGCCGCGATCCTGTTAGTGCTGCTGGTCGCCTGGACGCGTCCCACGGGCCTGGTCGTGCTGATGTTCGGTGTCGTCGCGCTGATCGGCCTGGGGGCCATCCAGGTCCTGGCCGCCGGCGGGTCGGTCGAGGAGTCGGAGCCGTCACCCGACCCGGCCTAGGCGCAGCGCGTTGGCTCAATCGGTCAGCAGACTCAGGATTCCGTCACCGACGAGCAGCAGTCCGCCGATGATCGCGAACCACGACGCGAGGACGCGGCGATGGCGCATCACCCAGGTCGTGGCCCGGGTCACTCGATCCCGCGCCTTCTCCGAACGAGTGGTCCACACCATCAACCCCAGCGGGATTCCGCTGGCGAGGAGCGCGTAGATACCGAGCCCGGTGAGACGACCGCTGAAGCCGAGGGAGCTCGACGCGAGGGCAAAGGAAGCGAGGATGGGGCCTTGGTAGTCGGCGACCAGGATGCCGGCGACGAACGACTGTCGCGGACCCATGCCTTGGAGTCGCTCCAAGGCATGGGGGATCTCCGGAATTGGTTTCCCGGGTGGTCGGCGCAGCAGGAGACCGAACATGAACAACACGACGCCGATCGCGATTCGAAGCCCGACCAACGTTTCGCCAGTGTCGGACCCCGGCAGGACGGTCCCGCCGACGAGCGCGCTCGCGCCCACCAGGAGACCGGCTTGAATGAGGAACGCCCCGGAGACGAACGCGAGCCCGTTCGCGCGCGGCGTTGCCCCGCCCAGCACGAGGAGCAGACCCATCAACGTCAACGGTTGGGTTCCGCTCAGGAGTCCGCAGAGGATGAGGGTGTGGAGGAGATCGCTCATGAGCGGCCGATCATGTCAGCTGACGACGCGACGGGCGCGGAGCAACAGGACGCGAGGGATCGTGGCCGCTGCCGAGAAGCCGCCGGTCGCGGCCACCAGCTCCGGCCTGCCTGGAGCAATGCGTGACCCAGATCAACACGGGATCCCCCGCCCGGTCCGAGGACCCGGGCAACCTCATGGAGCGCCGTTTTTCGAATGCGTCGACGTGCTCGACGCGGCGCACAGCGCCACGGTATCGAACGCGGCGGCGCAGAAGGGCAGACCTCGGCCCGCGCTCTCCCGTAGGTCGGTCTCTCGGCTCCGTCGCGATCGGTTGTGACCTCCGACCATGCCGGGTCGATGCCGATCACCGTCGCGCCCAATGTGGAGCGCGCTGAGGTCAGACGACCTGAACCCAGGTGGCGACGCTCGGCGTGTCGGTGGCGTCGACCCCGAACAGCATGTACCAACCCGGCGGCGTGAGGTTCGGGTTGGGGTCGAGGGTCGCGGTCACGGTCGAGCCGCTCTGCGTGAACGGCAGGTCGACGAGCCGTTGATCCGGATCGTTGCTGTGGGTTGCTGCGCT
>JANLRZ010000158.1:0-7305 GCA_031362155.1 Acidimicrobiia bacterium | reverse complement strand
TTCCTCCTCGTGCGGTGCGGACTCCCGCCAATGGTCGATGCCGGCCTTCACGGCGAAGCCCGCGACCAGCAGCGCTGCGGCACCGTCGGTCCACCACCAACCGAGCCACGCGTTGAGCACTAGCGCGGTGAGGATCCCCGTGCTGAGACAGCCGTCCAAGAACGTCAGGGTCGCCTCGGCCTGCAACGTCTCACTCCCGAACTCGCAGGCAGTCGATCGTTTGAGTCGGGCGAGACCGAACATGACCACTGCGGTGAGGGCGAGGTACGAGACGCCGAGCGGTGAGCTGTCCGGCCGATCGCCGCGGATCAGGCCGCGGACGCTGAGGACGATCAGAAATGCGGCCAGCACCCAGAATGCGCCGGCGATCAGCCGGAGCGATCGGTGCACTCGCCGGTCACCGGGGTCGTGGCGATCGTCCCGGAGGTTCCTGATCACCACGGTCGACGCAAAGATCTCCACGACGGAATCGAGCCCGAAGGCGATCAGCGCGAGCGATCCGGCCTGCAGTCCCAGTGAGATCGTCACGACGACCTCCATTGCGTTCCAGCCGTTGGTCGCCCACTCGAGGTGCACGCCGCGTCGACGGGATTCCTCGGGCGTCCGGTGTCTTGTCACCCCACTCTGTCGTCAGTCGGGTCGCGGAGCGAGGACGTCGGCTCGGCTGTAGTGGCCGGCCACATCGAAAAAACGCTTCGCGTGGAGGGCATCACGCAGGACGCAGTCGGCCACGACGATGCCGACCTCGTCGTACAGCGGCCCCGCGATGACCTCGCCGACGGGTGAGACGATGCACGCGCCGCCCCGGCCGAACACTTCGACCCCTTCGGGGAGCGACACCGGGAAGTCCGAGGGGAAGGCGCTCGCAGGGATGAACTGGGGAACGCTGACCACGAACGCGCCGGCTTCGATGGCGACGTGGCGCATCGAGGCCAGCCAGCCGTCGCTGTCGTCCGCGGTCGGCGCCAGCCAGATCTGCGGACCACCCTCGTAGACGCGCCAGCGGGCCAGGGGCATCCGGTTCTCCCAGCAGATGAGCCCGCCGACCCGCCCGACTCCGGGGAGGTCGACGACCTGAAGGTCGTTGCCGGCCCCGACCCCGTGGAAGAGACGCTCGTGCATCGTCGCCATGAGCTTGCGGTGGCGCGACACCAGCCCTTCGGGTCCGATCACCAACAGGCTGTTGTACAACGAGCCGGGCCGGGCGTCCTCCCGCTCGTTGACCCCGATGGCGATGTGGAGATCCCGTTCCGCACAGGCCTTGGTCAGGCGTTCCACGATCGGACCGTTGACATCGACACTCGAAGCCCACATGCGTTCCCACAGTGCGTCGTACTCCGCCGACCACGACGTCGCGGTCCCGGCCCACCCGCCGCTCGGGTAGAGCGACACGAAGCACTCGGGAAACACGACCAGCTGGGCCCCACGATCGGCGGCCTCGGCCAGCAGCACGAGCGCCTTGTCGATGGTCGCGTCGGCGTCGAGGACGACCGGAGTGTCCTGCACCGCGGCGACCCGCACCGTGTCGAATGTCGTCATGCTCGCAACCTACCCCGGCGGCAGGCGGGCCTGCCGCGACCCGATACCGAACAGCTCATGAGTTCGGTAGCGTTGGCGGGCGGGGCGATCACCGCAGATCGGAGCCAGCTGATGTCCCACCCCGAATCACTTGATCACATGCTCGCAGCGTGGAACGAGCACGATTCCAGCAAGGTGCGACATCATCTCGAACTGGCGCTGGCGCTCGCCGTGGAGTTCATCGACCCGAGCATTGTCACCAACGGCATCGACGAGTTCGAGGCCAACGTTCATGAAGTGCACGCGAGCCTTCCGGGCGCGCAGTACTCACGCACGAGTCTCATCGACAGCCACCACCAGCTCCACCGATACGCCTGGCAGATCAGCCGAGATGGTGAAGAGTTGCTTGCAGGCTTCGATGTCACCGAAGTCGATGTCGCCGGCAAGGTTCTCCGCGTGCTCGGATTCTTCGGTCCACTGCCCACTCACGTGCCGGCGCGCTGACCGCGATGGAAGCGACGATCGTGTTCCTCGATCTCGTGAGCTTCACGTCGCTGACCGACGTGCACGGCGACCTCGCCGGAGCCGACGCCGCCGGTGACCTGGCCGGCGCGGCCACCGATTCACTTTTGCCAGGCGTGCGGCTGGTCAAGACCCTGGGAGACGGGATTCTCTTGTGCGCGCCAGATCCGGAAACCGGTCTGCGGGTGGCGCTCTCCGTCATGGAGAAGGTGCACCATCTCGGTCGAGGTCTCGACCTTCGGGGCGGCGCCGCGCATGGCCCGGTCGTCGAGCGCGACGGCGACGTGTTCGGAACGACCGTCAACCTCGCCGCTCGTGCTGCGGCGCTCACCTCGCCGGGTTCATTCGCGGTGACTCGGCCGGTCGCTTTGGCTGCCGGGCGCGTCGGGCTGGGCGCCGAACCGCTCGGTCGACTCGACCTCCGGGGGTTCGCCGAGAGCGTTGAGCTCTTCGAGATCGACGCGTGTGATCACGACGGGGAGTGGATCACCGATCCGGTGTGCGGTATGCGACTCGATCCCGAAGACGTGACCGAGTGGATCGGCGCGGAGGAGAATCGGGTCGGGTTCTGCTCGGCCGATTGTGTGGTCACCTACGCGTCCATGCCCGATCGATTTGGAGGCCGGACCGGAGACTGACCTTCTCTGCGGTCTCATGTCGGCGCGAATCGGGGTGTGCTCGCGAGTTCTGCTGGCAAGGTGATGACACGAGTGCAGCTACCAGATGCGCCCGGTGGTTCTGGCTCGCGGTCATTCCGGCTCGGCCTAGATGGCTGGCCGCCCAGCATGGTGCGCGAGAAGCGTGCCCGTGGGTCTCTTGGGTGAGGGGAGGTACATCACGGTGATCGATCCGGAGCCGCTCGAGTTCGAGATGTTCGCCCGTGATGCTGGCCCGCGTCTGGTACGAGCGCTTGCTCCGCTACGCGGCGACGACGCCCCGGATGGCGCCGCCGAGGCGCTCGCATACGCCTGGGAGCATTGGCAGGACGTCCGACGGATGGCGAATCCGGTCGGGTACCTGTTCCGCGTCGGCCAGTCCCGTACCCGCCGTCGCCGAGTTCCCGTTCTTCCCGAGCCGATGGTCGTTGGCTTGCCCGATCTTGAACCTCGCCTGGTCCCGGCGCTGCGTTCCTTGCCTGAAACACAGCGCACCGCGGTGTGGCTCGTCCACGCCTGCCAGTGGAGTTACACCGAGGTGGCGGAGGCGTTGGACACGAGCGCGTCGATGGTCGGCAATCACGTTGCGCGGGGCATGGCCCGACTGCGAGCCGAACTGGAGGTATCCACCGATGTTTGACCTCGAAGGCCAGCTGCGCCGCTACGGCGAAGCTGTTGAACGCAACCTGTTGCCTCCGCCCATCCCGGTGCAGGGCCAGCGCGCCGGCGTGGCATCTGTCGCGCGCGCTGGGCGCAGACGCGCGGGCCTATCCGGTCGCCCACTTGTTGTCGCCGCCGGTACCGTTGCCATGCTGATCGGCGTGTACGGGCTGGTCGTTGCCCTGCGCAGCGACACCAGTGCGCACCGCGTCTCCACGGCCGGCGTGACGGGAGCCCGCGGTCCCGTCGCCTTGTCGGCGTCACCGTTGTCGGCCCGTTCCTCTCCGGTGGTGGCGTGGACGGGTCGATCCCTCTTGGTGTGGGGCGGCTACCGAGGAGACCCCAACGGTGTACCCGAAGCACTTCTGGACGGTGCCGAGTACTCAGCCGACGGGCGTTGGAGCTCGATCAAGCGCAATCAGTGGGGCCACCCGGGCGCGGTTAGCGTGTGGAACCGAGATCGTCTGGTCGTGCTGGCGAAGAACGGCGGTGCCGAGTACCGCGCAGAGGGCACAGAGGCGTGGCGCAGCCTCCCCGAGCTCGCTCCCGGTACTGGGGGTTTCGTAGCGGTCGCCGCGTCGCGCGGCAGCGTCTACGGGCTCCTGTCTGGGCTCGCGGGACCCAAGGGCTCGATCGGCCTCGCCCGCCTGGATCCCGGAGCCAAGACCTGGCGCGTCCTCGCCCAGACAACACGCGGAGTGGAGGCGTCGTCGTTCAGCCTGATCGCGAGCGCAGGGAGTGTCGATCTCTGGGCGGACGGGCGGCGTGCCGCTCGATACAACGTCGAGCGCGACGCCTGGGAACCTGGCGATGGCGTCGCGGTTCCCGGCGGATTTGCCCGGCCGCTCGTAACCACCGTCGGAAGAACTGTCGCTGCCGTCGACGAGGGCGGCGCAAGGGGTCCCGCAATCCTCGATCCGAGCACGAACCAGTGGCTGAGTCTGCCCGGTGGCGCGGCCACGACGAGCGCCGGCGCGGTCGCCATTGGCTCAGACAGCCACCTCTACGTGTGGGGTGGTCAGGGAAATCCGGGAACCTGGGCGTGGGACGTCGGGGCGTTCGACGACTGCGTCGCGAGGTCGGTCGGTTCCTCCGCGGTCTGCAGCGAGGAGGTCACGACCGCGGCCCAGGTCGCAGCAAGGCTCGACGCCGCTGGGCACCCCGCGAACTCAGACTCCTCCCCGCAGAGTTCGTCCGGTCTGTTCGGAACGAAGCCCTTCGTCTTGTGCGTGGATCGTCGGCCCATCCAGGTCTACCAGTACGGGTCCGTCGCTGAGCGAACCGCCAACTCCGATGCGATCCAACCAGACGGATCCCTCCGCTACACCCAAGGCGACACCGGGCGGATGGTGCTCCCGGAGTGGATCGCGACACCGCACTTCTTCGCCACCGGTCGCGTCATCGTGACCTACGTCGGCGACGACGTGGCGTTGCTCGAAACACTCTCGGGCGTTCTCGGCCCGCCGATCGCGACCGACCCGCGGAAAGTTGTTGGTGGATTCGTAGCCTCGTGCTGAGCCGGCGGCGCCAAGTCACACGGTGCTCGCCGCCGCCGACCGCTGAATGGTCCAACTGGCGCGGCCGCGTACCCTCCCGAGCGTCACCAAGCCTGCCCTGCACGGTGGGTCGGAGGAACTTGCAGTCCTGATTCCCGACGGTCGGGTCGCCGACACTGCGAGACTTCGCCCATGCCGACATCGGGGCCACCACCCGTCTCCCCCCGCGGCCCCCTCTCGACCCTCCCCGTCGAAGCCACCCTCGAGGACCTGCGATCGGCTCTCCGCGAGACCTCGTCCGCGGTACTCCAGGCCCCACCGGGAGCCGGCAAGACCACCATCGTGCCGCTAGCCCTGCTGGCCGAACCGTGGTTGGACGGCCAGCGGATCGTCATGCTCGAACCCCGACGCCTCGCGGCCCGTGCTGCCGCGCGACGCATGGCCGACCTGCTCGGTGAGGAGGTCGGCCGCACCGTCGGGTACCGCACGCGCGACGAGCGCCACGTCGGACGCGACACCCGCATCGAGGTGGTCACCGAGGGCATCTTGACCCGCCGCCTCCAGCGGGACCCGTCCCTCCACGGCACCGGAATGGTGATCTTCGACGAGATCCACGAGCGCAACCTCCAGACCGACCTCGCCCTCGCCTTCACCCTCGACGCCCGCGACGCGCTGCGCCCCGATCTGCGCATCCTGGCCATGTCGGCGACCCTCGAAAGCGATCGGGTGGCGCGCGTGATCGGCCGTGACCAACCGGCTCCGGTGATCACGAGCGACGGTCGTACGCACCCCGTCGAGATCCGATGGCGTCCTGTCGACCACCACCGGGGTCGACCGCCGCGCATCGCCGAGGCGACGGCGGCCGCGGTGCAGTACGCGCTCGAGCACGACGAGGGCGACGTGCTCGTGTTCCTGGCCGGCGCCGCCGACATTCGCCGGGTCGAGTCGTTGCTCGGTGGCCGCGGCCGGCCCGACGTCGTCGACGTCCGCGTGCTGTTCGGCGCGTTGTCCCTTCAGGAGCAGGATCTGGCGTTGGCTCCCTCACCTGCCGGTCGCCGCCGGGTGGTCCTCGCCACCGACATCGCCGAGACCAGTCTCACGGTTGAGGGCGTCCGGGTGGTCATCGACAGCGGCCAGGTCCGCAGCCCTCACTACGACTCGCGCAGCGGCCTCACCCGCCTGCGCACCGGCGTCAACTCGCGGGCCTCGGCCGACCAGCGCGCCGGGCGCGCCGGACGGGTCGAGCCGGGGGTGGCCTACCGCCTCTGGTCCAAGATGGAGCACGCGACTCGCCGACCCCACGCCGATCCGGAGATCGTCTCCGTCGACCTCACGGGGTTCGCGCTCGAGCTCGCGGTGTGGGGCGCATCGGCCGATGACCTGACGTTCCTGGATCCGCCGCCGCCTCGGTCGCTCGATGTTGCCCGGAGTCTGCTCCACGACCTCGGCGCGCTCGACGCCGACGGGCGCGTCACCGACGCCGGACGGGCCATGGCTGAGCTCCCCGTGCATCCGCGCTTGGCCCGCATGGTCACTGCCGGCGCCGACCTCGGGCTCGGCGGAGTCGCCTGCTCGCTCGCCGCCATGATTGAGGAGCGCGAGGTGTTGCGCGGCCGCCCTGACGAGCTGCCGACCAATATCGTCGAGCGGCTCCGACTCGTCGACGGCACGGCCACGGACCATCCCCGCCTCGATCGGTCGGCCCTGCATCTCGTCCGCCGGCGCGCCGGCGAGCTGGCCCGGCGGGCGGGCATCGAGCGGAGCGATCGTGGGTCGACCGATTCGATGACCGCGGCCGGGTTGGTCCTGGCCCTCGCCTACCCCGATCGCGTGGCGCTGGCCCGCGGCAACGGCCGGTTCCGCATGCGCCACGGTGCCGGAGCCTGGCTGCCCGAGGGTGACGCGCTCGCCGGTGAGCCCTTCCTCGTCGTCGCCGAACTCGCGACCAACGCCAACGCCGAGCGCGGGCGCGCCGACCACCGGGTCCTGGTGGCCGCCGCGCTCGACGAGGCCGACCTCGAGCTCGCGGCCGGGGACGGTGTCGAGCGCATCACGAGCCTGGCCTGGGACGCCGAGCGTGACGACCTGCGGCTGCGCACCGAACGGCGCCTCGGCGCATTGGTGTTGGCGTCGGTTGAGGGCCGGGCCGAACCGGGCGACGCGACCGTCTCGGCATTGCTCGACCGCGTCCGGGCCACCCGTCTCGGGGTGCTCGGTTGGTCGCGTTCGGCCCGGGTGCTCCAGACCCGCATCCAGTACGCCCATCGCGCCTTCGATGCAGGCTGTCCCGACGTCTCCGACGACGGGCTGCTCGCGGCCCTCGACGAGTGGTTGGCGCCACGCCTCCAAGACGTCACGCGCCGCGCTCAACTCGAGCGCATCGACGTGGGCCGTCTGCTGCGCGACCTCGTCGGTCACCACCGGGTCCACCAGCTCGATGCCATCGTGCCCAC
>JANLRZ010000135.1:0-21368 GCA_031362155.1 Acidimicrobiia bacterium | reverse complement strand
AGGACCGGCTCGACCACGGCACTCGTCGGCAACGCCTCGATCGCCGCGAGTGACGGATCGTTGTCGGGCAGATGGAAGAGGCGCGTGTCGATGACGCCGGGGTTCACCAGATGAACCTGGACCGGATGGCCGGCAAGCGCGAGATCGACCTGCATCGACTCCGAGAAGCCGGTCAAGGCCGCCTTGGATGCGGTGTAGGCGGCTTCGCCCGGCGGACCGAGACGGGCGGCGACCGATGAAATATTGACGATGCGCCCGCCCCGTTCGATGAGCTCCGGAAGGAATGCGAGGGTGAGTCGTACGGGTGAGAGGTAGTTGATCCGCATCACCGACTCGACGATCTCGGGGTCGAGTGCCAGCACGTTCTTGCGCTTCGGAATGCCGGCGTTGTTCACCAGCACGTCGAGCCCGCCCATCTCCAAGCTGACTTCGAAGGCCCACGGTTCGAGGCCGTCGAGATCATCGAGGTCGACGGTCCACATCTTGGAGGCGGGGGAGTGGGCGCGAACCTGGGCGAGTACCTCGGCCAACTCGGGTTCGCGACGGGCACAGATACCGACGGTGGCGCCGGCCTCGGCAAATCCGATGGCCAGCGCGGCACCGATGCCGGTAGATGCGCCGGTAACGAGGACGTTCTTGCCGGCGACGGAGTACCCCATGTTCACCTCCCGCGTGGGTCGAGCGGGTCGAGCATACGGTGGCGGTAGCCTCCGCGTCTGTGGGACTCGAACTCGGTGTGATGGAACTCGACGGCGCGGTGGCGATCGTGACGGGCGCGGCCGTTGGCATCGGGCGCGCGTGTGCCGAGGCCTTGCACGCGTTCGGGGCAGACCTCGCCGTGTGCGATCGCGATGATGCCAACCTGACCGCGCTCACCGAAGTTCTCGCGCCCTCGTCGCGGTCGATCGTGCCCGGGGTGCTCGATGTGCGCGACACCGGCGCCGTGGGGGACTGGGTGGAATCGGTCGCCGAGACGTTCGGTCAGATCGACGTGTTGGTGAACAACGCCGGTGGCGGATTCGCCGCGGACTTCCTCGACGTCAACGACAAGGGCCAGGACGCGCTGGTGCGCGAGAACTTCACGAGCGTCACCAACTTCATCCGTGCCGTCGTCCCCCATATGCCGGCGACCGGTGGTTCGATCATCAACGTCACTTCGATCGAAGCGCATCGCGCGGCTCCGGGTTTCGCGATCTATAGCGCGATGAAGGCGGCCGTGGCCAACCTCACGCAGTCGTTGGCACTGGAACTCGGTGGTCGCATGATTCGCGTCAACTGCGTCGCGCCTGACGTGATCCCGACTCCGGGAATCGGCGACGTGCCGGTCCGGACGCCACTACCGCGTGCGGGACACGTCGACGACGTCGCGGGGGCGGTGCTCTTTCTGGCCAACCCGAAGCTCTCCGGTTTCGTGACCGGTTCGACGCTTCACGTCGACGGTGGAAACCGGGCCGCGGCGGGATGGCACCGCCAGTCCGACGGGACCTTCTCCACGTGAAGTTCGGCGTCGCGTTGGGTGCGTTGAACCCGCATTTCCATCTCGACGCCGTCGACGCGGCCGAACGGCTCGGATTCGAGTCGGTGTGGTTGCCGGAACACCTCGTCTTCCCGGTCGAGATGACGCGATCGCCGCGCGTCGGTGAGGAACACCCGCCGGTGCCGTCGACCACACCGATCTTCGACGCGTTCACCTACCTGGCGTTCATCGCTGCCCGCACCCAGCGGGTTCGTGTCGGGACGCACGTGTACAACGTTGGACTCCGCCATCCGTTCGTGTCGGCGCGGGCGGTCGCCACGTTGGACCGGCTGAGTGGGGGTCGATTCGAGTACGGCGTCGGTGCCGGTTGGCTCGAACAGGAGTGGGTCGCGGCCGAGCTGGACTTCGAGAGCCGCGGTCGCCGGGTCGACGAGATCCTGGAGATTTCGCAGCGGCTCTGGACCGAAGCAACGATCGAACACCACGGTGAGTTCTTCGATTTCGATGCCGTGGCGTTCGAACCCAAGCCGATGCAGTCGCCGTGGCCGCCGATCCTCGTCGGGGGTGAGAGCGAGGCCGCGCTGCGCCGGGCGTCCCGATGGGGCGACGGGTGGATCGGGATGAGCCACACGTTGACCACCGCCGCGTCGCCGATCGAACAGCTGCAGACGTTGCGCCAAGCCGCCGGCCGAACCGATGCGGGCTTCCAGGTCTGTCTGGGCACATCGGTCTCGTCGCGCGCGGAGGTGGAGCGGTGGGAGGCGCTGGGCGTCACTCGACTCATCGTGTCGCCGTGGCGGCGATCCCCGGAGGCGGTCGAGGCGCTGGAGCGATTCGCGGAGTTGGTCTTCTAGGCCTCTGGCTCGGAAGGGGTCGGCCCGGGCCGGGCGTCGAGCAGTGCATCCGGATGGGCGCCGAAGTCGCGGATCGTGCCCCGCTGCCGAAAGGCCACGGGCATGATCGTCGCCTGCATCGAGTAGCAGACCCCCGTCATGATGGCGGCGAGTTCCTGGGCGCTCTCGATGGCTTCGAGGTCCATGCCGCGTCCCATGCCGATGTCGCAGGCCCGTCGCAGCACGATCGCCGCCTCCGCGGTCAGGGGGTCGAACGTCTGGTCCGCCCAGCGGATGAAGCCACCCTTCCAGGGTGCCTCGGTGAATGGGGCGGGCGCGGTCAGGACCCGGCCGAACTCGGACGGGCCGAGCGTCCAATCGTGGATCAGGGTGCCGTCGCGCCAGAGCCGCGGGCGGGTGAACTCGGCGCCGATGGCGAGTTCCACGTCGTACTGCCGTTCGTCGGTGCCGCGGGCCGCGTGCGAGACGCACAGGCCGGCCAGGTCGAACTGATGAGTGCACTGCCAACGCGGATCGGTGACCGCGGCGACGGCGGTGCAGCGGTCCGACAGCGCCATCCCGACGAGGTGCGACAAGTTCGCGCCGGCGTCCGGGCAGGTCGTCCACGGCCAGCGGCGCGCGTCGAGTGTGACGGCACGGACGACGCCGTCGCGGTGAGTCAGGGTCACCTCGAAATGATGGAAGTCGTCCTCGAGGCCGCCCCACACTGTGGTGTCGTCGACTCGGCGGAGCCGGATGCGACGCCGATAGGGAAGTGCGGGGTCGGCTTGGCGGACGGTGGGAGCGCCGCCGGAGGTCGTCATGACGCCGAGAATGCCACGGCGCGGACCGTCATGTCAGGATGCCCGAATGGCCGAACCCATGCTCTCCAACGTTCCTCGCCATGACATCCCGAACGGCGGTCGGAGCGGGTTCGTACTCGTCGACGGTCGCCAGGTGCACTATCTCGAATGGGGGAACGCGGCCGCGCCGCCCGTGGTGTGCCTGCACGGCGGTGGCCAGACGTCGTACATGTGGGAGGAGCTGGGTGGCGCGCTGAGTACGTCGCACCACGTGCTTGCGCCCGACCTGCCGATGCACGGCGACAGCGATCCAGTCGAGTCGTTGGCCCGACAGTCGTTGGCCGAGACGATTCCGCCCCTCATGGCCGAGTTCGGATTCGATCGGGCGGTCTTCGTCGGTGCTTCACTCGGTGGGATCGTGTCGATGACGGTGACCGCCGCCCATCCCGACCTCGTCGCGGGTGTCGTGCTCGTCGACATCGCCACCCGGCTCGAGGACAAGGGAGTCGAGCGCATCGTGGAGTTCATGCGCGCGCACGAGTCGTTCGCTGATCTCGAGGAAGCGGCCGCGGCGATCGGACAGTACCTACCGCAGCGGAAGAAAGCGGATCCGTCCCGCCTGACTCGGAACCTGCGTCAACGACCTGACGGTCGGTGGGAGTGGAAGCACGGATATACGCGTCAACTCCGCGCCAACGAGGAGATCACTCCGGGCGGAGGCTGGCGACAACTCGTCGATGGACTGTCCGACGACGTGCAACGGTTCACCTGTCCGGTGTTGGTGCTGCGCGGTTCGGCCTCGGATGTGTTGTCGGCCGAAGGCGCCGACGAGATCGTGTCGCTGATTCCCGACGCTCGCCTGGCGACGATTCACGCCGCCGGTCATCATGCTGCCGGCGACAACCCCGAATCGACCGTCGGACTCGTCCGCACGTTCCTCACCGACATCGGCTGGTAACCCCGCGTCCCGCGGCTTTGGCGGATGGTGGCTCAGTCGGTCTTGGGTGGGCGGCAGTTGATGACGAGGGTGAAGATGTTCTTCACGACCGGGTCACCCGTCGCCTGGTCCCGCCAGGTGGTTTCCTGGACGTAGAACTCCAACTTCCCGCCGTTGGACTTCTCCTTTTCGTACACGTCGGTGATCTCCGACGTGCCCTCGAGGACGTCGCCGACCTTGGGCCAGCGGAAGTATTCGAATCCCTGCTCACCGTGGAGGATGGCCCGCCCGGGGCCTCGCAGCTTCTCGATCGGCAGACCCGCCGCGCCGCCAGCCCCTTCGGATCCCCAGAAGGGCATCACGAAGGGAAACGTGGGCGGCACGGGGGCATCGGCGCCGTTGTACACGTCGTCGCCGTCCATGAGGGCCTGCGCGAACACGCGCACTGGCCCGCGCTCGATCCGCACCACCTGGGTGTCGCCCTTCGTGCCCTTCAACTCGGTCAGTGCCACGGGTCGCTCCTCGGTGACGGGGACTCAGCGTCGATGTCGGCCGGGGAACCTATCGCGACCGGTCAGGGCGCGGTGAGTTTGTGCTTCATGACCTTGCCAGTGGCGTTGCGGGGGAGTTCGGCGGTGAAATGGAGTTCCCTCGGTCGTTTGTAGTCGGCGAGGCGTTCGGCGCAGAAGGCGAGCAACGTGTCGTCATCGAGGGCGGCACCGGGGCGAAGTACGACGTGCGCGGCGATGTCCTCGCCGAGCACCTGGTGGGGGATGCCGACCACGGCCGCCTCCTGCACATCGGGGTGTTCGAGCAGGACCGCCTCGATGTCGGTCGGGTAGACGTTGTGGCCGCCGCGAATGATCATGTCCTTCTTGCGGCCGGCGATGTACAGGAAGCCGTCTTCGTCGAGATAGGCGAGGTCACCGCTGCGCAACCAGCCGTCGGCCGTCCAGGTGGACGCAGTGGCATCGGCGTCCTTGTAGTACTCGCGCTGGGAGCCCTCCATCTTCGTGAGCAGTTCGCCGACCTCTTGCGCGTCGCACTCGGTGTCGTCGTCGCGCACGATCTTGAGCTGCATCGGGCCGATGGGCTTGCCGACGGATCCGATCCGCTTGGTGACTTCATCCTTGGGCATCACGATGTAGGCCGGTCCGGCCTCGGTCATCCCGTAGGAGTTCGACACGGTGGCATCGGGGAGTCGGGCCTGGAGCGTGAGCAGCGTTTGGGGTGCGAGCGGCGCGCTCCCGATCGAGATCGACACCAAGCTGGAGAGGTCGGGCTCGGCGAAACGCGGGTGGGCCACGATGAGTTCGGCCATGGCCGGGACGAGGAAGGCCATCGTCGGACGCTCCGATGCCACGAGATCGAACCAACGCGACGCATCGAACTTCGGGAGGTAGAGACCGACGAGGCCCATCTTCATCGGGTTGTAGATGAAGGCGATGCCGGCGAAGGTGAACATCGGCGCGCCGTGGATCCAGCCGCTGCCCGTCCAGGCCGGTTCGTGGTTCGGGATCATCGCCACGTTGCGATGCCGGACCGCAACCCCCTTGGGCAGGCCGGTCGTGCCCGAGGTGTACATGATGTCGGCGAGGTCGTCGAGGGTGCGCGGCACTTGAAGATCGGATGCGTCGTCGGTGAGGAACTCGTCGTACGCGATCACACCGTCGCCCGACGGTGACCCGGCACTCACGATGAATTGAATGCTCGGGACCTGGGCCTGGACGGCCTGTGCCGTGTCGAGGAGTTCGGCGCAAGTGATGATGGTTGCGACCTCGGCGTGGCCGAGGATGCTGACGACCTCGGGGATCGACAGGCGGGTATTCGTCGGAACCACGACCGCGCCGGCCTTGTGGACCGCGGCGTACGCCACGATCCAGCGCAACGCATGGTCGCTCGGCAGGTAGATCGACACGCGGTCACCTGGCGCGATCCCGGCGTCGACCCAGGCGCGGGCCAACCGGCTCGCCTCGTCGTTCCATTCGCCGAAGGTGATCGCGCGGTCGGCATCGAGGTCGCGATACGCGATGGCCGCACCGTGGGTGCGGGCCATAAAGCGCAGCTGATCGACCTGGAGGTCTCCCCATTCGGGCATCGGCCCACCTTTCCGAGTGCGACGCGGCGACGCTACCCGGTGCACCGGAGCCGGACGGGCGAGTCCCGATGAGGTTGCTGGCGTCTGGCAGGCTGGTCCGATGCGAGTGAGCTTCCTCGGTCACGTGGGGATGTACGTCGAAACCGAAGGGGGGTCGGTGCTGTGCGACCCCTGGTTCACGCCGGCGTATTTCGGTTCGTGGTTTCCGTTCCCTCGCAACGACACGCTCGACGTCACGCCCTTCACCTCACCCGACTACCTCTACATCTCCCACCTTCACCAGGATCACTTCGATCCCGCCTGGCTCTCCGAACACGTCGACAAACGGGCGAAAGTGTTGTTGCCGGCCTTCCATGTCGATCATCTCGAACGCGCGCTCCGCGATGTCGGGTTCACCGAGTTCATCCGGACTGACCACGCCGAACCGAAGCAGCTCGGTGCGCTGACGGTGGTCATCCTCGCGATGACGGCCCCGGCCGATGGACCGGCCGGAGATTCCGCGATCATCCTGCGGGACTCGTCGGCCGCACTGTTGAACCAGAACGATGCCCGTCCACGCAACTTCGAGGAACTCGAGGCTTTCGGACCGTACGACGCGCACTTCACGCAGTTCTCCGGTGCCATCTGGTATCCGATGGTCTACGACTTTCCCGCGGCGGAAATGCACGCGCTTGGGATCCGGAAACGGGCCGACCAGATGGAACGCGCGGTGCACTACCTGGCCGATGTCAGTGCGCCGGTGCGCTTTCCGGTCGCGGGCCCACCGTGCTTCCTCGACGACGACCTCTGGCAGTTCAACGACCTGGACGGTGATCCGGCGAACATCTTTCCGGACCAGATGGTGTTTCTCGACGAACTGCGCAATCGGGGTTTGACGGGCGGGGAGTTGCTCGTACCGGGTTCGGTCGCCACCTTGGACGACGGCGCCTGCACGGTCGTCCAGCCTCCGGGTGCCGCGCATCCTGACGCCATCTTTGCCGACAAGCGCGCGTACCTCGAGCACTACCGCAACGACTGGTCGGAGTGGTTGGCCTCGGAGCGAGCGTCCTGGCCGCGTGGCGTCTACGACGTCGTAGCGGAGTTGCGTAGCTGGTTCGAACCACTGCTCGACCTGGCGCCGTACACCCGCCGCGGCATCAACGGCATCGTCCTCGTGCACGTCGGCAACGTCGGAGTCGCGATCGACTTCGCTGCCGGCCAGGTCCGTGAATGGCAGGGGGAACCGGTCGTCCATCGAATCGACGTCGATCGCGCCCTCGTCGAGTCGTTGATCGAACGACACGTCGAAGACTGGGTCAACGATCTGTTCCTGTCCTGTCGGTTCCGGGCTCATCGGGAGGGCCCGTACAACGAGTACGTCTACACGTTCTTCAAGAATCTCTCGGTCGAGCGCATGGCATTCTGTGAGGGCTACTACGCGACGCTGTCCGAGCCGGTCGACGAGATGTTTCGGTGCGGCGACTACATGGTGCAGAAACGTTGCCCGCACCTACGCGCCGACCTCGAGCGGTTCGGCACCGTCGACCACGGGGTCTTGGAGTGCAAAGTGCACCACTGGCGATTCGATCTGGCCACGGGTCGGTGCCTCACCTCCAATGACGACGAGCATCACCTGCGCACCGAGCGAATCGACTGAGTCGCGCTCGTGCTGATCGACCTTCATGCGCACACGTCGCCGCGGTCGAACTGTTCGCGCACCACGTTGGAGGAGCTCGTCGAGACGGCGCGGGCGCGTGGTCTGGACGCGTTGTGCATTACCGAACACGACGTTCGCTGGCCCGACGAGGAACTGGCCGATGCCTCAAGGCTCCTCGGATTTCCGCTGATCCCCGGCGTGGAACTGACGACCGATGTTGGGCATGTCCTCGCGTTCGGCCCGCTCCGAAAGCCGCTCTGGATGGGGTACACGCTCGCGGAGTTGGTAGAGGAGTGTGAAGGATCCGATACCGCGCTGGTCCTGCCGCATCCACTTCGCCGGTTCGCGGGGGAGCGGGCGATCAAAGGCGGTCGCATGCCGCCGAGCGCCCAGGAGATCGCCGCGTTTCCGCAGTGGGACATGGTGCACGCCATCGAGGCAGCCAGCACCCAGACCACACCGCTCGAACACTCCTTGACCGCCGCGGCCCTCGAGGTTGCACCGCGCCCGTCGGTCGGGGCGAGCGACGCCCACGGCCCGGGTCTTGCCGGCGCCTACGCCACCGAGATCGATCGAGTCGTGCATACCGCCGAGGAGTTGGCCCGCGAGATCCGCGCCGGCCACGTCCGCGCCGTCCTCGCCGGCTGACTGGCATGCCGAAGGGCCCTCCTCCACCCCGACTTTTTGTTTGCAGGGGGGTGGTTGTGCCCACCCCCAGACAAAAAGTGGGGGCGGGGTGGGGCGGGATACAGTCCCGGCGTTCCGAACCCCTCAGCGCGGAGGAAATCGTCATGGGTGATGCCGTCATCGTTTCGACCGCCCGTACTGCCATCGGCACCGCTCGCAAGGGCACACTGCTCGACGTGTCGGCGTTCGACCTGGCCAAGTACGCGGTCGCCGAGGCGTTGGCGCGTTCGGGTGTGGCCCAGGCCGACGTCGACGACCTCCAACTGGGGGAGTCGCTCCAGGGGGGCGGCGACATTGCGCGGTACGCCGCGGTCGATCTGGGCCTGACCAACGTTCCTGGCGTGGCGCTCAACCGGCATTGCGCGTCGGGAATGGCGGCGGTGCAAGGTGCGGCCGCGAGCATTCGGGCGGGCATGGATCGCGTGGTCATCGCCGGTGGCACCGAGTCGATCTCCAGTTCCCCCGGCTCGATGAAGCGCAAGCTCGGCACCGACGACATGGAGCCCTGGATGTCGCCGAGTCATCCGGCCACGCCGGATGCCCCGGCGTTCGACATGTCGATCACCGTCGGTTGGAACACGGCCCAGAAGGCCAACGTGACCCGGGAAGAAATGGACTACTGGGCCTACGAGTCGCACCGCCGCGCCGTCGATGCGATCGACGCGGGCAAGTTCGAGGGGGAGATCTTCCCGATCGAAGTGACCAAGCGTGACGGTGAGACCGTGACGTTCGCGGTCGACGAACATCCACGCCGGGGCACCACGATGGAGAAGCTCGCGAGCCTCAAGCCGCTCCATCCCGAGATCGACGACTTCAGCATCACCGCGGGGAACTCGTCCGGACTCAACGATGCGGCCGCGGCGATCATGATCGTCGACTCCGACTACGCCCAGGTCCACGGCTTGAAGCCGATGGCAGTCATCAAGAGTTGGGCGTCATCCGGCGTGCCGCCGCACGACACCGGCCTGGGGCCGACGTATGCGATTCCGAAGGCGTTGGATCGGGCCGGCATGCAGATCGGTGACGTCGACGTCTTCGAGATCAACGAGGCGTTTGCGGCGATGTGCGTCGCGAGCACCAGGATCCTGGGCATCGATCACGCCATCACCAATGTCAACGGCAGTGGATGCAGTCTCGGCCATCCGGTCGCGGCGACGGGCGCCCGCATGATCGTCACGCTGGTGAACGAACTCCAACGGCGGGGTGGTGGCGTCGGCGTGTCGAGCATGTGTGCCGGCGGTGGAATGGGGTCGGCCACGGTGCTCGAGGTCTTCCCGGCCTGACCCGAGGCGGACACCGATGTGAACCCCGACGCGTACACCGACGCGAACGCGGACCGCGCGGTGAGACCGTTACGAGCTTGGGCTAACAGCCCACGCGAAGTTCGCCGCGTGCGGGGACCGGGATGTCGCACCCCACCGGACCCGGACCGTACGCGTTGACCGTCCAGATGGATCCGAGTCGCTGCAGCACGACGGTGAGACGGACGACGCCGGTCCCGGGGTTCGGAGTGAGCGTGACTGCAGACCAGATCGGATCCGAGTCCGAGATCCGACAATCGGTGATCGTGTAACTCGACAACGGCACCGTTGCGAGATCGCCGCCCTGGACCGCGGCGAAAATGGGTCCGGCCCGGGTGCCACATCCCGGCCCGGACGCGGTCGGCGGGGCCGTGTCGGGTGGGGTGGTGCCGGCGGTGGTGGTCGACGACCGCGACGTCGAGCTCGATGCTGCCGCGGTCGTCGAGGTCGTGCTCGGCCGGGGCCGGTGACCCTTCACCCGCGAGCTGGTGGTGGTGCGATCACCAGACGCGTTGGACGATCCGGACGATCCCGACGAGCAGGCGCTCAGGGCGAAGAGCACCAGGAGGGAGGTCGCCGCCACACGGTGAGGGGTCTTCATGGGTTCAGCATGGTGCATGGCGAGCCGTCGATTCGGTCAATCGGGCCGCGGGCTCCGGTAGCGTGCCGCCATCGACGCTGACTTGACTCTCGCCCTGGAACTCGCCGACGCCGCCGACGCCCTCACCATGGACCGGTTTCGTGCGCACGATCTCCGGATCGACCGCAAAGCCGACACCACCCATGTGACCGAGGCCGACCACGCCACAGAGGTGCTCATCCGGGAGGCGATCCAGGCGGCCCGCCCGGGCGACGCGGTACTCGGGGAGGAGTTCGGGGTCGAGGGTGAAGGGCATCGGCGCTGGATCATCGACCCGATCGACGGCACCGCGAGCTACGTCCGCGGCTTGCCGATCTGGGCCACCCTCATCGCCTTGGAGGTCGACGGCGAGTTGACCGTCGGCGTCGTGTCGGCGCCGGCCCTCGGGCGGCGCTGGTACGCCGCCCGCGGCGAAGGGGCGTTCGTCAACGGCGATCGCATGCAGGTCTCCGCCGTCAGCGAGCTGAGCGACGCGCACCTCTGCTACTCCGACATCCCATCGTGGACGACGTTCCGGACCACCGCCACGCCGATGATCGACCTTCTGCACTCGGTCTGGCGTACCCGGGGCGTGGGGGATTTCTGGCAGCACATGCTCGTGGCCGAAGGCGCCGCCGACATTGCCGTCGAGCCCGTCGTCAACCTGTGGGATCTGGCCCCGATTCTCGTGGTGGTCGAGGAAGCCGGTGGTCGCTTCACCAACCTCGAAGGACTCCGGACTGCCGACGGCGGCAGTGCGCTCTCCACGAATGGACTCCTGCACGATGAAGTGATCGCCGCGCTCGCCCCGGCGGAGGCACGCAACCCATGACCGGTCCGATCACGGTGGGCATCGACATCGGCACCTCGTCGGTCAAGGCGGTGGCCGCCGACGAGCACGGCACGGTGATCGCCCAGTCCCGCATCCCGCACGAGATCCAGATACCCGCGCCCGACCAGTTCCAGCATGACCCGACGGTCGCGTGGTGCGATGGACCACGCGACGCGCTGGCCGCCCTCGATCTGGACGACGCGCCCGCCGGCATCAGCGTGAGTGCGATGGTGCCATCGATGGCCGCGGTCGACGCGCACGGCCAGGCACTCACGCCCGGTCTGCTCTATGGCGACGCACGTGGTCAGGGCGAACCGTCGAGCGGGAACCCGGCCGAGACCGGTGAGTTGGTCAACTTTCTGCGGTGGGCCAAGGGAGCCGCACCCGCGGCGATGGGGTTTTGGCCCGCGACCACGATGGCGAACCACGCCCTCGCCGGAGAGGTCGTGATCGACACCACGACGGCGAGCGTGGCGTACCCGCTCTTCGATTGGACGACGTGGGATCCGATGGTCGCACGCGAACTCGGTATCGAGGTGGGCCAACTTCCGAAGCTGGTGCCGACCGGTTGGGCGTGCGGGCACGTCGGAGGCCCCGATGGGCCGGTCCTCGCCCCGGGGTGCATCGATGTGCTGACCGATCAGATCGTGGCCGGGGCCCGTGACGTCGGCGACGTGCTGATCCTCATGGGGACGACCCTCATCGTGAACACGGTGACGCCGCGGCACGACCCGGTGCCGGACCACTGGGTGATGCCCTTCACCGAACCCGGGCTCTTCCTCGCCGGCGGGCCGAGCAACGCCGGCGGGTTGTTTCTGAACTGGGCGACGACCACCTTCGGCGCGACCGAAGCCGGGCCGGTTCGCCCTGATCACGTCCCGGTGTGGGCGCCGTACCCACGCGGCGAGCGGGTGCCGCTCCACGATGCAACGCGCCGCGCCACGCTGAGCGACCTGGACCTCACTCATGGGTCGGCCGAGATCCGACGGGCTGGCTTCGAAGCATCGGGGTTCGTGGCGCGGCGGATGATCGACGCGGCCGCCCTCGCCCACGGGGTGACGCCACGACGCATCGTCGCCACCGGCGGCGGCACCCGCGTGCAGGAGTGGGTGCAGGCGCTCGCCGACTGCACGGGACTCCCCGTGCAGTGCACCGCAGTGCCCGAAGGTGCGGCGCTGGGTTCGGCGTTTCTGGCTCGGCTTGCCGCCGGTCTGGAGGATGGCGTGATGACGGACGCGCGGCGGTGGGCCCGCGCCGGGCGCACCGTCGATCCTGATCCCACATGGGCGGATGCGCTCACCCTTCGATACCGACGCTTTCTCGAACTTTCGGCCTCGTGAGGACGCCTCGAGGCCGCGTGGAAACAGACCTAAGCTGACATCCATGTCAGTTGCCACCGACGCCCCGTTCGATCCGATGTCGCAGTTCACCGGTGTAGCCGGCGACGTGCGGGATCCGTATCCGGATTTCTGGGCGCGCCGCGCGTCGGAGCCGGTCGCACTGATGGAGGACGGCGGCTACGAGGTGTTCTCGTACGACCTCGTCTCCCAGGTGATGCGGGACAACGTGACCTACCCGTCCGGCTCGATCCGTGACTTCATGAGCGTGGTCATGGGTCCCTACCCGCTCGTCGGGATGGACGAACCCGAACACCGTCGGCTGCGGGCCCTCGTGGCCCAGGCCTTCCGCGCCCGGAACCTGGCCCATTGGGATCAGGACCTCGTCGTGCCCGTGGTCGACGAGATGATCGACGGTTTCGCGGCGCGAGGGTCGGCCGATCTCGTGAGTGAGTTCACCTACCACTACCCGGCTCAGGTCATCGCCGCGATTCTCGGGTTACCGCGCGACGATCACGCGTTCTTCCACCCTCGCGCCCTGGCGCTGATCAACGTGTCGGTGCGGCCGGAGGAAGGAATCGTGGCGAGTGAGGAACTTCGCGAGTACTTCGCCGGGATCATGGACGAACGACGCGCCCACCCCGGCACCGACATCATCAGTGAGCTGATCGTCGCGGAACTCGATGGTGAGCGCCTCGGTGACGAGGAGATCTTCTCGTTCCTGCGGCTCCTGCTTCCCGCGGGCGCCGAGACCACCTACCGGGCGACAGGGAGCTTCCTCCACGGGTTGCTCACGAACCCCGAGCAGCTACGAGCACTTCGCTCCGACGCGAGCCTGATGCCCCAAGCGATCGAGGAGTCGATCCGGTGGGAAGGTCCACTGCTGATCACGTCACGAGAGTGTGCCCGCGACACCGAACTGGGTGGCGTGGCCATCCCGGCCGGCGGTTTCGTCACGGTCAATATCGGCTCGGCGAACCACGACGAATCTCGGTGGGACCGGCCCGACGAATTCGATCTGTTCCGCGAGCCGCAACCTCATATCGCGTTCGGCCACGGTGTCCACATGTGCCTCGGGATGCATCTCGCGCGCATGGAGATGGCGACCGCAGTCAATCGCCTCTTCGGCCGCTGCCCGAACCTGCGACCGGACCCGGATCGGTGGGACGCCGACGACGTGCACATCCATGGCGAACGGTTCCGGTCCCCGACCACGCTGCCCGTCGTGTTCGAGGTGGCGTGATGCGGCGGCGCGCCGACCTGACCGTGGTGGCCGAAGGCGTCGAGGTCATCGATCGGGTCCCCCCGATGCCATGGCGGATGCTCGCGCTCATGGGCGGTGCCGGCACGACCCACTTCACGAACCCCGATTTCTACGACGCCATCGTGCCGAAGTGGCTCCCCGGGAAGGCCCGGACGTGGACCTACGTGAGCGGAGTTGCCGAACTCGCGAGCGCCGGGTTGATGGTGTTCCCGCGCACCCGCCGGCTGGGTGGAGCGGTGACCTTCGCCACGATCCTGGCGGTGTGGCCGGCGAACTGGCAGGTCGCGCTCGACGGCGGCATGCCCGACGGCGAGGGTCCAATGAACTCGGCCGCGGCGGCTTGGGCCCGCTTGCCACTCCAGATCCCGATGCTCATGGGCGCGTGGCGTGTCGCCCGCGGCGGATGAGTACGAACTCAGCGAAGCGGTCGATCCGCCCGGAGCCCGACGGCGTGAGGTGACGTCGGCGGGGGCAGCGGATGACGGAACAGGCATGCCGCGTTCTCGTGGCTGATCATCGCGATCTCGGCTGCCGGCAGATCGCCGAAGACGTCGGAGAAGACGGCCTGAGAGTCGGGCCAGGTTCCGTCGCCATGGGGGTAGTCGGTCTCGAACATGATGTGGTCGATCCCGACGGTGGCGCGGGTCGACAACGTCGACGGATCGTCGAGGGTGCAGAACCAGAAGTTGCGGCGCAGGACCTCCGCCGGTCGGAGGTCGCCCGAGAAGTACTGGCCGTACCCGGACCGGTCGACCATGTTGTCGAGCCGGTCGTGGAGCATCGCAACCCATCCGATGCCGCCCTCGCTCATCGCGACCTTGAGCCCGGGGAAGCGGGTCGGATATCCGGACCAGAGCCACTCGGAACAGGCCGACAGTGACAGCTGGCCGAAGAGGGTCGCGGCGAGCGGGACCATCGGTGCATCGGCGGGCATCGCGGCCACGCCGGTCGATCCCACGTGAAGACAGACGACGGTGTCGGTCTCGACACAGGCCTCGATGATCGGATCCCACCAGCCGGAGAAGATGGAGGGCAGGTCGATGCGGTGCGGCTGTTCGGGCAGTGTGACGGCGGTGAAGCCGCGGGCGGCGTTGCGGCGAATCTCGGTGGCGCCTTCCTGAGCGTCTCCGAGGTAGGTGATCCCCATCGGCACGATGCGTTCCGGGTGAGGGGAGTACCACTCTTCGAACAGCCAGTCGTTCCACGCCTTCGTGACGGCCAGGCCCAACGCGGGATCGGAGCAGCGAGCAAACACCGAGCCGCAGAACCCGGTGATCTGACTCGGGAAGTTGACCGACGCCCAGACGCCGTTGATGTCCATGTCTCGCACGCGGGCCTCGATGTCGTAGCAACCGGGCCGCATGTCCTCGAACCGGGTCGGCTCCACGAGCCAGTCGCGCCGATCGCGCCCCACCACGGCATTGAGGCCGACCTGGAAATAGATCTGCCCGTCGAACTCCCAGACCTCGTGCCCCTCGGCGGTCTCCACCACTCGCGGTGCACCCGCGGCGAGCGAGGCGGGGAGGCGACCCTCGAACATGGAGGGGGGCTCCACGAGATGGTCGTCGACCGAGATCAGGGTGTGTGCGATCGGTCGCGGGTCGGGATCAGGCAGGAGAGCGTGGGCTTGGGACCGCTCCCAGTTCAACCGCCACGTGCGTTCGCTCATCAGGACCTCCGCCGCCCAGTCTGGCATTGGTCCACGCCGTCACCGTGCGTGCCACCTACCGTGATTCCGTCACAGCGTCCGAGTCGGGAGATCGGGTATGAGTGGTTCGATACGTGGCGGGGTACGACGGTTGATCGTCGGTGGCGTCGGCGCGCTGGCACTGGCCGCGTGCGGCAGTAGTGCCACGTCGTCGACCCGGGGCTCGTCCCGGCCCGCCGACAGCACGTCATCCGCGTCGAACTCAAAGGGGAACAGTTCGTCGAAGGCGAAGTTTGACGTGTGTGCGGTGATCACGCCCGCCGACGCCGCCACGGTGTTCACCGAGACGGCAACGTCGCAACCGTCGGCGAGTGCAGAACCACTGGTGTCCGGGTTGTGCATCTATTCCCACCCCGGCGACGATCTCCAGGTTCGGAATCTGCTCCAGATCCGGGTCTATCCCGGCGAGCAGTTCTACGGTGAACGGCTCTTCCCCTCGGCGACGGCACTGTCCGGCTCGGGCGACAAGGGATTCATCGACGTCGACCCGAAGCAACACACGATCGACCTCCAGTTCGTGAAGAACGGTACGACCGGCGTCATCGCCTATACCACCGGCCCCAGCGTCGACATCGCGACTCGGGCCGATGCGGTCAAGGCCGTCGGCAAGAAACTCGCCGCGGCGATGTAGGTCGGGAACCAGGTAGTTTCGAGTTCTTCCGAGAGAGGGGTCAGTGTGGCGTTGTCGATCGAGATCAATCGTGATGTGTGTATGGGTTCGGGGAATTGCTCGTTCTGGGCGCCCGGAGTGTTCGACCTCGACGACGACGGCGTGGCCTTCGTGACCGACGCCGAAGGCGAGCCCGAAGACAAGATCATCCTCGCGGCGCAGGGCTGCCCGACTCAGGCGATCTCGGTCTTCCGCGGCGACGAGAAGGTCGTCTGAGCCCGCACCCGCATGGCTGAACTCGACGTCACCCGGTTCGTCCGGGCTGCGCGCACCAACCTCCTGCGCCGCATGGCCCGCCGACCCATCGCACTGGTGTTGAGCGGCGGCGGCTCCCAGGGAAGTTTCGAGGTTGGCGTGCTGCGCTACCTCTACGGCGACCTCGGGTTGGCGCCGTCGATCCTCGTCGGGAGCTCGGTCGGGGCGATCATCGCGGCCAAGCTCGCCGAAGGCGACGACGAGGAGACCGGTCGTTGCGCGATCGACGAACTCGAAGCGATCTGGCGCGGGTTGCGTTCGAATCGCGACATGTGGCTCACCGAGCCGTGGCTCGACAAGTTGCGTTCGCAGGCCGCGTGGGCCTCGGAGCTGCGGGGTCGGGCGGGGGAGCATGGCGCCGCCGGGAGTCAGACCCGGGTCGTGATGCGCATGCTCGGGGAGATCGTGCGCAACCCGCCGGCGGCCGACGGAACCATTGATGCGTTGCGGGCCGCGATGCGCGCCAAGTCGCTGCTCAACATGGCGCCCGTCGAGCAGATCGTGGAGACCCAGCTCTCACCGGAGTTGATGCAGCAGTCGGGGCTGACGCTGCGCGTCGGCGCGGTGAGTCTCGAAAGCGGTGAACTCCGCTACATCGATCAGTACGGACAACTTTACGCCCGCGACGGTCAGGCGCTCGATGCCGAGAAGGTTCCCTTTCGGGATGCCGTGATCGCGTCGGCCTCGATTCCGGTCGTGTTCCCGCCCAAAGCCATGGGCGGCGAGCACTACGTCGACGGTGGAGTCCGAGAGATCTTGCCTCTCGCACTTGCGTTCAACGAGTTGGGGGCGGGACACATCTTTGCCGTGGTCGCCTCGGCGCCCGGGGTCAGTCGGTGGGACGACGCCGGCGACCGCGGCCTGTTCGATATCGCGCGCCGGGTGTCCGCCGACATCGCGCCCGACGAGACTCTCCGGAAGGAGATCGCGCCACCACGCGGTTGGGGTCGACGGGTGACCGTGATCGTTCCCGAGGTCGACGTGCACGATGCGCTCACGATCGACCCGGAACTGATCGCGGCGTCGATCGATTACGGATACATGCGCGCGGCCGACGTGCTGCTCGATCTCAGCGCGGAGCAATGTGAGCTCAGCGCGGAGATCGCCCGTACGCGGATGCGGCTGCGGGCGAGCCGGGGTCCGATCGCGGGCCTGCTCGAAGGGGATCCGCAGGGGCTCGCCGCCGATCCCGCCGCGGAAGCGCGCGAACTCGAGGCGCTGGCTCGGTTGTTGGAGGCCCGGCTTCGCTCGGGCGCGCCCTTGGCGCCGGGCGACTGCGGTCTCGGTGCCCGCCGGAGGTCGGACAAAACCGGTTCCGAGCTCAGCGCGCCCCGCGAATGAGTTGGCCCGGTCGGGCCCCGGTGTCCTCGCCGTGCTCGAAGGTCACCTGACCGGCGTTGATGGTGGCGACATAACCCTCGGCGCGCTGGATGAATCGGCGGGCATCGCCCGGCAGGTCGTAGGCCATCTCCGGTGCGTGCAATTGCAGGCCGGCGTGATCGATCACATTGAGGTCGGCCCGCATTCCGACGGTCACGGATCCGCGGTCGCTCAGCCCGTAGAGCGAGGCCGTCTCCGAGGTCATCTTGCGCACCACCCATTCGAGTGGGAGTCGCCCGTGGTCTCGGTCGCGCGCCCAGTGCGCCAGCATGAAGGTCGGTGTCGACGCGTCGCACGTGGTGCCGCAGTGCGCCCCACCGTCGCCGAGGCCCCACGCGCTGGTGGGGTGAAGCAGCATCTCGCGCACGGCGTCGAGATTGGCGTGGGTGTAGTTGAGCAGCGGACGCATGATCAGGGCGCGTCCGTCGTTCTGCATGAGGAGGTCGAGGTAGAGGTCGTACACATCGCGACCGGCCGCCGCAGCGCGTGCGGCGACGCTCTCGGAGGGATCGGGCTCGTAATTGGGTGGATCGCCGAGGGGAAACGCCTTGGCCGGATCGAGGAACTGGAGCATGGTCGGGTCGGGCGTCGACGCTTCCCGAACGAGACGGGCCCGCAGCTCCGGGTTGGCGGCAATCTTGGCCACTCGCTCGCTCACCGAGAGCAGTCCGACCTCGGCCCAACTCGGGGTATAGGCGAAGGGGTGGAAGGTCTCGAAGCCGAGGAGCAACGTCACCGGCCGACCGGCGACCTGCGGGCGAACGCGCGCACCTTCGGCGCGAGCGGTGCCGGCGAGTTCGAGCATGCGCCGCCAACTGTCGGGATCGTGGTCGTTCTGGGTGAGGGCGAAGGTGACGGGTCGACCGATGGCGGCTGAGAGCCGGCGCATCCAATCCATTTCGCGGTCGGGCGCCGCAAGGTCCTCGCCGAGCGCACCGGCCGGTGCGAGCTCGAAGATCCCGGCCCCCGCGTCGGCCAGCGCCTGGCCGATCCCGAAGAGTTCGTCCTCGGCGGCGAACGTACCCGGCACCGGCTCGCCGTCGATGGCCATGTGCGCGATCGTCCGCGAGGTCGAGACGCCGAGCGCGCCGGCTTCGATGGCCTCCCGCACGATGATCGCCATCGCCGCGATGTCGTCGGCGGTCGCCGGCTCGTTCTTCGCACCCCGGTCACCCATCACGTAGGCGCGAACGGCCCCGTGGGGAATCTGGGATCCGACGTCGAGCGACTTCGGTACCTGGTCGATGGCGTCGAGATACTCCGGGTAGGACTCCCAACCCCATTGAATCCCCTCGGAGAGCGCGGCGCCGGGGATGTCTTCGACGCCTTCCATCAGGCCGATGAGCCAGTCGTGTTTGTCGGGGCGGGCCGGTGCGAACCCGACGCCGCAGTTGCCCATGACCACGGTGGTGACGCCGTGCCAGCAGCTCGGCGTGAGGTTCGGGTCCCAGGTGATCTGGCCGTCGAAGTGCGTGTGCACGTCCACGAAGCCCGGGGTGACGAGGAGGCCGTCGGCATCGATGGTCCGGGTGGCGTTGGTTCCCGCCAGCGAGCCCGCGTCGGCGATCTCGGTGATGTGACCGTCGGTGACGGCGATGTCGGCCGCACGGGGCGCATCTCCGGTGCCGTCGACGAGCGTGCCGCCGGTGATGACGAGATCGGTCATGGTGATTCCCCCAAGTGAGTGACTGGGCGCAGCCTATTGGGATCTGACGGGTCGTCAGGTGCGAGGGGTGCGCCGTACGCTGGCCCGATGCCGATCGGGATCAGCGAGGACCAGTACGCCCTCCATCAAGTCGTCGAAGGGTGGATGGAGCGGCATTGCCCGCCGATGGTCCACCGCGAACTGCTCGACGCGACCCACGAGACCCTCCCGGTGTTCTGGCAGGAACTGTCGGGTCAGGGCTGGCTGGGACTCCACATCGCGGAGGACAACGACGGCGAGGGCGCCACGATCGCCGAGTTGGCGGTGGTGCTCGAGGCGGCGGGCCGGGCCGGCATGCCCGGCCCGTTCCTGGCCCACGTCACGGCCGCCGCCGTGCTCCAGGACGCGGTCCGGCGGGGTGAAGAGCGGGCCGGCGAGTACTTGTCGGGTCTGGCGGCGGGCGGCTTCGTCGGCGCCATTTCGCTGAGCGGTGTGCTGCAGGTCGTCGACGCGGGCGAGCGCCTGCGAGTGACGGGGGAGCTGCCCGCGGTCCTGTCCGGCCATCTCTCCGGCGTACTGGTCGCCGAGACCGATCGGGGCTGGATCGTGCTGCTCGCCGGTGAGTACGAAGCGGTCGAGGTTGCGAGTGTCGACCTCACGCGCCGTGTTGCTCGCGTCACGATCGACGCCGAGGTGCCGGCGCCGAGGCTGCTGGGCTCGATGACCACCGCTCGCGTGCGTGAACTCGCGGTCGTCTTGGCCGGTGCGGAAGCCGTGGGCGCCTCGCAGTGGTGCGTGGACACCGCGGCGGAGTACGCACGGGACCGTCGCCAGTTCGGGCGACCGATCGGGCAGTTCCAGGGAGTGAAACACCGCTGCGCCAACATGTTGGCGCGTACCGAACTCGCACGCGCCGCCGTCTGGGATGCCAGTCGTGCGATCGACGATCCGGAAACCGCGGCCTCCACCGCCGCCGCGACCGGTGCTCTCACCATCGACGCGTTCTTCGAGACTGCGAAGGACTGCGTGCAGGTACTCGGGGGAATCGGGTTCACGTGGGAGCACGACGCGCACGTTTACCTCCGGCGCTCGATGGCATTGCGTTCGCTGCTCGGAACATCGAGCGGGTGGCGCGTGCGCAGTGCGGAGCTCGCGCTCGACGGTGTGGTGCGGCGCCTCGCGGTCGAGTTGGACGCGGGAACCGAATCGACGCGCGCGACCGTTCGCGAGTTTCTGGCCACGCTCGACGGGTTGGATGACACCGAACGGCGGCGGCGGCTCGCAACCGACGGGTATCTCGCGCCCCAATGGCCGCGACCGTGGGGTCGGGATGCCGGAGCCATCGAGCAGTTGGTCATCGACGAGGAGTTCCGCGCCGCGCACGTCGTCCGACCGAACCTCGTGATCGGGAGCTGGGCGCTGCCGCCCCTCATGATCTACGGCACCGAGGACCAACAGCAACGCTGGATCCCACCCACGTTGCGGGGAGAGATTTCCTGGTGCCAGCTGTTCAGTGAACCCGGTGCCGGATCCGACCTCGCAGGACTCACGACGAAGGCCGAACGGATCGAGGGCGGCTGGCTCGTCAACGGTCAGAAGGTCTGGACCTCCATGGCCAAGGAAGCCGACTGGGGCATCCTGCTCGCGCGGACCGACCCGGAAGTGCCGAAGCACGAAGGCATCTCGTTCTTCATGCTCGACATGAAGACCAAGGGGATCGACATTCGGCCGCTGCGTGAACTCACCGGCCACGCCTTTTTCAACGAGGTGTTCTTCGACGACGTGTTCATCCCCGACGACTGTCTCGTCGGGCGCGAACACGACGGGTGGCGCGCGACCCGAACGTCGCTGGCGAACGAGCGAGTCGTGATGGGGAGCGGCGCGAC
>JANLRZ010000118.1:0-29293 GCA_031362155.1 Acidimicrobiia bacterium | reverse complement strand
CATCCAGCCGGCGAGGGCCCACAGGCTCCCGGGTCCGTAGAGATGGAGGAAGTCGGCGTTCGGGAAATCGCCGTGGAGCACCCGTTCGGGGAAGACGAGCATGAAGCCCTCTTCCATGGGCGGTCCCTGACTGCGCAGCAGCCCTCGGAGTGGCAGCGCGAAGGCCGCCGCGAGCACCAGGAAGACGAGAATCCGTTTCGTGCGCGGTGACCACGCCGCGACTCGGCTCGACGTGCGGGTGAGGAGGTTGCTCACCGGGAACTCGGCGCGCGAAACGAGCGCACGAACCGGAGGAACATCGGTTTGAGAGTAGCAGCGGAGGTCCCGATGGGCCGGTCAACGGGTGGTCGGGGCGAGCACGAGGCGGCCGGTAGATTCACGGTGATGTCGACGTCGATGGAGCTCGACCACGCGGTCGATCCCCGCGCCGGCGCCGCCCCCAACTCAGGCCCGTCGTCCCGGCTGGTTCCGGTCGTGGTCTGGACCGGCTTCGTGGTGGGCTTCGTGATTGGGTTGATCGCGATCGCCCGGCCCCGTTGGTTTCCGCTCCTCGATCTCGCCCAGACCGAGATGCGGGTTCGAGACGTCTTCAGCAGTCATCCGCCGTTGATCGGGCTCCCCGGCCGCATCGGCACCCTCGCCCGGCAGGGGAGTCATCCCGGCCCGCTGAGCTTCTGGACGCTCGCGCCGGCGTATCGCCTCTTCGGGTCCTCGGCCTGGGCGATGCAGGTGGCTACCGCGACGCTCAACCTCACCGCCATCGGTGCGACCCTGCTCATTGCTCGCCGCCGCGGTTCCATCCGCCTGGTGCTCGGTGTCGGGCTGGCGCTCGCACTCCTGACGGCGTTCTACGGTCCGTCGGTCCTCACCCAGGCGTGGAACCCGTACCTGCCGATGATGTGGTTCCTCGTCGTCGTGGTCGGGGTGTGGTCGGTCCTGTGCGACGACCTCGCGTGGCTTCCCTTCACGACCTTCGCCGCCTGTTTCTGTCTCCACACCCACATTTCGTATCTGGGATTGGTCGGCGGCCTCGGTGGTGTCGCCATCGTGTGGATCGGGTGGAGCGGCTGGAAACGCCCGGGGGCCTTCGGCGCGCGGGCGCGCCGTTCGATCCTCCTCTCCGTCGCGGTGGTCGTGATCACTTCGATCCCGATGGTCGTGCAAGAGGTCACGAACTCCCCGGGCAATCTCACGCTGATCTGGGAACACTTCACGAGTCCGCCGGAGACACCGATCGGTCTGCGGGCCGGTCTCGACGTGCTGCTCGTCCACCTCAATCCCTGGCGGCTGATGAGCCAGCAGGACGCCACGACCGGTTCGGTGATCCCAGGCGCGTTCTTCCTGGCGCTGTGGGCAGCGAGCGCGGCGTACTCGGTACGGCACAGACTGCGCGCCCTGATCGCGCTCAACGTTGTGCTGTTGGTCTCGCTGGGTCTCGGTCTGGTCTCGATCGCCAACATCTTCGGATTCGTCTGGTACTACCTCATGCTGTGGTCGTGGGCACTCAACGCCTTCATGATGCTGGCGATCGCCTGGGTCGCACTCCGGATCGCCCGTCGCGTTCTCGCGGCCCGTGATCAGTCGACGGCCCCATCCGTCGGCCCGGCGGTCACGGCCGCGATCTCGATCGCACTGATCGGCGCACTCAGCTCTTTCGCGTGGCAGGCGCGCACCGTCGAACCACCGGATCCGCAGATCTCGATCGCCCTGGGTCGGCTCGTGCGCGGCACGGTGCCTGCCATCGACCGGGGGACTGCGCCGGGCAACGGCAGGGCAGGGAAGTATCAGGTGACGATCACCGATCCGATTTCGATCAACTCGCCGCTCTACGGGATGCTGCTCGAACTCGAGCGGGCCGGAATCCACGCCGGCCTACCGAGGCAGTTCCACTCGATCGTGGGGGATCAGCGGGTGGTCACCCGACGCGATGCGAGCGCAGTGGTGCACATTTCGGTCGGTCGCGACATCTCGCGCTGGCGGGCGAAGCCCGGCGTCGTGCAGGTGGCCTTCACCGATCCCCGCACGCCCGTGCAGTTGCGCGAGCGTCGGAAGTTGCGCCGCGAGTTACGCGCCGACCTCACCCGCATCGGGCGGACCGACCTGATCCCGAATCTCGACGACAACGTCTTCACCGCGAGCGTCGACCCCGAACTCCCGCCGGCAATCGCGGCCAAGCTGCGGCGGCTGCTCGACATCGGCGAACCGTCGGCTGCGTTCATCGGCCCGCCGTTCCTTGCCGAAGGGCGATGATCGCGGCGCGATGGCGCGCCTTCTAGCGGCGGTCGAAGCGGTGCTTCAACGAGAGCACCGGTCGTTCGAAGCCGTACCACGAGATGCTCGCGCTGGCGATCGTCAACGCCAGGACGGCGGCGACGAAGATCAGCCACGGTGCGCTGAAATAGGAGTTCGTGTGCCACGCGAACGGCGTGGCGCTGGTGTAGACGCCGGTGAAGGGCAGGTCCGTCCAGGCCAGGTACCGGTCGATCCACGCTTCGTGCCAGAGATAGATGCCGTAGGAGATCGTTCCGAGAAAGACCATGGTCCGCGCTTGGAGGAACCGATGGATCCGACTCCTGTCGGCAGCCGCTGACCGGAAGATCGTCGGCAGGACGAGGAGGAGGGCCGTGGCACCGTAGAGGTAGTGCTGTCCCCACAGGAGGTGGTGGGCGATGGCCCGGCCCGGCGCGTCGGAGGTGTGGCCGAGTCCGGCGCCCGCGGCCACCCACCAGAAGGCGCCGAGCGCTCCGAGCCAGCACACCAACGGCGCGAACCGGCGATCGAGGCGAGCGGGAACGGCCCGCCCGAAGGACGTGACCGCGACCGAGAGGACCGCGAGTCCCATGCCGAGGGCGAAGAGGTCGAGCCACCAGGGGAGCCACATCTTGAGTTGGCCGATGCGACCATCGGAGAACCCCGCGCCGAGCACGAACGCCTTCCACGCGGTCGAGATCGCGAGCAAGACGCCGATGCCGAAGAGTTCGAGAGTGATCGGATCGCCGCGCCACCGGCGACCGACCCACCGAACGACGGCGGCCCACAGTGGAAGGAACAGATAGAACGCCACTTCGGTTGCGAGCGTCCAGGCCTGGACCAGCGGCGCGAACACATCGAGTTGGTTCGGGCTGTAGATGTGGAGCAACGAATAATCGAGCAGGAAGTTCTTGAGCGAGGCGATCTCGGTCACGCCGAGTACGTACACCACGACCGTCGTCGCCAACCAGTAGGCCGGATAGATGCGCAGCCCTCGTCGCCAGAAGTACGGGACCAACCGGGGTGATTCGCGCTCGAGCAGGCGCGCCGCCACGAACGGCCGGTAGAGCAGGACGCCCGAGATCACGAAGAAGATGGCCACGCCGCCATCCATGCGGGCGAAGAAGACCCCCAGGATGTTCGGCCCGTTGGCACCGCCGGTGTCGGCGACGTGGGTCAGCAGCACCGCGATGGCCGCAAGAGCCCGGAGTCCGTCGAAGCCGGCGAAGCGGGTGCTCGTCGAGGCCGACGATGCCTCGAGTCCGGTGGCCACCATTCCCGGCATTCTACGGGTGCGGTCATCGAGAAACGGGGGACGCGTCGCCTACCATCCGACGTTTCGCAACCTGAGGTGAATCGTGAAGTTGTCCGACCGTCCGAGTCCGGATCGTCCGACCATCGTGACCGGCGCGTCCGGTTGGCTGGGTCGCAACCTGGTGCGGGCGCTCGTGGCCCAGAACCGCCCGGTGCGAGCTCTGGTGATGCAGGCCGACGAGGCGCCGCTCCTCGAGATCATCGGTCCGCAGGTCGCCACCGTGGTCGGCGACGTCCGCGACCCGGCGGCGCTGGACCGGCTGTTCGCCGGGGTCGAACCGGCGACGGTGTTCCACGCGGCCGCCGTGATCCACCCGGCCAAGGTCCGCGACTTCTTCGACATCAATGTCGGAGGCACAGAGCTGGTCGTCGACCAGGCCCGCCGGGCCCAGGCCGCTCGGCTGATCCACGTGTCGTCCAACTCGCCGTTCGGCGCCAACGCGACGCCGACAGATCGGTTCACCGAAGACTCGCCCCTCAATCCCTACATGGGCTATGGCGAGTCCAAGGTCGAAGCCGAAGCGGTGGTGAACCGAGCGTCGGCCCGCGGCGATCTCGAGACGGTCACGATTCGGGCACCCTGGTTCTACGGGCCGTACCAGCCGCCCCGGCAATCCCAATGGTTTCGGGCACTGCGGCGCGGACGGTTCCCGATGATCGGCGACGGCACCCAGCAACGATCGATGGTCTACACGGACCATCTCGTGCAAGGTCTGCTCCGGGCCGAGGCAACACCGGCTGCGTCTGGTCGCGCCTATTGGATCGCCGACGCCGAACCGTACGAGCTGCAGACGATCTTGGCCACGGTGCGGGAGGCGCTCGCCGCCGAGGGGTTTCCGGTGAGCGGCGGGCTGCCCCGTCTCCCTCGCGTGGTCGGCGTCGTGGCCGAAAAGGTCGACGGCGTGTTGCAGGGACGGGGCGTCTACCTCCAGGCCGTGCACGTGCTCGGTGAGCTGAAGGACACCATCGCGTGCGACATCACCCGCGCTCGTGAGGAACTGGGATACGCGCCGACCACCACGTTGCTCGACGGCATGCGCGCCAGCATCCGGGATTGCGTTGCGCACGGGGAGGTCCTGTGATGGCGAAGCGACTGTTGATCACCGGTGGGGCGGGGTACTTCGGTTCGGTCCTCGCCGACCGGGCCCGGGCCCAGGGGCATGCGGTACGGGTCTTCGACCTGAATCCGCCCGACGACCGCAGCCAGGACCACGTCATCGGTGACGTGCGTGACATCGACGCACTCCGGGCGGCGTGTGCCGACGTCGACGTCGTGTTGCACAACGTGGCCCAGGTGCCACTCGCCAAGGATCGGGACCTCTTCTGGTCGGTCAACGTCGTCGGCACCGCGAACGTGTTACTCGCGGCGCGCGACACCGGGGTTCCCAAGGTCGTGCACACGTCCTCCAGCGCGATCTTCGGGATCCCCGAGACCAACCCCGTTACCGAGTCGACCGCCCCGCATCCGCTGGAGGCGTACGGCAAGGCGAAACTGGAAGCCGAGTTGTTGTGTCACGACGCCGTCGCCGCCGGGCTCGATGTCTCGATCATCCGGCCGCGCACCGTGCTCGGCCACGGGCGGCTCGGCATCATGGCCATCCTGTTCGAGTTCGTCGCCGACGGCGCACCGGTGTTCGTCATGGGACGCGGTGACAACACCTATCAGTTCGTCCATGCCGAGGATCTTGCCGAGGCCTGCCTCCGTGCGGCGCAACGACCAGGCGCCGAGACCTACAACATCGGGTGTCGGGAGTTCGGGACGATGCGCGAGACGTTGCAGGCACTCTGTGACCACGCCGCGACGGGCGCCCACGTCGTCGGGTTGCCGTCGAGGCCGGCGCAAGTCGCGATGAAGGTCCTGGGACAGTCGTCGCTGGTGCCCTTCGCCCCCTACCACTGGTTGCTGTACGGCGAGTCGCTCTGGTTCGACGTCGCCAAGGCCGAGTTGGAACTCGAGTGGGAGCCCACGCATTCGAACGCGTCGGCGGTGATCGACTCCTACGAGTGGTTCTTGGCGAACCGCTCCACCCTCGGCGGCGAAGGCAAGTCGCACCACCAGTCGCCGGCCAAGCTCGGACTCCTCAAGCTGGTGAAGCGTCTGCCGGTCTGAACCCGGTCGCTGCTACCGAGCGAGGTACGCGTCGGCGTTGCGGGCGGCGATGGTCATCACCGCAGCTTGGGGGTTCACGCCCGGCGCATCCGGAAGGAGCGAGGCGTCGTTCACGAACAGGTTGTCGCTGTCCCAGACTCGGCCGAAGCTGTCGGCGCCGGTCAGGGCGCTGTCGTCACCCATACGAATGGTCGACGTCAGATGCACCGTCATCAGGTTCGACTGGGCCCGGTTCAGCGCACCCCACCATTGGGCGAGGTCGGCGCGGCAGCGAACGATGGGTCCGCCGGCGATCGAGGGGAACAGCTCTTTCGCCCCCGCCGCCAGCAGCATCTCTCCGAGGTGGACCAGACCACGGGCCAGCCGACTGAGGTCGGAGTCGCGGAGCGAATACGTCACGAGCGGAGCACGGAGTCCGGGCAGTGCGGTGACCCGGCCGCTCCCACTGCTGCGGATCGCGGCGTAGTAGACGACGACGTTCTGCCAGTGCTCCAACAACCGATCGAGGTCACCGGGTGCGGAGTCGACGAGCGCGAGTGCCACATGGCCGCGCCGGCTGGCCGATCCCCCGATGGTGAGGTACGGGTCGAACTCGGTGACGCGGTGGACGGGCACTTCCTCGTGGTCGTACGGGTGATCGAAGCGGGCTGCCACCTTCACTGTCGGGTGGAACTTCAGGCCGGCTCCGATGTTGTGACGGAACCCGCTTCGTTGCAGGAGCGCCGGAGATTGAATCGCTCCGCCACACACGAACACGTCGTCGGCCCGGAACGCCACGGGCTCGGTCGACCCATCCGGGTGGCGCAGGGTGGCGCGAGCACCGGTGACGCGGCGCCCAGAGGACGTCAGGCTTCGCACCGTGCAGTCTGCTTGGACGACCGCGCCCGCGGCGACCGCACGCGGGATCATCGTGCGCGACATCGACTGTTTCGTGCCGTGCCCGCCTTCGTCGTAGGAGTAGACCCGCGCGAACTCCACATTGCGCCACCCGAGTTCGTCGGCGCCGCGCGACAACACGGCCGACGAGGCCGGGACCGCGCCAGGCAGCCTCGACACCTTCACGACCGACTCCACCTCGTCGGCGTAGTGCCGCAAGGTCGCAACGTCGAAGTCGGCGATGGAGTAGGTGGTGCGCCAGAGGTCGACGAAGCGCTCCGGAAGCCGGTGGTACAGACCCATGTTGATTTCCGTGCTCCCGCCGACGCAACGGCCTTCGGCGAACGCAATGCCGGGGCTGCCCAGGGCGGCGCAGGCTCCCTGATGGCGGTAGCGCGCAGTGAACTCGTCGAGCGATGACGGCTGGTGCGCGTCGGGGTCGTACCACGGCCCTTCCTCGGCGACGATCACGGAACGACCGGCTTCTGCGAGCCGGGCCGCCGTCACCGCCCCGCCGGCACCCGAGCCGATGATCAATACTTCCGTGGAGATGGTCCGGGTCATTCGGGCATCAGTTCCTGCTGCGCGAACGTGACGAGCGACGTGAGCAGTCGCGCGTACTGACGGATCACGCCGATTGGGTTGTGTTCCCACGATGCCATCGCAGCGACGATGTCGGCGTCAGACGCCTTCGGCGCATAGCGCAGGATCACGAACGCGCCGAGCAGTAGCGATTCACCGACGACACCGAGCCGGAGATGCTGGGGCATGGCCGCGAACGACGTGTCGACGAACTCGGTGATCGCGCCGCCCGTGCGTTGGTCGTCGGGACCGGCCAATGCCGTCACGATGCGGCGTTCCAACCAAAGCATGAACGGGTCATCTTACTGTTCAGGTGGTTGAGACCAGTGCCGGTGTGAGCTCGCGGTGACGGATCCGATCGGCGGCGGCGACCAGCGTCAGAGCCGCGCCGATGACGATCGTCGGTTCGGCGCCGATCCGGAACCGTTGATTGCCGTAGGTGAGGATCGAAGACACCACCACCATGATCACGGGGGCGACCAACGGCCAGATCCGGAGCCGGCGCCGGGCGCCGATCACCAGCCCGACGACGGCCAGCGGCATCAACACCCAGTCGAGCCAGGTGCCGAACCGTTCCCATCGAATCGGTCGACCTTCGAGGGCTTCGAGTTCGATCTGTTGTCCGGGCCGGAAAAGCCCGAACGTCCGCAGAACCCGCGCCACACCCACCTTCGGCGTGTCGGCCAGATGGTCACGGAGATACTCGATTCCTTGCCGCCGGGCCCGAGCGGCGGCGACGGCCTCGTTGAAGTGGCGCTCGCGTCCGTTGAACCCGGTGAAGCACTGCCCGGCGCCGGCGTCGCCGGCTCCGAATGTCGAGCGCCACGATCCCAGACTGGGACCGGAATAGGTCAGCGCACAGTTCGCGCCGGCGACCGCCGTTCCGAGGTTGTTCGACACGGGGACGAAATGGTGGAACGTGGACTGGTTGCGCAGGGTCCATGGCATCACCACCGCGACCATCGCCAGCAGCCCGGTCGCGGCCATCGCGATCCGGCGTCGGTTCACGCCGTCCTTGGGTCTGAATGCGGCCGGCACGATGAGCAACACACCGAGCACCCCGGCTTCGGCGCGGGTGAGGGCGGCGAGGCCGAGCACGGCGCCGAGGGTCAGGAACCGGGCGTAGGACCCCTGTTCGCGGGCGCGGATCGCGAGACCGAGTGCGGCGACCACCAACGCGAGGAAGATGGTCTCGCTCATCAACGTGGTCTCGGGAAGAAAGATCATGGGGGAGCAGGCGGCCAGTGCGGCGGCGACGATGCCGACCCGGGCATTGGCCACGCGATGACCGACCCAACCGATCCCGGCCACACTCGCCGTGCCGATCACCGCCAGCGCGAGCCGTTGCCCCTCGACGCTGCGCAGGCCGAGGCGGGCGAACCCGGAGAGCACGAACGCGTGGAGCGGCGGGTACTCGGCAGTCGGCACGACCAACCCGAATCGGGTCAAGTCGAACGGACGGATGTAACCCCGGCCGTCGGCGAGGTGGTTGGCCAGAAGGTGGTACGCGCTCGCGTCACCGAGCGCCGGCACGCGCGGGTTCACGATCACGATGATCAACACTCGGATGAACAAGGCAACCGCGGCCACCACCCCGAGCGCGAGGAGGAACCGTCGTGAGGTGCGCGCCGAGCTGGGCGGCACGCCGTGGGCAGCGGTCACCGTCAGCGTGGCGGGAACCGTCGGGGCTTGCGGGCGATGGCAAACAGGACCGGGGTGGTGTCGACGATCGTGTCGGTCGCGAAGAAATGGGAATCATCGAGCCCGGACCCGATGCCCGTGTTCTTCGAGCCGAGCGCCTTGTAGACCACGGGGAGGGCGTGCTCGTAGGACCACACGTACCAGCTGCGGGGCATGCGCTGGCGCAGCTTCAGGATGTCGAACTTCAACAGTTTCTCGCCGCTCGCCCGGCGGGCCGCGAAGTCTTCTTTGAGTACCGCGTCACCTTCGAGTCCGATCACCTCGACCTCCTCGAAGAAGAGCCGCAGCATCGACGCGAGGTCCTGCGCACCGAAGAGATACACGTGGAACGGATTCTCGAAGTCGGCGGTTCGGTTCGGCGTGATGACGAACGTCGTCCCGTCGTCGGCGCAGACGCGTGCCAGTTCCGCGCAGTGGTTCTCGGGCATCACGAAGTGTTCGATGATGTGGGAGGAACACACGGAGTCGAAGGAGCCGGACGCGAACCCGAGTCGACCGCCATCCATCGCGACGAACTCGGCATCGGTGCCACGGGGTCCTCCCGGTCCGAACTCCGAACGAGCCAACGCGGCGGTCGCGGCGTCGTAGTCGACCCCGACCACCCGGCGGTCGGGACCGCAGAAGCGCGCCGTCTCCATGCCAACCCCGCAGCCCACGTCGAGGGTCCGTCCCGTCCCCAGTCGGGCGATCACCTCGCGGTATCCCGCGTCATGGAGGGCCAGCAGCGAGTCGGGCGTGTGGCCCTCCATCGGACGTTCACCGGTCAGCTTCACGCGCAATCCTTGGAGTCGAGGAGTTCGGCCCCGTCGGTCGGGCGGGCGAACCGGTCCCGGGGGGACCGCAGGTCGCGTAGAATATCGGCCTGCTCGACGGGTGTGGAGCAGTGGGGGGCTTCGGCGTGGCTGATCTCGACGGGCTGGCAACCAGTTCGGACATCGCAAAACTCGGTGACCTCGCGGCCGAAGCCGGCCTGCAACGGGTGTCGATGCTGGCCTGGCGGGACCTCGACGACCCCGAGGCCGGTGGCTCCGAGGTCCACGCGTCGACGGTGGCCCGGTTGTGGGCCGAGGCGGGCATCGAAGTCACGATGCGAACGTCGTTCGCCGCAGGTCAGGCCCAAATGGGCTGGCGCAACGGATATCGGGTCATTCGCAAGGCCGGTCGCTACATGGTGTTTCCGCGGGCCGCCTTCTCCGAGATGATGGGTTGGCACGGCGGCCGCGACGGACTCGTCGAGATCTGGAACGGCATGCCCTTCATGTCGCCGGTCTGGGCCCGGACCCCGCACGTCACCTGGTTGCACCATGTGCACGCCGACATGTGGAACATGACCTTGCCGCCCAAGTTGGCGGCCGTCGGCCGGACTCTCGAATCCACCATCGCCCCGAAGTTCTACCGCCGGACTCCGATGGTCACGCTGTCGAATTCGTCGAAGCACGAACTCGTCGACGACCTCGGGTTCCGGCCCTCGATGGTGCACGTGGTGCCCCCCGGCATCGACCCACGCTTCTCTCCCGGGGGCGCCAAGGCCGAGAAGCCGTTGGTGGTCGCCGTGGGTCGCCTCGTGCCGGTGAAGCGCTTCGAACTCCTCGTCGAGGTCCTGGTGGCACTGCACGCCCGTCATCCGGAGATGGAAGCCGTCATCGTCGGTGAGGGCTACCGACGGGAACAGCTCGAAATGCAGATCCACGAGGCGGGCGCCGAGCGCTACATCCATCTCCCGGGGCGGATCTCCGACGACGAGGTCATCGATCTCTACCGGCGCGCGTGGGTGCTCACCAGCGGGTCGGCCCGAGAAGGATGGGGAATGACGGTCACCGAGGCGGCGGCCTGTGGAACGCCGGCCGTCGTCACGCGGATCGCGGGCCACTCCGACGCGGTCGCCGAAGGCGAGTCGGGCCTGCTGGCCGCGGGCCGCGACGAGCTCGTCGACGGACTGGATCGGGTGCTCGCCGATGCCGGCCTGCGGGAGCGACTCAGCATCGGAGCACGGCGGCACGCGGAACGGTTCACGTGGGCGGCGACGGCGCGGGGGACGCTCGAGGTGTTGGCCGCAGAGGCCATTCGGCGGCGACGACGTCAGTAGGGTCCGGCGCGATGTCCGATCCGACCAGGCATCTCTAGAACTTCCCGGTGCGGCCGTATCGGTAGTAGGACGCGTACTTGGCGCCGATCGCTTCGGGGACGCCGATGATCGGCCCGAGCGCCCGTGCGCCCCAGACCACTTCCGCAGTCCGTTCGACGAGCGCGGCCACGTGCAACGCGTCCTTGGGCGTCTTGGCGCAGGCGAACAGTCCGTGGTTGGCCATGATCACCGCACCGCGGTCCGCGACCCGGCGCGCGACCTCGTCGGCGAGTTCCTGGGAGCCGGTCTCGCGATAGTCCGAGCACTCGACGTCGCCCCCGACGTACACGTCGAACTCTTCCACCACCGCAGGGATGGGCTGATGAGTGACCGCGAACATCTGCACATGCTTCGCATGGCAGTGCATGGTCGCCCCGATTTCGGGGTACGCGTTCAGCACCGTCAGATGCAGCTGCTTTTCACTGGTGGGCGATCGGTGGCCGGCGACGACCGATCCGTCCGGCGCGCAGACCACGAGGTCGTCGAGCGTCATATCGAGGTAGTCCAGGCTGCTCGGGGTGACCACCGCGTTGCCGTCCGGGAGCCGGGCCGCGACGTTCCCCGCGGTCCCTTCGACGAGACCTGATCGCAACATCTCCTGCGCGGCCCACAACACTTGCTCCTTGACGGACTCATTCGTCGGTTCGGTCATCGTCCCTCCACGACTTCGGGGTTGACGAGGTTGTCCGGACGACCGCCGGCAAACAGAGTGGCGAGACCTTCGGCAATCGAGGTCGAGTGGCGGGTCTCGGTGTCCCACGTCGCGCCCCCGATGTGGGGCGTCAGCACGACGTTCGGCATCGAACACAGGGGATGGTCGACGGGGAGGTTCTCGCCGACGAAGTGATCGAGCCCGGCACCGGCGAGGGCCCCGGATTGCAATGCCATGACGAGTGCGTCGGTGTCGTGGAGCTGAGCGCGGGCACTGTTGATGAAGATCGCGCCTTCCTTCATCGCGCCGAACTGGGCGGCGCCGATGAGGCCCGCAGTCTCCGGTGTGACCGCCGCATGAAGCGACACCACATCGGCCTCGGCCAGGAGATCGGCCAGCGTGTGGGTCGCGTCAGGCGCGAAGGGGTCCGCGCTGATGACGCGCATCCCGAGACCTTCCAGGCGCCATTTGGTCGCGCGGCCCACCGCGCCCAGGCCGACGATCCCGACGGTCTGACCGGCGAGTTCCCATGCCCGAAATCGTTGGTACGGGATCGTGCCGTCGCGCCAAACCTGGCCGGCCCGTACATCCATGTCGGCCCGCACGATGCCCCGGTTCACGGCGAACAACAGGCCGATGGTCACTTCGGCGACGGCGTCGGCGTTCCGGCCCGGTGCGCGCAGTACGGGGATGGCCCGTTCGGTGGCCGCGGGGATGTCCACATTGTTCGGGTCGCCGCGACACGATCCGATGGCCACCAGGGGTAAGTCGAGGACGGGTCCTTTGACGCTGTCGCTCTCGACGATCAGCAGGGTCGCACCTTCGGCGACAACGCGCTCGGCCATCTGCTCCGAGTTGTAGAGGCGCAGCGGCCGATGATCGATCCAGGGGTCGAGGACGACCTCGGAGCACAACGATCGCAGGAGATCGAGGCCGGGTCCGCGAAACGGAGCAGTGACGAGAGCCTTGGGTGCGTCCATCCCGCGCAGTCTCGCACGCGCCTGACGCCCGTGTCAGGAGTTCTAGGACGCGGCCGACAATCCGAACCCGGAGGTTTCGACGGCAGGCAGGCGAGCGGCGCGCTGTAACACGAGCGGATCGTGTTCGGCTGCCGGGCGTGGACGGGAGAGGAGGAATCCCTGGACGAGGTCACAGCCGAGCATCCGAAGTCGGTGGAGCTGTTGGTGAGTCTCCACGCCTTCGGCGACCGTCGTCAGACCGAGTGATTGGGCGAGGCGCACGATCGCGGGCGCAAGCGATCGAGCCTGCTCGCCGAGTTCGACCGAAGCCACAAAGCTCTTGTCGATCTTCACGATGTCGATCGGGAAGTTCTCGAGGTACGTGAGCGAGGAGTAGCCGGTCCCGAAATCGTCGAGCGCCAGCGAGATGCCGATTTCTTTCAGCGCGAGCAGGCTCCGACGTGCCGCGTCGGTGTCACGCATCATTGCGGTCTCGGTGATCTCGACGATGACCGACGACGGATCGAGCCCGAGTCGCGTCACCACATCGGCGACGTCTTGCACGATGGCTCCATTGGTGAGTTGGTTCGGTGAGACGTTGATGCTGATCGCCAAGTCGTCGGCCCCGGCGAGCTGCCACGCGCGGTTCTGTTCACAGGCGCGCTCCAGCAGCGCCCGACCGATGGCCTCCATCTGGCCGGTCTCTTCCGCCAGGGGAATGAACGCCTGCGGCGCGAGTAGACCGCGGGTCGGGTGATGCCAGCGGATGAGTGCCTCGTTGGCGACGACGTGGCCCGTCGTCGCGTCGACCATCGGCTGGTAGAAGAGTTCGAACTCGTCGCGATCGATCGCCCGCCGGAGGTCGCTCTCGAACTCCACCCGGACGATCGCCGCGGCATGGTGGGCCGCTTCGAACACCTCGAAGCGGTTCTTGCCCTTGCCCTTGGCGACGTACATCGCGAGGTCCGCATCGCGGAGAATCTCGTCGCTGGTCGTGGAGCGGGAGCCGAACGCGATCCCGATGCTGACGGTCGCGAACACTTCGCGCTCGGCAATCACGAACGGCGGTTGGAATGCTTCGGTGATTCGGGACGCGAGCCTCGTTGCGGCGTCGGTCCCGTCGGTGTCCTCGATGAGCACCGCGAACTCGTCGCCGCCCAGGCGGGCCGCCGTGTCCGATGCACGCAGGCAGCCGGACAAGATCGACGCCGCCGCGACGAGGAGTTGGTCACCGGCCAGGTGGCCGAGGCTGTCGTTGACCGTCTTGAAGTTGTCGAGGTCCAGGAACAGCACCGCGAACCCTGTCGCCAATCGGCGACTCCGCTCGGCCGCGTGGTCGAGCCGGTCACAGAACCGGGCCTTGTTGGCGAGGCCGGTCAACTGATCGTGGAATGCCCGGTACACGAGCTCGTCTTCGAGATGCTTCCGGTCGGTGAGATCGCGGAAGCTCCAGACTCGACCGACCACGACTCCGTCGACCCGCTGGGGGTGCGACACGCGTTCGAAAACTCGGCCGTCGTGAAAGGCGAGCATGTCGTAGCTGTCGGCCTCGGGGTCGGCGTAGAGCTCGTGGACCTTGGCGACAAAGGCCAGCGGGTCCACGAGTTGATCGGTCACGAACTGCAGCGCGCGATCGTCGTCGCGACTCTCGATGATCGCGTCTGGGATCCGCCACATGTCGACGAACTGTTGATTGAAGCTCCGGATCGAGTTGTCGTGATCGACCACCAGGATTCCGTCGGCCGTCGAGTCCAGCGTGGCCTCGAGCAGGGAGAGCGCCCCGCGCAGGGTGTCTTCGACGGCGACCCGTTCCGACACCTCGTGCGCCGACACGACGTAGCCGAGGACGACCGGATCGTCGCGCAGGTCCACGATGGTGAGCTCCACCGGGACCGGTGGCGAACCGTCGTGAGTGCGCAACGTCACGACGATCGTCGAGGGAACTCCCGGTCGGGTGGTGGCGAGGGTCGCGGCTAAGCGATCATGGTCGTCCTCGTCGGCGAGGATGGCAGCGAGGGGACGGTCCTCGATGTGGATCGGGTCGAGACCGGTCAGGCGGGTGATCGCTCCGGAGATCGACTGCACCACCCCGTCGACTCCGAGCAGCATGGTGACGGTCCCGGCATTGTGGACGAGCGCACGGAACACCGCTTCTTCGCCATGGGCCACTTCGAAACGCCGCCGCGCCGTGAGATCCCGGAGTGACACCAGCATCCGATCACCGGGTATGGCCGAGCCCAACAGCTCGATGAGCCGCCAGCCGTCGATGGCGCGGATACGGACCTCGATGGGGTTCCCGATCGGCTTTTCCTGGAGCGACTCCACCCCGAGGAGGACGGCGCCGAGATCGTCGGGGTGGACGAAGTCAGGGCCGGGCGCACCCACGACGGTGTCGAGGGGGCGGCCGAACATACGAACCGCAGCATCGTTGGCCCATTCGATCACCGCGTCGGCGTTCAACACGACCACGGCATCGGGAAAGTGGTGGGCCAGGTCCGCCAGTGTCTCGTTGTCCATCCGCGGTTGACGGTCCCCAGTCGACGATCCGTTCCTCGAAGCATCGACCTTGATTTCGGGCTCCTTGAGGGCTGGTCTCCGGAGCGGTGCCCGCCCGCTAGCGTGCCCGCCTCATGAGAGCATTGGTCACAGGTGGTGCAGGTTTCATCGGTTCGCACGTGGTCGACGCCCTGATCGCACGGGGCGACACCGTCCGGGTCCTCGACGACCTCAGTACCGGGCTTCGGGCCAACGTGCACGCCGACGCCGACCTCATGGAAGCTTCGGTGGCCGATCCGGTCTCCGTCGCGGCCGCGGTCCGGGGGTGCGAGGTCGTGTTCCACCTCGGCGCACTGGGCTCGGTCACCCGTTCGGTCACCGATCCACACGCCTCCAACGCGGTCAACGTCGACGGCACCCTGAACGTCCTCACGGCCGCGCGCGACGCGGGGGTCCGCCGGGTGATCTTTGCGTCGTCCAGCAGTGTGTACGGCGGCGCGGAAGTCGTGCCCACGCCGGAGAGCACACCGCTGCGACCGCGGTCGCCGTACGCCATCACCAAGCTCACCGGAGACTGGTACACCCGAGTCTTCGCGGAGCTCTACGACCTCGAGACGGTCGTGCTCCGGTACTTCAACGTTTTCGGCCCGCGCCAACGGCCTGACGCCACCTACGCCGCCGTGATTCCGCTGTTCGCCGCCGCAATGTTGGCGGGGGAGCAGCCCGTGGTCCACGGTGACGGGACCCAGAGCCGGGACTTCACCTATGTGGGAGACGTGGTCGCGGCCAACCTCGCGGCCGCGAGTGCGCCGGCCCACCTCGCCAGCGGTCAGGCGTTCAATGTCGCGCCCGGGGCGGGGACGTCATTGCTCGACTTACTCGACGGACTCGCGGCGCGAATCGGCGTCGCCGTCGATCCCGTCTTCGTCGATCCTCGACCCGGAGACGTGCACCGATCATGTGCTGACGCCAGTGCCGCCCGCGAGGCACTCGGATGGGCGCCGACCGTCAGCATCGAGGACGGTCTGGCGCGTTACGTGGACTGGATCCGCACCACCTAATCCGCGACTTTTTGTCTGCAGGGTGGGGTTGTGGCCGACGCACAGACCAAAAGTCGCGGCTGCGAGGGCTGCCGGCTCAGTCGCCGAGGAGGTGCGCGATGGTCGCGGCAGCGTCTTCGGGGGTCGACTCGGGGACGACGACGAGTTCGGGGGCGATGGGCGCCTCGTAGGGGTCGTCGATGCCGGTGAACCCCTTGATCTCACCGGCCCGCGCTTTGGCGTACAGACCCTTCACGTCACGCTGTTCACAGAGCTCGATCGGCGTGTCGATGAACACTTCGACGAACGGCACGCCCATTTCCTGGTGACGGGAGCGCACGCGATCCCGGTCAACCCGGTAGGGCGAGATCAACGGCACGATGGCGACGACGCCGGCATCGGCGAACAGGAGCGCCACTTCGCCTGCGCGCCGGACGTTCTCGGTGCGACTCGCGGCATCGAATCCAAGGTCGCCATTCAGCCCGTGGCGAAGGTTGTCGCCGTCCAGGAGGTATGCCGGCGATCCGGCGCGGACCAACAGTTGTTCGAGCGCGATCGCAATCGTCGATTTCCCCGAGCCCGACAGTCCGGTGAGCCACACCGTTGATCCCGTGTGCCCAGTCGCCGCAGTGCGTTCGGCCCGCGTGACCGTACCGGCCTGGAACACGACGTTGGGACTCACGCGTGGTTTCACGCGTCGAGGATCATGCCGGCGCCAACGGTTTCGTTCGTCCCCTCGTCGATGAGGATGAACGAACCGGTGGTCCGGTTCCGGCGGTACTCGTCGATGAACAGGGGAGTGGTGACGCGCAGGCTGACCCGACCCATGTCGTTCATGTTCAGCGTTCCGGACGTCTCGTCGCGCGACAGGGAGTTCACATCGAGGCGGTAGTTCAGATCGCGGACCAACGCCCGCGCGGAGCGAGTGGTGTGCTTGATCGCATATTTCCCACCCACCTGCAGCGGACGCTCGCTGAACCAGCAAATCATTGCGTCGATTTCCTGGGTCACGCTCGGCGCGTTGTTGGGTCGGCAGATGAGGTCACCGCGGCTGATGTCGATGTTGTCCTCGAGCCGGATGGTCACCGACATTGGCGGGATCGCCTCCGAGATTTCCTGGCCGTAGAGGTCGATGCCGGCGATGCGCGTCGTCAGCCCCGAGGGCAGGATCAGAACCTCGTCACCGGGGCGGAAGGTTCCGCCCGCGACCTGACCGGCGTACCCGCGATAGTCGTGCCACGCGTCGCTCATCGGCCGGATCACGAACTGCACCGGCATCCGCGCGTCGATGAGGTTGCGGTCGGACCCGATGTAGAGGTGCTCGAGATGGTGCAGCAGTGTGGGTCCGTCGTACCACGGCATGTTGGGGCCGTGAGTCGTGACGTTGTCGCCTTGGAGAGCCGACACCGGAATGAAGGTCAGGTCGGTGATGTCGAGCTTGCCTGCCCACTCGCGGAACTCTTCGGAGATGCGATCGAAGACGAGCTGGTCGTACTCGACGAGGTCCATCTTGTTGACGCAGAGCACGAGGTGTCGGACCGAGAGCAACGACGCGATCACCGCGTGGCGTCGAGACTGTTCGACCACGCCGTGGCGAGCGTCGACCAGGATCAACGCGAGGTCGGCCGTCGACGCACCCGTCACCATGTTGCGGGTGTACTGCACGTGGCCGGGGGTGTCGGCGATGATGAACTTGCGTTTCGGGGTCGCGAAGTAGCGGTAGGCCACATCGATCGTGATGCCCTGCTCCCGCTCGGCGCGGAGACCGTCGGTGAGCAGCGCCAAATTCGTGTAGTCGAAGCCCTTCTCGCGTGACGTACGTTCGACCGACTCCAGCTGGTCCTCGAAGATCTGCTTCGAGTCGAGGAGCAGGCGACCGATCAGCGTGCTCTTGCCGTCGTCGACCGAGCCCGCGGTGGCGAACCGGAGCATCTCCATCAGAAGTAGCCCTCTTTCTTGCGGTCTTCCATCGAAGACTCGTTGAACTTGTCGTCGGCCCGGGTCTCGCCGCGTTCGGTGATGCGAGAGGCCGCAACCTCGAGGATGATGTCTTCGTAGGTCGCGGCGGCGGAGTCGACCGCACCGGTGCACGTGGCGTCGCCGACGGTACGGAACCGGACGGTCATCTCGATGACCTCTTCGTGGTCTTGCACGGTGACGAACGGCGTGACCGCCAGGTACATACCGTCGCGCTGAACGACCGGCCGCTGGTGGGCGAAGTAGATCGACGGGAGTTCGATCTCCTCGCGAGCGATGTATTGCCACACGTCCATCTCGGTCCAGTTCGAGATCGGGAATACCCGGATGTGCTCGCCCTTGCGGTGCCGCGCGTTGTAGAGGTTCCAGAGTTCCGGTCGCTGATTCTTCGGATCCCACTGGCCGAAGTCGTCCCGGAACGAGAACACCCGCTCCTTGGCCCGAGCTTTGTCCTCGTCTCGACGCCCGCCCCCGAAGACGGCGTCGAAACCGTGTTCCTCGATGCCGTCGAGCAAGGTGACGCTCTGGAGACGGTTCCGAGTCGCCTTGGGCCCGGTGTCCTCGTGGACCCGGCCCTCGTCGATGGACTTCTGGACCGAAGCGACGACGAGCGGTACCCCGAGTTCAGCGGCTCGGCGATCCCGGAAATCGATCACCTCGGGAAAGTTGTGGCCGGTGTCGACGTGCATCAACGGGAACGGCAACCGTGCCGGCCAGAACGCCTTCTCGGCGAGTTTCAGCATCAGGGCGGAGTCCTTGCCACCGGAGAAGAGCAGCGCCGGGCGCTCGAACTCGGCCGCGACTTCTCGCATGATGTGGATCGACTCGGCCTCGAGGGCGTCGAGATGGGAGATCGTGGTGTCAGTCACCGGTTCCTCCGACAGGAATGGAGCGAGCATTGTACTGCCACGCCGAGGTCTGATTTCCGAGTCGCCCGGTCATGTATTGGCGGCCGCGATCACCGTGGCGGCGTACTCCGGCCGGCAGATCAGCAGGTCCGGCAGCAGACGTTCGGCGTCGTTGTACACGAGCGGTGCACCGTCGAGGCGCGAGACGTGGAGGCCGGCCGCAGCCGCGACGGCCACGGGAGCGGCCGAGTCCCACTGATACTGGCCGCCGGCGTGGGCGTAGACATCGACGTGGCCCTGGATGATCGCCATGGCCTTTGCTCCCGCCGAACCCATCGGAACCAGCTCGCCCTCGAGCGCGACCCGGACGGCTTCGGTGACCGCCGGTGGTCGGGTGCGGGACACGACGAGGCGGGGTGGACCGTTGGGTCGAGGGGCCAGCACAGGGACGGGTTCGGTCGCGTAGACGAGCCCTTGGGCGGGAAGGGCCACGGCGCCGATCACCGCCTGGCCACCCACGCTCAGCGCCACGTGGACCGCCCAGTCGTCCCGATCGCCTTCGCCGTACTCCCGAGTGCCGTCGAGGGGATCGATGATCCAGACCCGCTCATGGTGGAGGCGCTCCAGATCGTCGGCGGATTCCTCGGACAAGACCGCGTCCTCGGGTCGCCCGGCGGCGAGGCGGTCCAAGAGCAGGACGTTCGCCTGGGCGTCGCCGGCGGCCTTGAGTTCCGTCGGATCGGCAATCGTCGGCCGCAGCGCGAGCAGCAACGCTCCGGCTTCCTCGGCGATCGTGGCGGCCAGCTCGTGGTCGTTCATGGGTTCGCTTTCATCGACGGGTCCGGGCTTCGGGCCGGGCGGCCAGCTTCTCGACCCGCGCCGGCAGCTTTCCGGCGGCGAGATCGGCGAGGGTGACGCCCTCCAACACCTCGCGCAGACTGGCGCGCACCGCGATCCATACGTCGGCCAGCCGCGCAGCGGGGCCGAGGTAGCTCACGGATTCCGGAGCGTCGCCGTGGACCGCAGCGAGTGGACCGTCGACGGCTCGGATCACGTCGGCCACGGTCACGTCTTTCGCGGGCAGTGCCAGGAAGTAGCCACCTTCGGCGCCGCGGCGGGTGGCAACGATCCCGGCCGTCCGTAATAGGCCGAGAATGTTCTCGCAGAAGGCCAGGGGAGCGGCCTGGGCCGAGGCGAGCGCGGGTCCGGTGACCGGTGTGCCCGGAGGGTGGTTGGCCAGTTCCGCTCCGAGCCGAACGGCGTAATCGGCCTTGGCGGAGATCTTCACGGCCCGCAGGATAGTGGAGCCATCTCGGGTTGGTCGCCCAGCTTGATAATCTCGACTAATCTGATCGACTTCACCGAGTCGGACGAGATTTGGTGCACCACAAGAAATGGCACACGCGTGCGGGGGCGGCATGGACTGGTTGTTGGCACTAGGCGGCCTGGGCGTCGGATTCGTCGTCGGTCTCACCGGCATGGGCGGCGGCGCACTGATGACCCCGATGCTCGTGATCTTCTTTGGTGTGGACCCGGTGACGGCCGTGTCGAGCGACCTCGTGGTCTCGCTCGTGATGAAGCCGTTCGGTGCCGGCGTGCACGTCAAGGAAGGAACCGTCAATTTCGACCTCGTGAAATGGCTGTGCCTGGGCTCGGTGCCCTCGGCGTTCGTCGGCGTGATCGTCCTGAACGCGACTGGCGGCGACGACGTGTCGGCGGTCGTGAAGAAGTATCTCGGATACGCACTGCTGATGGCGGCGACCTCGATGGTCATCCGGCATCAGATCAATCGCCGGCGCGGCACCCACATCCCGGTCGACGGCGCCCAGCACGCGTTGCACGTGCGCCCCTTGCCTACCGTGATGGTCGGCATCGTGGGCGGCCTGATCGTGGGCATGACCTCGGTCGGCTCGGGTTCGCTCATCATCGTGTTGTTGCTCCTGCTCTATCCGACGCTCGCGGCCGGCCAACTGGTCGGCACCGACTTGGTGCAAGCGGTTCCGCTCGTCGGTGCGGCCGCGCTGGGGCATCTGCTGTTCGGCGACGTGAAGTTCGGGCTGGCGGCTGCGCTCATGATCGGCGCGATCCCCGGCGTCCTGATCGGCGCGCGAATCTCGTCACGCGCGCCCGACCACATCATTCGTCCGATTCTCGTGATCGTCTTGTTGGCATCCGGAGCGAAGCTGCTCGAGTTCCCGAACGCGCTCATCTTGGGATTCCTCGGCGCGGCGACCGTGGTCGGCCTCGCACTGTTGGGGCGCAGCGCGGTGAAGAAGCCGTCGGAGTCGGCGGCTGAAGCCGCGCTTCCGCCGAGCTGAGTACGGTTCCCCGCACGACGACTGGGGGACCGTGTGGCCATTCATTACGCGCTCGACGACGATCACATCGTTCTGATCACCATCGATCGTCCGGAGGCTCGGAACGCGGCGGATCTCGACCACTTCAAGTGGTTGCGGGAGGCATGGGACCGCTTCGACGCCGACCCCGATGCCTGGGTCGCGATCGTCACCGGCGTCGAGGGGTCGTTCTTCTCCGGAGCCGATCTCAAGACCTACGTTCCCGCCATCACCGCGCTCGGCGAACGAATCCGCGCGGAAGGTTTGACCGAAGTCGATGGCTACCGACTCGACGACGGCACCCGCGCGGTGTTGCGCGGCGCCAAGATCTGGAAGCCGATCATTGCTGCGGTGAACGGGTTCTGTACGGCCGGTGGCATGGAGATGCTCGGCGGTGCCGACATCCGAGTCGCCTGCCCGGAAGCCCGCTTCGCGGTGATGGAGCCCAAGCGGGGCCTGTTCGCGGGTGGCGGGACCACGGTCCGACTCCCCCGCCAGATTCCCTTTGCGCACGCCATGGAGTTCTTGCTCTGTGCCGACCTGATCCCGGCGTCGCGTGCGATGCAGATGGGGCTGCTGAATGCCGTGGTGCCGCGAGACGAACTCCTCGATGCTGCGTACGGCTACGCCCGACGCATCACCGCCAATGCGCCGCTCGCGGTGCGAGCCACGAAGCAGAGCGTTTGGGAAGGTCTGGGCATGGACCTGCGTGACGCCTACCGCAACGAAGCGGCGATCTCCTCGGCCGTCTTCGCGACCGAAGACGCCAAGGAAGGTCCGAAGGCGTTCGCCGAGAAGCGCCCGCCCCGATGGCAAGGCCGGTGACCGTCGATCCCCGTACCCCGTGCATCGTCGGGGTCGGCTCGCAGACGTGGCGTCCGGGTGAGACGGGCGATGCCGGTGCGCCCGAACCGCTGGCCATGTGGGAGATGGTCACGCGCCGCGCCGAGGCCGATGCCGGCGTGAGTCTGATTCCCCGGATCGACAGCCTCGACGTCGTGTACTGCCAGACCTGGCAGTACGACGACCCGACGGCTCGGCTGATCCAGCGGTTGGGATCCTCTCCTCGGCGGGCGGCGTACTCGGGTATCGGTGGCACCACGCCCCAGGTGCTGGTGCAGGACACCGCGGCCCGGCTCTGGCGAGGCGAACTCGATGTCGCCCTCGTCGTGGGGGCCGAAGCGCTCGACACTCAGCGGAGGTACAAGAAGGCCGGGGAGCGATACCCCTATTCGCACCGTCCGGAATCGAAGCCCGCCTTCCCGTGGGAGGCGCCGTTCCATCCGGCGGACGTCGCGCACGAGGTGTTCCAGGCGTGGTTGACCTTCGCGCTCTTCGATGTCGCGCGGCGGGGCCACCTGGGCATTGCGCCGGAGCAGTACCGGGCCGAGTTGGGCGAGCTCTGGCATCGATTCAGCGCCGTGGCCGCCACCAATCCCGAGGCGTGGTTCGCCGTCGAACGCAGCGCCGCCGAGATCGCCACCCCGACCCCCGCCAACCGGATGGTGGGTTCCCCCTACACGAAGTACATGGTCTCGGTGATGGACGTCGACATGGCAGCAGCACTCTTCATGACGACCGAGGGCCAGGCCGACGCGTTGGGCATCGCCCGTGATCGGCGCGTGTACCTGCGGGGTTGGCACTACGCGACCGACGCCACCTACGTCGCCGAGCATCCCGAACTCTGGCGCTCGCCCGCGATGGCGACCGTGGCCAGCGCGGCGCTCGATCATGCGGGCGTCGGCATCGACGACGTCGGTCACCTCGATCTGTACTCGTGCTTCGGCTCATCCGTGCACTTCATGCGCGATGCACTTGGGCTGACGGCCGATGATCCGCGCTCGCTCACGGTGACGGGTGGCCTCCCGTTTCACGGCGGTGCCGGCAGCGACTACCTCACCCACGCGATCGCCCAGATGGTCAGGGTGCTGCGAGCAGACGCAGGTGCCCTCGGGCTGGTCACCGGTGTGGGCATGCACATGACCAAGCACGTTGCTGGGCTGTATTCGAGCGAACCGGGGCCAGTCACCATTCCCGAGGCCGCTGCGGCGCCGCCGGTCGTCCCGCTGATCGACCGCCACGAGGGATACGCGACGGTCGCGAGTGTCTCGGTGGTGCACGACCGGGTCGGCGCCCAGTGGGGGCTCGTCGTCGCCGACGTTCGCGATACGACCGGTACGGCACGGTGCTACGGACGGATCGAGGATCCCGATCTCCTGGCCGATGCCGAGTCGACGGAGTGGGTCGGTCGGACCGTGACTCTGGCGCCGCACCCGGCGCGCCCGGATGTGAATATCGTGCAGGCATGACGAGGGCTGCGATGGAGTTCGATCCCTATTCGGACACCTACTTCGACGATCCCTACGCGCTGTATCAATGGATGCGCGACGAATCGCCGGTCTACCGGAACGACCACTACGGCTTTTACGCGTTGTCCCGCTACGACGACGTCGTCACCGCGCACCGCGACTGGCAGACGTTCACCAGTTCCCACGGCATCACCATCGACATGCTCACCGACCCGAACTCGCGTGACATGGCGCGCGGTTCGATCATCTTCATGGACCCTCCGGACCACGATCGGCTGCGCGGTCTCGTGAGTCGGGTGTTCACGCCGAAGGCGGTCGCGGATCTCGAACCGATGATCCGTCAGTTGGTCAACCGCTACCTCGACACCATCGACCCGACCGCACCCGAGGGCGCCGACATCGTGAGCGGTGTGGCCGGTCCCTTTCCCGTCGAGGTCATCTGCGAGATCCTCGGGATTCCCGACGGTGACCGCCAACAGATCCGCCACTGGACCGACGCGTTGTTGCATCGCGAACCGGGCAACCCCCGCGTCACCCAGGAGGGGATGGAGGCGATGCTGTACCAGGTGCAGTATCTCCACGACCTCGCTCGGGAACGCCGAGTCCGGCCCACCGACGACATGTTCTCCGGGCTGATTGCGGCGGGTCTGACCGACGACGAAGTTGCCGGGTTCGCCGGCCTCCTCGCTGCGGCGGGGTCCGAGACCGTGACCAAGCTGGTCGGCAATGGCGTCGTGTTGTTCCACCGCAATCGCACAGAGTGGGCCAAGTTGGTCGACGATCGTGAACTCCTCGTCCCGGCGGTGGAGGAGATCCTGCGCTATTGGGCGCCGTCGCAGTACCAGGGGCGGTTCTCGACCGCCGCGACCGAGTGGCACGGCACCGAGATTCCGGCGGGGGAGCCCGTCCTGCTGATCACCGGCGCGGCGAACCGCGACGAACGGGCCTACCCGGACCCCGATGTGTTCTCGATCGAACGACCGCTCAAGCTCAACGTCGGGTTCGGGCATGGGATTCATACCTGCCTCGGCGCGGCACTGGCCCGGCTCGAGAGCCGAGTCGCGTTCGACGAGATCGCGAACCGGTGGCCGAGGTATGAAGTCGACGAGACCCGGAACCGTCGGGTCCACATGTCGAACGTGGCGGGCTACAGCCGAGTGGTGGTCCACGCCTGAGGCGCGGCCATTGGCGCGACGGTCAGGTGGCGTCGAGGTAGGCGCGGTACTTCTTGGCCGACGGCAACCGGTTCCACCACCAACCCTCACGATCGGGTGATTCGTAGGGGCTCTCGGCGACCCTCTGGGTTAAGACGTGGAATCGGTGATCGATCCGGTCGGCCGATTTCCAGTCCTGTTCCTTCCCGGAGATCTCCAACGCGTCGTTGAGATCGGCGCGAGCCTGGAGCAACATCTCGTAGGAATCGCGGTCCAGCGGACCGGATTCGAGTTGTCCGACCCAGTGGTCCCACGCGTCGAGCGGGTTCGGTTGGGGATGCATCACAGACCCATCATTGCGCGTTTGCGCCGCTCAACGTCGGTCCGGTGGGCTGACATCACGGAAATCGCCGGTGGGAGGTCATCGGCGAGGGAGGCCCAGCATGCGTTGAGCCAGGATGTTCTTGTTCACCTGGGTGGTGCCGCCGGCGATGGTCGTGGACCGCAGGTAGACGCGATCACGTCCCCAACGGCCGCGGTTCGCGTCGGCGCCGAGCACGGTGCCGGCGACCTCGCCGAGGTGTTGTTCGGTCTCGCTCCAGACCAACTTCGCGATCGAACCTTCCGGGCCGAGGGACCGTCCGTGGAGTGCGCCCGAGATGGCCCGATCCGAGATCAACTTCAGTAACTCGCCTTCGAGGTACAGCGCGGCGAGGTCCTGCCGCTTGATGGGATCGCCGAGCGCGCCGACGTCGGCCGCGTCGCCGATGAGTCTCCGGATCTTGGCGCGGAGGCCGAGATGCAGGCTCGCCACCCCACCTCGCTCGTGGGCGAGGGTGGTCATCGCGACCCGCCACCCGTCGTGGAGTGGACCCAGGAGCGCGTCGACCGGCACTCGCACGTCGGTGAAGAAGAGGTCGTTGAACTCGTGATCACCGGTGATCGTGACCAAGGGTCGTACCTCGACGCCCGAGACCGACAGGTCGACCAACAGACACGAGATGGCGCGATGCTTCGGAGCGCTCTGGTCCGTCCGGACGAGGAGCTCACACCAGTCGGCGAGATGCCCGAAGGTGTTCCACGTCTTCTGTCCGTTCACCACGAAATGGTCGCCGTCGAGCACGGCCCGGCACTTGAGTGACGCGAGATCCGAACCAGCGTCGGGCTCGGAGAACCCTTGGCACCAGATGTCGTCGCCGCGCAACATGCGGGGAAGATAGGTGCGGCGTTGCGCGTCGGTGCCGAACTCGATGATCGCCGGAGCGATGTTGGCCAGGCCGATCGGATTGAGCGAACTCGGCGCGCCGGCGCGGGCCATCTCCTCGGCGAAGACGACCTGCTCCATGATGCCGGCGCCCCTTCCTCCGAACTCCTCCGGCCAAGAAATCGCGGCGAACCGGGCATCGGCGAGGAGGGCGTTCCATTTCCGCAACGTGGCGAGATTGGTGATGTCCAACGGGAGCGGCCCGGTCGATGGGTCCCGGAACTCGTCGGTGAGATGGTGGTCGAGCCATTCCCGGAACTCGCGCCGGAACGCTTCGGCCTCTGGCGGATAGGTGAAGTCCATGGTCCTCGCTTGCTCGACGCCCAGTGGCAGGTTAGAGCGATCGTGCGGCGGCTGTCTCGGAGGCAGCAGACTGCCGCGATGACCACGACCGAAGCTGGAGTCCTCGCGCAGGCGCGCACGCGTCCTGACGCGATCGCGTTGCGGCTCGACGAGCGTTCGATGACGTTCGGAGCACTCAGCAACGCCGCGCGCGATCTCGCCCACGCGCTCCACCAGCGCGGTGTGCGGCGGGGCGATCGCGTCGCGGTGCTCGTTCCCAACTCGATGGAGTTCTTCGTCGCCACCCACGCGATCGGGCGCCTCGGCGCGATCGTCGTCCCGGTCAACATCCACTTCAAGGCCGATGAAGCCGGGTGGATCGTGGCCGACTCCGGTGCAACGGCAGTCGTGGTGGTCGAAGCGCTCCGCGAGGTATTGGGGAACGTTGCGACGGTGCCACACGTCGTCGTCGTCGAGGACGGCTGGCCGGCCGACTGTCCCGAGATCGATCCACCAGCCGTGATCGGCGACGCCTGGCCGACCACGATGGCCTACACCTCCGGAACCACCGGTCGCCCGAAGGGGGTGGCGATGGGGCCGGACGACATCCGTCGGCGCGCGGTCGGAGCGGCGGCCGGTGGGATGCGCTGGGGGCTGAACGAGACCGACGTCCACTTGATGGTCGGACCTGCGTACCACTCCGGGCCGAGTTACTGGGCGCAGATGCACCTCGCGTTCGGAGCGTCGGTCGTCATCATGGAACGGTGGGACGCCCGGCACGCGTTGGAGTTGATCGAACGGCACCGCGTGACGACCACACACATGGTCCCCGCCAACTTTCAGCGGATCCTTGCGCTGGCCGAACCGGTGCGGTCGGCCTTCGACCTGTCATCGCTGAAGATCGTGGTCCATGCAGCGGCGCCGTGTCCGATCCCGCTCAAGCGGGAGTTCATGGCCTTCGTCGGTACCCACAAGGTCTGGGAGTACTACGGCGCGTCCGAGGGCGGCGGGACCGTGATCTCTCCCGAGGAGTGGCTCGAACGACCCGGAAGCGTCGGGCGGCCGTACCCGGGCAACGAGTTCGTCATCCTCGACGACGACGGCCACGAGGTTCCGGTGGGCGAGGTCGGCACGATTTGGGTGAAACCGGCCGAGTCGAGCTTTGAATATCACAACGATCCCGAGAAGACCGCAGCCCAACACCGGGAATCGTTCTTCACCGTGGGCGACGCCGGCTCGCTCGACGCCGACGGATATCTCTATCTCGCCGACCGCCAGTCGGACATGGTCATCTGCGGTGGTGTGAACATTTACCCGCGAGAGATCGAGGAGTGTTTGCTCACCCACCCCGACGTCGTCGATTGCGCGGTACTGGGGCTTCCCGACGAAGAGTGGGGCGAGGTCCTCTACGCGCTCGTCCAACCGCGTACCGATGCGGACCTCGACGATGCCGACATCGTGAGCTGGGTCCGGGACCGGATGGCCGACTACAAGCGACCCCGGGTCGTCGAGTTCGTCGACGAACTCCCGCGTGACCCCAACGGCAAGACCCGCAAACCCCGCCTCCGCGCCGACTACCTCGCCCGCCACCCGAACTTGCGTCAATAACCCCGCGTTTCGAGGGGGTTATTGACGCAAGTTCGGTGCGGGGTCGTAGGGTCGGCGCATGCACATTCCGATGACGCGGCTCGATCCGAGCGCGGTCCTGCCCAGTCAGGCTCACGACGACGACGCCGGCTACGACCTCTGCGCCGTCACCGACGTCACGATCGCGCCGAGTGGCGGTCGGGCGCTCGTGCCGACGGGTCTCGCGGTGGCAATTCCTTCCGGGTACGCAGGGCTGGTGCTGCCCCGGTCGGGGCTCGCCCTCAAACATGGCGTCACGGTGCTGAACGCCCCGGGCCTGATCGACGCGCAGTACCGCGGCGAGTTGAAGGTCCTGTTGGTGAACACCGACCCGAGCACGCCCTACGAGATCAACCGGGGCGACCGGGTCGCGCAGTTGGTGATCCAGGCGGTCACGTACGTGGAATGGCAGGTGGTCGACACGCTCGACGACACTGCGCGCGACACGTTCGGTTTCGGATCGACAGGAAAGTGAGCTCCATGCCCAAGTCATTCCGCTTCGGAGTCCAGATCGGCGGGAGCTTCACGCCCGAGTCGTTCGTGGCCCAGGTGCGCAGAGCCGAGGAGCTCGGCTACTCCACGGTCTATTTCCCCGACCATTTCATCGACACCGAAGTCGCACCGATGGTGGCGATGGCGATGGCGGCCGCGGCCACCGACACGCTGAAGGTGGGTGCGCTCGTCTTCGACAACGACTACAAGAATCCGGCGATCCTGGCCAAGGAGATCGCCACGATCGACGTCCTCTCGGGCGGCCGGACCGAGCTCGGCATCGGCGCGGGATGGATGGAAGTCGACTACACCGCGCTCGGCTTGGCCTACGACCGGCCCGGGGTGCGAATCGAACGTCTGGAAGAGGCGCTGAAGATCATCCAGGGTTGTTACGGACCCGAGCCCTTCTCGTTCACCGGCGACCACTACACGGTCACCGAGTACCAGGCGATCCCGAAACCCGCCCAGGCCCACGTGCCGGTGCTGATCGGTGGCGGCGGCCCTCGCGTCTTGCGGCTGGCAGGCAAGTACGCCGACATCGTGGGCATCAACCCCAACATGAAGGCCGGCACCGTGACGGCCGACGCGATGACCGACTCGCTCGCAGGGATGATCGACCGGAAGGTCGGATGGATCAAGGAAGGCGCCGGCGACCGGTTCGACGATCTCGAGCTCCAGATCCGCTACTTCCTGGCTTCGATCACCGATGATCGCCAACGGTTGGCGAATGCCGTCGCTCCCGGGTTCGGCGTCACGGCGGAGGATGCGTTGGATGCCGGTCTGGCCTTGGTCGGCACCGTCGACGAAGTCTGCGACCTGATGGAGTCCCGGCGCGACCGTTGGGGGGTCAGCTACGCCGTGGTCGGCGGTGCTGAGATGGAGATGTTCGCGCCGGTGGTC
>JANLRZ010000091.1:0-2414 GCA_031362155.1 Acidimicrobiia bacterium | reverse complement strand
GACCGGTTGGCGCGCCGACGGCACCCTGCCCGACGAACGCATCATCGACGTTCGGTTCGCCGACCTCGTCGCCGATCCCGCCGCCACCGTTGCCACCGTCATGGAACGCGCGGGTGGAGTCCTCTCATCGTCGAGCGCAGCGCTGGTCGCTCGGTACGTGACCGAAAAGCCGCGTGCCCGCCATGGCCAACACGAGTACACCTTCGCCGACACCGGGCTCGATCTCGCCGAGACCCGCGAACGGTTCGCGAGCTATCAAGCCCGCTACGACGTGCCGTCCGAGGTCTGACGCACCGATCGGGTCCCGGGTACGGTGAGGACCGAGCACGTCGCCGCACTCACGACCTCGAGCGCGACACTGCCGGCGATGACTCGCCGGACGCCGGTACGACCGTGGGAGGTCATGACCACCACCGCCACCGAATGCTCGACGATGTGGGCCAGGATTGCCGACGCCGGCGAACCCACCACGACGTTCGGAATCACCTCGGCACCGTGGTCACGCAACGCGACGCTGACGAGATCGAGGTACTCGTGGGCCCGATCGACATCACCGGTTTCGTGGACATGCACCAGGTGGATCTCGATCGGTTGGTACCGACCGATCGCGAGGACGTAGGGCAACGCTCGCTCCGCGAGCGCCGAACCGTCGAGCGGCACCGCCACGCGCCACGGCCCTGATTCGGGCATCGCCCGGACGTGGCTGAGAGTCGGACCGGCCGGATCGCGCCAGTCGGGGAAGCCCCCTCCGTCGGCCGCGTCCACCGGAGACTGCAAGGCCCGGACCAACGGCTCGACGTCTCGGGCGCCCGAGTCCGGATCGAGGTCCAGCAAGGTGTGGTCGCCTCGGCTCCAGCGGCTGAGGAGTCGGCCGATGCGTTCGACGGTCGGGCCCGGATGACCGCGGACGCGCCGGACCAGCCCGAACAGGCCCGCGAGGGCCGGGACCAGTACGAAGTACATCCACACCCCGTCGGCAAACCGCTCGATGAAGATCACGACCGTGGCCGTCGACGTGAACAATGCCGCCGCGATCACCGCAACGAGGGTTCCGATGCCGAGATCATCTCCTTGACGTCGCCGGCGAAACACCCGGAGGACCGCGGCCCAGCCCGTCATCGACAACAGCACGAACACCCCGGCGGCGTAGACCGCGAGGTACTTCGCTTCGTCGCTTCCCAACAGGAGGAAGACGATGCACGCGGTTCCGACCTCCAGCCAGACCGGGCGCGCCGCCACCCCCACCCGGTTGGGAGAGGCGAGGGCCGCCGGTGCGTAGTGACGGACCGACAATCCGAGGAAGAGATTCTGGATTCCGAGCGCGCTGGCAGCGGCCGCCGAGAGGAGCACGAGCACTCCAACCCCGGTACCGATCAGCGCGAGTGGATGCGGGAGCAACGCATCCATCGTCTGGGTGAACACCGAGACGTTGGGCCTGGCGGGATTCGCAACGGCCAGGATGGCCGGCCCCACGACGACCATGGTCAAGGACGTACTGCCCATGATGATCGCCAGACTTGTGAACGCCCGTCGGCTACGAAGTGCGGGCGGGCCGGCATACGACGCCACCAGGTTGGCGAACACCTCGATCCCGGTCATCAGTGCGAGGATGCGGACGAATCCGCCGAGGGTATACCCGAGGTAGCGACCGGTGAACGCATCGACGTCGAACGGTGCGAGATGGAAACCCCGTCGCGCCACGGTGGCGATCATCATCGTCCACAGCAACACCAACACGGCCGCCGTTGCCGGGCCGAACACCAACGACACCATCCGCGGCCCTCGGTTGACCAATGCTCCACAGGTCACCGCGACGCCGAGTGCGAGCCAGGTGCGGGCATCGACGCCGAGCAACTCGGATCGGAGTCCGGCCCGGTCGGCGACGAACGTCACCAACGCGGCGATACTGACCAGGAACGTCAAGGTGTATTCGATACAGGTGATCGCCGCGCTGATCTTCGCGGCCCACGGACCGAGTTCTTCTTCGCTCAGCCCGGTCCCGCCACTGCCGTCGACGATCCAGCGCATCACCAACCGGTACAGCAGTGACACGACCACGATCGTGACCACTGCCAGCCAGATCGACGGTCCGAACGTCACCTTGGCCACACCCGCCGCCACGATCAGCGAGAGGAACGGCCCGAAGACGTAGAGCGGTGAACTTGCGGGATCACCGCCGCCGGCGAGGGCGCCCTGCCACGAGTTCTGGAGGCGTCGGTCTCCCAGCTCGGCCACCGACGAAGCGTACCGACGTCGGGGTCGACGCCGGGGAGTGGTCAGACAGTGCGCCCGGTCAACGCAGCGAGTCGTTCGATCGGCGACGCGCCGGCCGGGGCCATGGTCGCGGCGGCGAAGGTGTCGCCATCGCGCATCGGCTCCGCGATCGCCTGGCGAGCGAATGCCTCGACGTCGGC
>JANLRZ010000128.1:0-27120 GCA_031362155.1 Acidimicrobiia bacterium | reverse complement strand
GGGAGCGAGGACGAGGCCACGAGCGAATAGCCGGCCGCGTACCAGCAGAGCATGCCGACGACCCGGTCCGGTTCAGCGATCCAGACGAACAGATCACCGAAGACCAACGCCCGCGAAACGAGCGCCGCGAGGACCGTGATGGCCACCACGACGTTCAACCAGTTCGCGGCGCGTGCCTTGCGCCGCGCGGCAACGAGGGCGGCGGCCACGAAGACGATGAGCGCGACCGGGACCCCGGATCCCTCGTCGAGAGCGACCGTCGGGCTGAACGGAGGGGTCGGGATCTTGCCAGTCAGCCATGGCGCGTCGAAGCCGAACTCGAGCGCGAGGGCGCGATACCCATCGCGGATCCCCAGGCTGGGGCCGGCCTCGTGGCGGATCGAGGCGAGTTCGGTGAGGTTCCCCGGATCACGGGTGAACTGCTCGACCACGGGTGGCAGCCAGAGGACCCCGAGCACGACACCGGTGAGGATGAGCGTGCGGAAGGTCCCGGGGGCTCGCGGTGCGGGGGCCCGACGATGCCGGACGATCCGCGTGAGGGCGATGCCGAACGCGAGGCCACCGAGTGCAGCGACGAAGATCGCCGAGCCGACCCAGCTCTGGGCCAACAGGGTGGCGGTCGCCGCCGCCAACGGGAGCGTGCCGTCGGTGCCGCAGGCGTACTCCCAGACGAGAAACACGAGGAGCGCGATCGCCGTCAGCAGCACGTTCGGTTCCCACGGGCTCGTCAGCAGGTCGGCGCCGCGGGCAAGGAGCAGGACCCCGAGCAGGAGCCCGGTCCATACGCCGAGGAGGAGTCCGCCGCGTCGGACCGCAATCACGACGCATCCGGCGACGCACGCTGCAGTCAGGAGCACGGCGCCGACGCCGAGGCCCGCCGGACCCTCACCGATGATCCGGTACGGCGCGGCCAGGAGCACGAAGAGGAGCGGTCCGGGTTGATTGCCGCCGAAGCGCTCATAGGAGCCGACGAGTGGGGTGTGGGCGCCGACGTCGAAGACTTGAAGGTCGATGAGTGCCTCGTCGTCGTTCGGTGGCGTGCCGCCGTTGTTGGCCGCGGTGACCAGGCCGACCAACAAGACTGCGACGAAGGTCGCGACGGCGACGCGACCGAGCGAGCGGGTGGCAGTACTCATGCGAACTCGAGATCGACGTGGGCCGACGCCAGGCCGTAGACGAACGCGTTCGGCATCTCTTCGGGCGCGGTGTCGGGCGTGATGCGCAATGCGCGGACCCTGCGCACCAACTCCTCGAAGAAGATCGAGATTTCGAGGCGAGCGAGTGAAGTACCGAGACAGAAATGCGTCCCGAATCCGAAGGCGATGTGCTGGTTCGGCCAGCGGGTCACGTCGAAGCGCTCCGGCTCCGTGAAGTGGCCGGGGTCTCGGTTCGCGGAGCCGTACAAGAGGATCGCCTGGTGACCCGCGGGGATGACGGTTCCGTTGATCTCGGAGTCCTCGACTGCGACTCGACACATGTTGTGGATGGGTGACACGAAACGGATGAACTCCTCGACCGCAACCGTGAGGTCGGCCCCGGAACGGAGCTTCTCCCACTCGTCGGGATTGGCGATGAGATTGAGCATGGTGCGGGCGATGACCGTTCGGGTGGTCTCCGCGCCTCCGTCGAGGATGAGCAAGCTGTCGGCGATCACGTCGTCGCGGCTGAGCGGCTCGCCGCCGATGGTGGCCTCGGCCCAGACGCTCATGACGTCGTCCATCGGACACCCGCGCTTGGTGTCGTAGAGGTCCGAGGAGGCCTGGGCGAACTCCATGGCGGCGACGATGCCGTCGTCGTTGAAATACCGCGGACCGCCACCGAGGGCGATCGTGCGTTCCGACCACGACTGCAACGAGGGCCAGACGTCGTCGGCGAAGCCGAGAAGTTTTCCGATCATCATGGCGGGGAGCGGCGCCGCGAGATCTCCGACGATCTCCGCGTGGCCGTCCGCGGCTTCGACCCCGTCGAGGAGGCGGTTCACCTTGGCGCGAATGTCATCGGTCCACACCGCGACGGCTTTGGGCGTGAACCGGCGGGCGACCAGACTGCGCCGCCGCTGGTGCAACGGGTCGTCGAGGCCGATGATGGCGCCGTCGGCAGGGATGTTGGGCCGGTACCCACCCTTGGCCTGATCGGAGTTGATGAACCGTTCCTTGTGCTTCTCGATCTCGACGATGTCGTCGGAGCGTGAGATGCCCCACAGCTCGTTCGTCGCGTCCCAGTAGACGGGCGCGTGTTCGCGCATCCACGCGTAGGTCGGATACGGGTCGTTCGCGTAGAACTCGCCGTCGAGGAGGTCGATGTCTCGGTCGATCACGGGATCCCCTTACGTCGGTCGAGTTCGGAATGCCGCGGAACGGTACGCGACGTCGACGGTCACATCGCCCTCGATGCCGAGGAGTTCTCCCAGGAGGTGGCGCGCGGTGGCGAACGTGCGCTCGCGTGTTTCGTCGGGCAGCAGGATGATCCAACTCAACGTGCCGAGGAGGCCGATGAGTTCGTCGGCGTTCAGCGGAATGTCCCACCGGATCATTTCCGACTCGACGGGCCCAAACGGCACGCCGTCGGGGAGTTCGAGGTGGTCCGCGGTGCCAGGCCCGGCGCCACCGGCGGTGAGCGAACCGGCGAGGTCCGCACCGTCGGCGCCGCGGTCACGCTGTTGGGTGAGGAGCGCACGGGCTTGTTGCATGAATGGGCCGTCGGGATCCGGCCCGGTCCAGACCGCGCCGAACACGCCGTTCGGCACGAGCACGCGATGAATCTCGGCGAGTGTCGGCACCGGGTCCATCCAATGCCACGACGACGAGGCGAACACCCCTTGGGCCGAACCGTCGGGCGCCGGGATGTTCTCGCCGCGCCCGGCGCGGGCTTGGGCCTCGGGCACCTGCGTCTCCAGCAACGCGCGCATCCGGTCATCGGGTTCGACGGCCACGACGGTTGCCGCGCGCGTGATGAGGTGTCGGGTGAGTGCGCCGGTGCCGGCGCCGAGATCGACCACGCAATCGACGGGCTCGGGGAGGAACCACTCGGCCACGGCCACGGGAGGTCCCGGTCGGTAGCGCTCGTACTGGTCGGCGATGCCACCGAAGCTGGAAGACCGTGCGGCTCTCTCGGCGTCGGTGAGGGCGGTGGGGGCGTCGTCGTCAGCCATGGTCCGGACCGTATCCGGCGCGGGCATCGGGCGCGGGTGAGCCCACCGAGTCGTTCAGGTCGGGTCGTGGAGGCGACGGGCGAAGCCGTCGCCGGCCAGGAGTTCGACGAGTTGGCCTTCACAGTCACGCACGAACACCGCCGTCGGCAGGCGCGACTCGGCCAGCACGTCGCCGCCGTGCTCGACGACCGCGGCGCACGTTGCGTCCAGATCGCCGACCCCGAAAGACAGGTGAGTCAGACCCGGTTCGATCATCGATCGGTCCGCGGGTGCGAGCGGCGCCGGTTCGGTGAAGGCGAGGAGTTCCAGGACGAGGCCGTCGCGGCGGAGATAGACCGCCTGCAAACTGACCGGATCGGGCAGGCGGAGCAGCGTCGCAGACTGCGATCCGCTCACGTCGATGTCGAGCACTTCCTCGAAGCCGAAGACCTCGGTATAGAACGCCCGGGCGAGGTCGAGGTCCCGAACACACTGGCCGACGTGGCTGAAGATCGTCACGAGCGAGATCCTTCTCGGTACTGATCGCCGCGGGTGCGGCCGGTGCCCTCGGCAGGATTCGAACCTGCGGCACATGGTTTAGGAAACCAATGCTCTATCCCCTGAGCTACGAGGGCGGGGGATGCAGAAAACGTGGCAGAAAACCCGATGTGATGGTGGGATCCGGCCGATATTTGCTGCACCTGGGACGTTGGACTGCGTTCGTCCGTGTCGCGACGGTAGTTGGTGGGGCGTTCAGCCTGATCCGTGCGCGCCGAAGTCATCCGGTGATCCTGGCGGTGGTGGTTCAGGCGGCGATTGCGGTGGGTTGTCGTCGCCGGTGTTGGTGGAGCGCGAGGCCGTTGACCATCAGCGCGTACCCGAGCAGGTTGAGGAGTCGGCGTTCGTGGCCGAGGCTGTGGGCGCGGCCGCGGTTGATCGATTCGGCGTCGTTACGGCGGGGGTAGAGGCGTTCGAAGTCGGGGTCGTCGGCGGCGATGGGCCGGACGTTCTCGGTGCGGTTCAACTTTCGTGCGGTGTCTTCCGCGTTGCCGTGGAGCCGGACGGTGACGATCCCACGGCCCCTGGAAAGTGCCCGGGCGCGCCCGGCAGATCGATATCGTGCTGGCCTCCCCGGCTGCAGTGTGGTGGTGTCCTTGCTGATCTGGTCCGCCCGTGGTCGAATGGGCCATGGGCGCCATCCGGTACACGGCTGCGCGGGAGCTGCGGCGCAGCTGGCGGACGGTGGTCGCGCTCACCGTGCTCGTCGGTGTCGGCGGCGCCGTCCTTCTCACGCTCGTTGCGGGGGCACGTCGGGCCGATACCTCCTACCAGCGCTTTCGGGATCAGACGCTCGCGGCCGATGTGAGCGTGGCACCGAGCGAGTTCGACGCCGAGGCCTTCGACGCGATCGAGCGGCTGCCCCAGGTCGCGGCATCCACCCGGCCGGCCTTCCCGTTCGTCGTCCCAGCCGACAGCGGCCTCTATCCCTTCCTCGACTTCCTCGCCTACGCGCAGCCGCAGGAACGCGTATCCCCAGTCGACATCCCTCGGGTGCTCGAGGGACGCCTGCCGCAGTCGGATCGTGCCGACGAGATCGCCATCATCGAACGCTTCGCCGACGAAGCCGGACTCACGATCGGCGACCGCGTCAACTTCGAGAGCTACGGGCCCGATCAGTTCGAGGACCTGTTCGGCACCGGCGACGTGGGCGCGCCGGGCGGCCCTCGGATGTCGGCCATCGTCACGGGGATCATCGATGCACCCGACTTCGTCAGCGAGCGCGAGGCGAACTTCCTTCCTCGTGTGTTCCTGACGCCGGCGTTCCTCGACGAGTTCGAGGAGTCGGTCGCCATCTATCCGGGCGGGATCACTGCGCGGCTGCGCAACGGCGAGCGCGACGTGGCCGCGTTCACACGCGCCGTGCGTGCGTTGTTGCCGGACGACCGCGCACTGGAGATCCAACCCTCGTCAGACGTCAGTCGGCGCATTGCCGAGAGCATCCGGGTGCTCGTGGTGGTGCTCGTCCTGTGCGCGGCGAGCGCGGCCGTCGCGCTCCTGGTTGCGATCGGCTTTGCGATGTCCCGGCACCTGTCGCGCTCGCCGACTGACGTCTTGATCATGCGTTCGCTCGGCATGACGGCGCGAGGGCGCATGGGTGCGTCCGTGACCGCGATGCTCCCCGCCGCCGTCGGTGGCGCCGCGCTCAGCGTGGTGCTCGCGTTCGCGGCGTCGACGCTGATGCCGGTGGGCATCGCGCGGGACGCGGATCCCGACCTCGGGCTGTCGTTCGACCCGCTGGTGCTCGGAGTCGGGTTCCTCGCCGTCGCCCTCTCCGTGACGGGCCTTGCCGCGGTGTCGGCGTGGCGTTCCGGACGGTTCGCGGCGCGGATCGAGGCCACGGATGCACCGTCCCGTGGGCGCCGTCCGTTCCGCCGGGTAACACCGATCGCAGCCCCCGTGGCGCGTTCGCTCGGCCTGCGCATGGCGCTCGAGCCCGGTCGTGGCGCCACCGCCGTGCCCGTGCGCTCTGCCGCCCTGGGCGCGGTGCTCGGTGTCATCGGTGTGGTGGGCACCATGGTCTTCGCGGCCAGCCTGAGCGCCACCATCGACCGGCCGTTCCGCTTCGGATTTCCCTGGGATGCGGTCGTCGCGGGCTTCGAGGGCGACCGAGCCGATGAGCTCGTCGACGCACTCGATGATGACCGTCGGATACGCGCATTGGGGATCTTGGACACTGGTGTCGCGGTCGTCGGGACGCGCGACGTGAATGCGTACGCGTTCGAGACGGTGCACGGCCGGACTGGGCCGATGATGCTGGAAGGACGGCCGATCCACGGCGACGACGAGGTGGTGCTCGGTGCCGGGACCGCCCGTGAGCTCGGTGTCGGGGTGGGTGACGAGGTGACGGTTCGCGGCGACGAGCAGCGCCATCGACTGGAAGTCGTCGGGCTCGCGGCGCTGCCCGTGCTCGACGACCGGAGCGGGGTCGACATCGGGGCCATCATGAGCCCGCGGCGGCTCCGGTCCGTCGCGCCCGACGACTCACTGAACCACGACGTTCTCGTGCGATGGGCGTCCGGTGTCGACGCGGCCGCAGGCATGCGTCGGTTGGAACGGACTTCCGACTCTGAGGTGTTCAGCGCGCGCTTGCCGGCGGAGCTCGCCAATCTCGAGCGGGTACGCGCGCTGCCGTGGGCGCTGGCTGCGCTCCTCGCTGTCGTGGCGCTGCTCGCGATCGTGCACGCGGTGGTCAGCACGGTGCGGCGCCGACGGCGGGACCTCGCCGTGTTGCGCACGCTGGGTCTCGTCGATCGCCAGTTGTCGGCGCTCGTGCGCTGGCAGGCCTCGGCCTTTGCCGCGATCGGGCTGGTGTTCGGGATCCCGCTCGGGCTGGTGGCGGGGCGCGTTGTGTGGCACCAGGTGGCGGCGGGCATCGGTATAGACGCCACCGCGACGACCCCCGCGCCAGCGTTGCTGCTGATTGCCGTCGTCGCGTTCGTCGTCGCTCTCGTTGCGGCGGCGGTGCCGGCCTATCACGCGCGGCACGTGCACCCGGCCACGACGCTGGCGGTGAACGACTGATCACTGCCGTCGTGGCGTCGAACACGGCAGGCTCGACCACGAACTGATCCGAGCGCCGGCAACTCGCGGTGACGCGGACCTGTGCGTGCCGGAAACGCGTTTGGCTGCGCGGTGATGCCGGTTGGGGGTCGGCGACGGGACGTGACGTGGGGGAGCGGGCGCGTCGAAGCTGACGTGCTTGATCTCGGGTTGGCCGTGGGTGGGTGGTTCAGGCTGCGTGGCGGTACTCGTTGATGAGTCCATTGCAGGTGGGGTGTCGTCGGATCGGCGGGCCAGGCCGATACGCGACGACCACATGATCGTTGGGTGCGCGTTGGCAGAGCGAACGCGGTGATGAACGCGCGGTCGGTGGGTTCGAAGCGCGGTCGCGGCGTCTGACGGTGCAGGACCGCGAGTTGATGGCGCAGGACGAGGATCTCGGCGTCTTTGGAACGGTCGGTGCGGCCGCGCAGCACGAGGAGGTCGATCACGAGGCGGACAAGACGGTAGAAGTGGGCCACTCGCGGATCCTCGCAGTGTCGGAACCGCGCCGATGAGCCGAGCGAGAAACCCCAGGTCAACGCACCGGATGAGTTCCGGCCCCCACAGGTTTCAGGCGGCGGGATACCACGAGTGAGGCGAGTTTCGACGGCTCGACCGACTTGGGAATCTCGCCGCCCGCCATGCCGGACTCGCCTCAGACGCGACAGCGAATGACGGCATCGGTGATCTGCACGGCGAAGACGAGAGCGACGGTTCCCAAAGCCCCGAGCGCGACCGTCGGTACCCACGGTCCGGCCGGGAGCGAGGGTCGACGGCGCGGGGCTCCGTGTGTCGCGTCCAGCGAAGCGATCCGGCGCTGAATGGAGTGACGATCGACTGTCGTGGTTCGCCGAACAGCAAGGCGCTGGAGCGCCGAACGAAGGGTTGCGACCCGCGTGTCCGAAGACCGTGTGCTCTCGAGGTCCGCCCATTCCTCCACTGCATTCCGAAGGCTCACCACGCTCGAGCGAACCGGCGGAATCCAGCCGAACACCTGATCCACGACTGCGGCGGTGAGCAGGTACTGCCGATGGCCGAGTCGGTGGTGTGCAACCTCGTGGCGAATGACCGCGTCAAGTTCGATTGCAGTGAGTTCGGCAACGAGTCCTTCGGACAGGACGATCTGGGGCTCGTTACCTGGCACCCCTACGGCAACGAGCTGTTCGCTCGGGATCACGACCACGTCGAACTGGCCCATGCGCCGGTGACGACCGAAGAATGGGTCAACGCGCGCGCGACGGGCATTCCGGCGCGCGCTCCGGGCAACCTTCGACGCCCGGCCGATCAGCAACGCCGCGATCGCGCTCATTGGAATCGCGAGTTCGAGACCACCAAACGGCAACCGATGGACCGCGGCATCGCAGAGACCGGGAACGCCAACCGCATCCGCCCAATGAAGCACCGCCGGCGCGCCCCACACCGTGAATCCCAGTACGACTCCCGCGAGGCCGAGCATCATCGACGCGCGGCCGATACGAGCGAACTGCGCCGGACCGAAGCGGTGTCGCCGGTCGAGCCAGCCCGGAAATGTGAGAAGCGCCAGACCGCCGAAAATCATCGCGAGTGTCACGACGAGCGTCTCCGCCGGCCAAGTACGCGGCGCAATTCGGCAAGCTCGGATGGATCCATCGCGGATACGAAATGTGTCAGGGCCGAGTGAGGATCGCCCGCCGCCGCCAAGAACTCATTCATGCGGTGCGCGGCGTATTCGGTGCGGTCGAGGCAGGGCCGGTACTCGAAGGCCCGCCCGCGAGGACGCCGGTCCAACCGGCCCTTCTCCCAGAGTCGGGCCATCGTCGTCATGATCGTTGTGTACGCCAGCCGCCGCCGCCGGTTGATGATCGCGTGGACCTCACCCGGGATCAGCCAGCCGTCGTCGTCCCACAGCACATCCAGAACCTTCGCCTCGAGGGCGCCACGTTCGAGCGGCTTTCTTCGTGCACTCACGGTCGGTATCGTCGCCGCCGGAACGTTGTCGCGCAAACTCAGCGCAGACAATGGCATGCGAAGCGGCCAGCTCAACCCAAACGCTTCAAGTGTGGCCGGGCCGCGTGCCCGGCCACACGCATGACTCGTTACGAGACGATGATCTTGCCGGTCATGCCCTGGGCTCGATGACCTTTCACCGAGCAGTAGAAGACATACGTTCCTGGCTTCATAATCTTCAACCCACCGCGCGCAGCTTTGCCATCCGATACATGCGCGACATGGCCGAGGCCCTCGATGGTGATGTCGTGAGGAAGGTCACTGGTCGTGAGCGCGAGCGTGACATCGGCCCCCGCGGCAACCTGGATCACCTTGGGCGTGAAGCTGTACGTCAACGTCGGAGCCCTCCAGAGATCGCCTCTGCAACCAACGATGTTGCGCGGCGCGGCGGACGCGCGGCGTGGACGTTCATGCACGAGATTACTCCGACATGTTGTCGTAGCTATATCGGGGTCACGCGCGACTTGCATCGGTTTTCCTCTACGATCTACCGTCGTAGCTTCCGCCTCACCCGCAGTATTTCGTCGCGCGTTGCGATACGGGGGAGCAAACACGAACCAGCGCTCCGCAAGGACCAACAACAGCCGCAAGGCCAATGAGGGACGTCCCCATGAAGCTCCGATTCGCTCGGCTCTTGACCGCAGTCGTGTGTTGTACCGCTCTCACAGTCGGAGCGGTCGCCGCGACTGCAACCGGTTCACCCATCGACGACAAAAAAGCTGAAGCACAACGGCTGCAGCAGCAGATCGATGCCAACGGGATGAAGATTTCTTCGCTCGGCGAGCAATACAACGGCGCACAGGTCGCGTTCGACGAAGCGACTGCCCGCGTCGCCGCTGCGGAACGTCGCCTCGCTGAGGCTCGCCGGAACGCCTTGCGTATCGAGGGGCTGGTGAAGCGTCGAGCCGCGACCATGTATATGGCCTCGGGCAACTCGACGCCACTTGACGCGATCGACTCCTCGAGTATGCGCGAACTGAGCGCGCGCGGGAAGTACGCAGCGGCCGCCGCCGATCACGATTCCAAACTCATTGAGAACCTCCGTCGATCACGCGACCAACTCCGCGTCCAGCGTGAAGAGTTCCGAGGTCAACAGCAACAAGCGAAAGCGCAACGCGACGCTGCGGTCCGGGCCCGCGCGTCGATCGAAACCGCAAACGCAAAGCAGAGCCAACTCCTCGGCCAAGTCAAAGGACAGATCGCAACACTGATGGCCGAGGATCAGAAACGGCGCGACGACACCGCGCGTCGCTCCGCGATCGCTCGCACCCAGCCCCGACCCGCACCGCGCGGGGTCGATCCCGGCACCGTCGGCGGAAACTTCCCGGATGTCCCGACATCCGGGAGCGTCGCCGCAGTCATCGCGTACGCCCGCGCCCAGATCGGCAAGCCGTACATTTTCGCAACTGCCGGGCCCAATACCTTCGACTGCTCCGGCCTCACGATGATGGCCTGGCGCCAAGCCGGTGTCTCCATGGCGCACTTCTCCGGCTCGCAGTTCAATCAGTTTCCACACGTTTCGATCAACCAACTCCAACCGGGAGACCTCGTCTTCAAGGGCCCGGGCGGCGTCGATCATGTGGCGTTGTACATCGGTGGTGGGATGCAGATCGCAGCAACCCACACCGGGAGCTTCGTGAAGCTCCAGCCGCTCGGCTCGCCGCTGAGCGGAGCCGTCCGACCTGGATAGCGCCGCAGCTCGTTTCGATTGCTGCAACCGACGGTCACGACCGCTCCAAGGGCCGACAGGAAAGTTGGCCTCGGGCATGAAGGTGCCGATGCCTTGAAGGGCGTACTTGGAAAAGCCAGGACGAAGGTCCCTTCCTGGTGACGACCGATGCGAGGAAGATCCACTCATGACTCGCCTGGCGCGGAGCGTGCCTCTCGGGCGGCGGAACCTCTTTGCCGATGGTCGCCGCCTCGCCGCCAGCGCGGTGGCCGTCGGCTTGGCCGTCATGTTGATCTTGCTGCTCGCGGGGCTCTGGGCGGGTATCCGTGCGCAGGCAACTCTGTACGAGGACCATACGGGCGCGCAGCTCTATGTCGTCTCGCCCGGGACCCAGGGTCTGTTCACGGATGGGAGCAGAATCTCACGAACCGACGTCGCGTTGGCTCGAGGTACGTCAGGTGTGCAGTGGGCGGCCCCGGTGCGCACGCGGTTCGCGATCCTCGATCTGCACGGCAAAAAGGCGGCCGTCGGACTGGTGGGAGCGGTCCCGGGTGAACAGGGAGGCGTTTGGGCGCTTGACCGAGGGCGAACGCCGCGCGCGGAGAACGAAATCGTCGTCGATCGTCTCCTCGCCGAGCGTCACCAGCTGAAGGTCGGCTCAATCATCACCGTGACGGGAAACCGACTGCGCGTGGTCGGCGTTTCGCGTGGAACATCGGCGTTTATGACTGGGCTCGTCTTTGTCACCCACCGCGCCACCGATTTGGCGTTACGTTCGCCGGGCACCACGAGCGCGGTCCTCATCGGAACGAACACGCCGGTCGCGGTGCGGGCGCGTCTCGAGGCTGCGGGGCTGACCGTGTTGGACCACGATCAGATCCGGGATGCCGCGCTTCGATTGGCCACGCGGATCTACGGCACCCCATTGACACTCATGGTCGGGGTGGGCCTCATCGCGGGCACACTGGTGATCGCGCTCATCGCGTATACCGCGGTCAGCGAACGACGTCGCGAATACGGCATCGTCAAAGCGATTGGCGCGACCGGATGGCATCTCGCCCGTCTCGCCGTTGCGCAAACCTTCGGCATTGCCGCCGCAGGCGCGTTTGCCGGAGCGGTGCTGTTCGGCATTGGGCGGGCAGCCATCGAGTGGTATCGACCGCAGTTCCTCGTCGTGCTCGACCCGAGTGCGGTGATCCGCGCTGGGATCGCGCTCGCCGTCATGGCCACGGTGGCGGCGCTCCTCCCGGCCCGGCGGCTCGCGCGTCTCGATCCCGCCGTCGCCTACCGGGGCGGCTGACATGTTCGGCCGGGTCCCCGTCGCCCGCCGCATGCTCTTCGCGGAGCGGCGGCGTGCCGCGCTCGCAGTCACCGGCGTGGCCGTCGCCTTGCTGTTGGTCTTCGTGCTCGACGGCATCTTCGCCGGCGCCATCGAGCAAGTCACCGCGTACATCCGCACATCACACGCCGACGCGATCGTGTCGCAACAGTCTGTCCGTACGATGCACATGTCCAACTCGGCGCTCGCCCCGTCGGACACATCACGCGTGCGCGCCGTGCCGGAAGTGGCATGGGTCGCGCCGATCCGCTACGCCACTGGGATCGTCGTCACGCCGAACGACCGCCAGCTCGCGTACGTCATTGGCTACCAGCCCGGGCGACGCGGCGGACCTCACTCCCTCGTCGAGGGCCGCGAACCCCGCGATGGCGAAGCGGTGATCGACCGGGTCGCGGCAGATGGGTTGGGCGTGCGTATCGGCGGACGCGTACAGGTCCTCGGAAGGCCGTTTCGCGTCGCGGGCCTCTCGTCGGGAACGACGAGCATCACCAATACGATCGTGTTCATCACCTACCGCGACTTCGGGCGAGTCCGCGGCTCGGCCGTGAGCTACATCTTCGTCGGCGCCCGCCCCGGAACCTCCCCCGATGCACTCCGCGACGCGCTCGCGGCAGCCGTTCCCGATTCGACGGTGCAGACTCGCAGTGAGTTCGTCCGACGCGAGGCATCAATCGTGCGAGACATGAGCGCCGACACGATGCAGATCATGACATTCGTCGCGCTTGTCATCGCGCTGGCCGTGATCGCCCTGCTGCTCTTCACGACGACCCTCGCCCACATACGCGATTACGGCATCGTGAAAGCGATCGGCGGTAGTCCCTCGCAACTCGCGCGGTCGGTATTGGTCCAGGCCCTGTGGGCGGTGGCGCTCGCGCTGGCCCTCGCGGTGTTGCTCGCGCTTGGCCTGGCCAGTCTGATCAACCGATTCAGCGACAACATTGCCATCGTGATCGAGCCCGCCAGCGTGGTACGCGTGGCGGTCGGTGCGTCTGTGGTTGCCGCGATTGGCGCGCTACTACCGGTGTGGCGCATCGCACGCGTCGATCCTGCCGCCGCGTTCCGGAGTGCTGCGTGAACACCGTCTCCGCGCTCGCTGTCTCGCAGCTCACGAAGACCTTCGGCACGGGAGATCTCGAAGTTGCCGCGGTCCGTAGCGTCGATCTCGACGTCACCCCGGGTGAGGTCGTGCTAATCATGGGCCCATCCGGCAGCGGCAAGACCACGCTGTTGCTGATGCTCGGGGGCATGCTCCGCCCGACCTCCGGCAGTATCACCGTGGCCGGCACCGACCTCGCTGCCACCCCGGAACGGCGGCTCCCAAAGCTGCGCGCCCAACACTTCGGGTTCGTGTTCCAGGACTTCAACCTCCTCAGTGCCCTCGATGCACTCGAGAATGTGGAACTCGCGGCCAACCTCGCGGGCGTCCACGGCGCTCCCGCGCATCGACGGGGCACAGAGCTCCTCGAACGTATGGGCCTTGCACATCGCCTTCACCACCGTCCTGACCAGCTCTCAGGTGGTGAGAAGCAGCGAGTTGCGATCGCGAGAGCGCTGGCAAACGACCCGCCCGTCATCCTCGCCGACGAACCGACTGCCAACCTCGATTCAGGAATGGGTCGCGAAGTGGCACGCGTCTTACGGTCCCTCGCAGATGACGACCGTCGCGCGGTCGTCATCGTGAGCCACGACACCCGGCTGCGCGATATCGCCGACCGTGTCCTCTGGCTCGAAGACGGTACATTCCGCGAACTCGACGCCATGGCCCACGATCCGATCTGTGGGATGGCAGTCGAAACGAGCCTGGATCACCCACACCTCGATCGCGACGGCACCATCTGGTACTTCTGCTCCACCGGCTGCCGCGACGAATACGCAGCTCGAACCGCCGAAGAAGCCGCCCCTCCCGGGACCTAGTGAGACGAACCGGGCCTCGCGCCATCGGGCGTGTCGCGCGGTCCAGACATGTCAGCGCTCGGGGGCTCTCGGTCACCTGACCTGGATGGGGCCATCATCATGAACATCATGCTCAGGCAGCCAGTCATGGCGCCGACGAAGATAGCGGTCTCGACTGGCACGCCCACCACCATGAGCAGGGCGAAAATCACCAGAGGAACCCCGACGTGGTACTTCAACATGTGGATCGCCATCTCAACTCCCACTTCGTTCGAGCACGAACAACACCTCGGAGTGTGACCTACGACGTGACGTCGTTGTAGGGCCGGAAGTCCCAGCCGCGCATCGGTTGCGGCTGATCCTTCGGCACTCACCCTCGGTCGGCTCGGCATGGCTGGGGACGCCAGGCGCACAGTCAACCCGGTGCGATGCGGCACGGCCTCGCGTTGAAGACCGGCATGCCCGTGAACGCGTCGGCGTCGGTCGTGGTGTGTAGACGGTTGACGTTGACCCCCGGACGACGGCGGGCATGGAGTTGGCCGCTCGGATAGGTGTGACCCCAGAACTGTGGGACCGCAACGGTGTCGGTCCGTATCCGGTCGGTCAGGCGGGCGGGAATCGCGATGACCCCGGCCGCAGTGCTGAGTTCGACGAGTTGCCCATCCGCGACGTCGAGCGCACGGGCGGTGTCAGGATGGATGTGGGCGTGGGGCTCGTCGAGTCGGTCGGTCAGGCTGGGCATGTTGTGCGTCCAGCTGTTGAAACTGCGGAGTCGTCGGAACCCGGAGATCAACAACAACGGGTACTCATCGCTCAGCGCAACTGGCGAGTCGAGCGCGGCCGGGAGCGCGGCGACGAAATCGTCGGGCGCGAGATGGATCCGCCGGTCGTCCGTGCGGATCGCGTGTTCGTAAAAGTCTCCTGGCGGGGGAAGCGCGAGTTCGATGCCGCCCGGCGTCGTCATAACCTCGGCAAGGTCGATGCCAGCGGGCAGCACGGCTTCGTACATCGCGGACTCGGGGTAGTGGCTACCGCGTGCTCGGTGCGCGAGGACCTGCTCGTGGATCTCGGGGTTGTTGAGGAACGGCGCGTCCGCGGCGGCGAGGATGTCCTGGACGATGTGCCACTCGGGTCGAGCGTCGCCTGCGGGTGGAACGACCTGGGGGCGCCATTCAACCCGGGGGGTCGGCTCGTACTTGCCGACCATGAAGTGCCATGAACCTTTCTCGAACTGGGTCGCCGCGGGAAGTGCCCAGTGGGCGAAGGTCGCAGTGTCGGACAGGTAGATGTCGAGACAGACGAGCAGTTCGAGACGCTCGAGCGCGGCTTCCATCTTGGCGGTGTCCGGGAAGCTGATGAGTGGGTTGCCGGCGAACACGATGAGCGACCGGATGCGATCGGGATCGTCGGACAGGATGTTGTCGGCAAGATCGGTGGCCGGAAGTCCACCGAAGATGTGGCCGATACCGCTGCGCGGTGACGGTGCGAAGTTGTTGCGGAGCAAACCGGGGAGCAGATAGTCCGCCGGGTTGCCTGCTCCGGGATGAAAGAACATTCCTCCGGGTCGATCGATGTTGCCGGTGATCGCATTGAGTGTGGTGACCGCCCACTCCGTCAGTGTTGTGTTGGGCGCGGTCTGGACTCCGACCCGGGTCGTAGCGAACGCCGAGCGGGCCGCAGCGAATCGGTCGGCCTCGGCATCGATCGCAGCCGGATCGAGTCCACAGATCTCGGCCGCCCGTGTCGTCGTGATTCGACCAGCGAGTCGCTGCCACTCCTCGAGCCCAGTGGTATGACGATCGCACGCGTCATGGTCGTACGCACCGGTGTCGAGGATGCGACGGATCATCGCCACCAAGAGGAACAGGTCGGTCCCGGGCCTGATCGCGAGGTGATCGTCGGCGAACTCAGTGGTCTCGGTGTGACGCGGATCGACGACCGTCACGGTTCCGCCGCGGCGTTGGATATCGCGGAGATCAGCCCGTATCCGCGGTCGGCGTTGCAACAGCGCCATTCCCTGGGTGACCACAGGGTTCGTGCCGAGCAGCAGCGCGTGGTCGGTGCGGTCGGCGTCGGGTTGGAGCATGAGCCCCTCGTCACCGAACATTCGCTGCGCGTTGGCACCGCGATCGGTGAACTCGAGCGACAACACGTTGTACGCGTGGTTCGAACCGAAGGCACCCGCCGTGGTGAGCGCCAAGATGATGTTGGCCGAGTCCGCGGCATTGCCCCAATAGGTGGCGACGCTCGTCGGTCCGCTCCGATCAACGAGATCGCGCAACTGGCCGCCGATGGTCGTGGTCGCGTCGTCCCAGTCCGATTGATGCCACGAGTTGCCGTCGCGGCGCATCGGATGCACTAGCCGGTCCGGGTCGTTCTGATATTCGAGGAGGTGGTGGCCCTTGACGCAGAGATACCCCTGGGACACCGGATGGTCTTTGTCAGCACGCACCGCAATCATGCGGTCATCGGCCACGTCGACCTCGATGCCGCAATACGGCTCGCACGCCCCGATCTTGCAGGTGGTTCGGACTGTCGTGATCGGTAAGCCCATGGGAGGAGTGTCGCGCACCTCTTGCAATAATGCAACAGTGAGGTTGCATACCCGACGGCGATCGGTCAGACTCGGGACATGAGCGCAATCGCTTCGCCCGAGCTGCTCGCGTCGGTCGAACGAGCCCTCGAAGGGCACGGTATCGGTGCAGTCACTCTCGAACACATTGCCGCCGAGGCCGGGGTCAATCGCGTCACGCTCTACCGCCAGGGTCATACGCGGGAGACGCTGCTTACCGCGACCGCGCTCCAGGCCGCATCGGAGTTTCGCGACGCCGCCCTCCCTGCGCTCACCCACTCGGGAACGGGCGCGGCACGACTCGACCTGTTGCTCGACGCGCTCTTCGATCTCGCGGACCGTCACCTCGCTCTGCTCGCGGGCCTGTACGACGGTCCGACTGCGATCTTCCATCTCGCGGTCGAGGACCAGCGAGTCCTTACTCGCCTCGAGTACACCGAACCCTTTGCGCGCATCCTCGCTGACGGCGTCCGAGACGGCACGCTCACCAGTCTTGATCCGACCGAGGATGCCGAGATCCTTTTCAATCTCGCCGGCTGGACCTACGTCCATCTCCGCCGCTCACACGGTTGGTCGGCTAAACGAGCGAGGTCCGGAGTACGACGACAGCTGAGAGCGGCCATCGCACCCGCAATGTGACGTGTATGCCCGTCCAACGGTTCGCCGTCGACACCGCGACGCTCTCGGACAATGACGCAGAATCCGCGTTGGTTGTCGAGACCCGGTGGATTACTACGAGACGTAGTCACAGCTGCCACTCCGGACCTATGGTGCTCGCAGCGACCTCGTCCATCACTCAATGTGTTGCGTCGGGGCTTTAGGGACTGCTGACGGAGGAGCGCACGCTGATGGAGCAAGAGTCGCAACCCGCCGCAGAACTTGTGATCATGGACACGCGGGGTTTGCAGTGGGCCAGTTCGAACCCGCGCATCGAGGCCGCGTTGGCGAGTCGGCCGGGCGTCCTGTCCGTCGACGCGAACGCCGTCGCCCAGACCGCGAGCGTCACGTTCGACCCGGCGCGAACATCCGTCTCCGCGCTCGTCGGGTGGATCCGCGAGTGTGGGCTTCATTGTGCCGGGCAGTCGGTCCCGGGCCATCTGTGCGAACCCCTGGCGGAGCCGGGTCCGGAAGCCAAGCCGCACGACGAAGGTCACGACCGTCATGGGCCGGCCAGCGATGAAGCCGGGCGTTCTCCGCACGAGGTCATGGGTCACGGCGGGCACGACGCAATGTCGATGGACGGAATGGTCGCCGACATGCGCCGACGGTTCCTGGTCGCGGCGTTGTTCTCGATTCCGATCGTGCTGTGGTCACCCATTGGCCGCGATGTCCTGGGCTTCGATGTTGCGGCGCCATTTGGTCTGCGTGATGACGTCTGGTCGTTCCTACTGAGCATCCCCGTCATCGGGTACTCGTGTTCAATCTTCTTCCAGGGCGCGTATCAGGCGCTGCGCGCCCGCACCCTCGACATGATGGTGCTGGTGGCGGTCGCGGTCGGGACGGGATGGGCGTACTCGGTCGTCGTGACTTTCACTGGCGGCGGCGACGTGTTCTACGAGGCAGCGAGCGTCTTGGCCGCGTTCGTGCTGCTCGGACATTGGTTCGAGATGCGGGCCCGGGGTGGCGCCAACGACGCGATTCGCGCCCTGCTGAATCTCGCGCCACCGATGGCACTCGTCGTACGCGACGGTGAAGCCATTGAGATTCCGACCGCAGACGTGGTCGTTGGTGACCTCTTGTTGGTGCGACCGGGAGCGAAGATCGCCGTTGACGGCGTCGTCGAGGCCGGCGAAGGCGATGTCGACGAGTCGATGGTCACCGGTGAGAGCCTGCCGGTGCACAAGACGCCTGGCACGCCGGTCGTCGGTGCGACGATCAACGAGAATGGCACGCTGCGCATCCGAGCAACGAAGGTCGGTACCGATACCGCGCTGGCGCAGATCGTCAAACTTGTGCAGGAGGCGCAGAACTCCAAGGCCCCGGGACAGCGTCTCGCCGATCGCGCCGCGTTCTGGCTGGTGCTGGTCGCGCTGCTCGGTGGCGCGGTCACCCTCGCCGCGTGGCTGATCTTCAGTGACCGGCCCGCGAGTGAGGCAGTGTTGTTTGCGATCACCGTCGTGGTCATCACCTGTCCCGATGCGCTCGGGCTCGCGACGCCGACCGCAATCATGGTCGGTACCGGTCTCGGCGCCCAGCGCGGTGTGCTGTTCAAGCACGCGACCGCGATCGAGACCTCCGCCCGGATCGACACCGTGGTGATGGACAAGACCGGCACGCTCACCAAGGGCGAACCCGAGGTCACCGACGTCATCGTCGAAGGGATCGAGGAGGCCGAGCTTGTTTCGTTGGTCGCGGCAGTCGAGCGTGAGTCGGAGCACCCACTTGCCGCCGCCGTCGTGGACTACGCGGACGCCGCGAGCGCGCCCCGACGGACCGTGGAACGGTTCGAGAACGTGCCGGGTCACGGCGCGATAGCTACGGTCGGAGGCCACACCGTTGTGGTCGGCAACGCCCGCTTGATGGAACGAGAGCGCGTTGCACCCGGCGCGCTCGCGGCACGGCGCGACGAACTCGCCCAAGGTGGACGCACATCCGTGATGGTCGCCGTTGACGGTCGTGCCGTTGCCGTGATCGGTATCGCCGACGCTGCGCGCCCAACGTCAGCGGCCGCCGTCGCCGCGTTGCACGATCTTGGAGTGCAGGTTGTGATGCTGACCGGAGATAATCAGGCTACGGCGGAGCGCATCGCCGGACAGTTGGGGATCGACACGGTGATCGCCGAGGTTCTTCCGGGCGACAAGTCGGAAAAGATCGCGGAGCTCCAACGCGCCGGCCGGAAGGTCGCAATGGTGGGCGATGGGGTCAACGACGCGCCGGCGCTCGCGCAAGCGGACGTGGGAATCGCGATCGGCGCCGGTACCGATGTCGCCATCGAGACCGCCGACGTCGTGCTGATGCGCTCTGATCCCCTCGACGTTCCTACCGCACTCGCAATCGGCCGGGGCACGCTCCACAAGATGCGCCAGAATCTCGGGTGGGCGATCGGCTACAACGCCGTCGCCTTACCGATCGCGGCGGGAGTGTTCGCTCCGATAGCCGGCCTCGTATTGCGCCCCGAGATCGCCGCCCTGTCGATGTCGGGCTCGAGCTTCATTGTCGCGGTCAATGCGCTCATGTTGAAGAAACTTCGCCTACCGGGGGCAGCAACGAACGCGGGCTCATCGGGCGCCTAACTACGACCACACGTAGTTACTTACGGCCGGTCGCTGTATGGGACTTCCGCCTCTGCCGCGAGTGTCTTGCCGTTCGTACTGTGAACGCGAACGAACGAGGGACCAGAGGAGCATCCATGATCGGCATCACAGCGTTGACCGGGGTCGTCGGCCAGTGGGACGACAATCACATGTGGGGCGGCGGAGGTTGGGCATGGATCATGATGACCCTCATGATGGTCTTTGGGGCCGCGATCGTTGCGCTCGTCGTGTGGGCGATCGTCCGAGGCGGACAGCACCAATCTCGGTCGGGTGTGGAGAGTGCTCGGGCGATCCTCGCCGAGCGGCTCGCCCGTGGTGAGATCGCTCCCGAGGAATATAGGGATCGTCTCCAGCACCTTCAGTAACCCCACGACGAGCACCAAGATGACGCCCGCGGCGACGAGCCCAGGCACGAGACAACCGACGCGACAGCGGGAAGCGTCTGAGCGAGAGAAGGCCATCCTCGGCTCCTACCCCACACTCGGATGTCCGAACTGAAGACGGCGCCCCACGAACACTGCCAGACTTGGCGGTATGCCGTTCCGACGCCGAAGCGCCGCCCTCGTGGCCGCTATGTTCGTGGGCATGGTGTTTGCAGGCTGTTCGGACGAAGGTTCCGACTCTGCTCCGAAGGCGGGGGCCCGTCCGCACCCTCTGCGTACGACGTCATCGACGTCAGTTTCCGGGCCGGTCGACCGCCCCGTGCCCTCGACTCGAGCCATCGTTCCTGGCACCGCGGGGTCGTTCACGTTCGACGGCGGTCAGCGATTGGGCGACCAGTCGGTGAAGGTGTGGTACGACGCTCCCGCCGGTGATCTCACCCAGGTGCCGGTCCTCGTGGTCATGCATGGCCAACAGCGTGACGCCGAGCGATACCGCGACGAGTGGACGCCGTACAGCCGTCCGAAGCACGCGTTGCTGATCGTGCCGGAGTTTTCCGAGGACAATTATCCGGGCCCGGAGGCTTACAACCTCGGGAACCTCGTCACCGTGGACGGCGCCGCGGTGCCCGAACGTGACTGGAGCTATTCGGTTCTCGAGCCGCTGTTCGATTTTGTACGCCACGAAACCGGGAATCAACGCTCCGGCTATTCGTTGTATGGCCATTCGGCCGGTGCGCAGTTCGTGCACCGGTTCATGCTGGTCGTGTCGAACAATCGTGTCGAGCAAGCAGTCAGCGCCAACGCCGGCTGGTACACGGTGCCTCGCCCGAGTGTGGGCTTTCCGTATGGACTGGCCGGAAGTCCTTCAACCGAAGTCGGGCTCCGCCGGGCGTTGGGCGCGCACCTCACGGTGTTGCTGGGCGAGGACGATACGGACGCCGAGAGCGACAGCCTGCGGTCCACACCGGAAGCCGATCAGCAGGGATCGAATCGCTTCGCTCGCGGTCACTTCTTCTACGACGCTGGGCGCGACGAGGCAGCTCAACTCGGCACGCCGTTCGGCTGGTCCTTGCGTACCGTCCCGAACGCCGGTCACGACGATTCGGAGATGGCGCCTGCAGCTGCGCCGATCTTGCTGCCCTGACGATGACGGGCGGCATTGACACGATCATCGACGTCGGAGTGGCACATCCAACTTCGCAACGGCACCGCGCACGGCGACTTTCGGATGGAGCGAGCCGAGCAAATCCTGTGCCTGCACGTTGTCGCACGGCCGCGGTTGGAAGGCGACCACGGCATTGTCCGTCTCGATGCATCGCATGTGAACGATCAGATGGCCGCGGGCTCGAAATTCCGTCGTGACGACAAGACCGAAGCCGGGAGCCGCGCGCGTGAAGCGGCCCGGGGTGTTGAACACGTAGTTGCCGACCGAGTAGATGATGGGGACGCCATCGATGAGTTCGACCGGCTGGACGACGTGAGGGTGCAGCCCGATGACGAGGTCGTAGCCGGCGGCGACGAACGCCTGCGCGAACGCGCGCTGACGATCGTCGACCGGCGCGTAGCCCTCGCCCCATTGAACGTGGGCGACCACAAAATCGGCACCGGCTCGGCGCGCCAGCTTGACTCCATCCGCCAGACTCGCAGCGTTGAGCTGGTGGACGCCGGGCCGGTCGGCGCGAGCCATGTTGGGACCGCTGTCGTCCGAGAACCCGACGATTCCGATGGTGCCGACATCGGTCTCGATCATGAGTGGAAGGCGAGCCTGCTCGACGGTCGTCCCGGCGCCGAAGGTCCGTATCCCGGCGGCACCTGCGTTGGCGATGGTGTCGTCCATGCCGGCGGATCCGTAATCCATCACGTGATTGTTCGAGAGGGAGATCGCGTCGATGCCCATCGCCGCAAAGGCGCCCGCGGTGCGGGGCTGAGCCTTGTAGGAATACTTCTGGAGCGGATCGGCGATCGCGACACGGTCGGTGAAGGGTCCTTCGGCGTTGGCGATGATCACGTCGGTGTTGTCGGGAAGCGGCGCACGTGCTGCGGGCCACTGCAGCCCGTTCCGGTCGATGAGTGGCTGTGCAGCATCACCGAGGAGCGTGTCACCGACCCAGGTGATGGAGGCACGTCCGTCTGGCGACCGGCGCGAGATCCGTGGCGCGCCCTCGGCCGCATTCGGGACCCGGCGGCTGGCGCTGGCCGCGACCACGCCGGCGAGACACAATGCACCTACGAGCGCAAGGGCGATCGAGGCGCGGCGGAGCTTGGCGGGCAGACGCCGGCGCCGCTTCGGGCCGGTCGTAGCCGGCGCGGCCCCGGTCGGCACCAGGTTGTTGGGGTTCACGAGATGCGTCGTCCAGCCTCGACGAATCCGTTCGCGAAGGCCCCCGCCTGAAACTCCTCGCCGGTCAGATGGCGCTGGATCCGGCCGTTCGCCATCACGCACACGTGGTCGGCCAATGCGAGCTCGGCGGCGTCGTGGGTCACGAGCAGCACGGTGCCGCGGTAGCGCAGGATCACCCGGCGAAGCACCTCCATCGTGGCTTGGTCGAGATTGCTCGTCGGTTCGTCGAGCAGCAGAATCCTGGGGCTCCCGAAGATGGCGCGACCGAGGGCCACTCGTTGGCGCTGACCGACGCTTATATTCGTCCCGCCCTCGGTGAGCCAGGTCTCGAGCCCGTCCGGGAGGTCGTCGAGCAGCTCATCGATCCGGCAGCTCTTGACGACCCAGTCGATCTGTTCGTCGGTCGCGTCCCGATACCGGTATGAGAGGTTGCGGCGTACCGTGCCTCGCAGCAGGGGAAGGTCGGGGCTGACCATGCCCAGATTCCGGTACGTCGACCGGTAACTGCAGTCGGCGAGCCGCTGGTCATCGATGTCGATCTCCCCCGCGTCCGGTTCCACGAATCGTGCGAGCAGCGACAGCAACGTCGACTTGCCGGCGCCGTTCGGACCGGTGATGGCCAGGATCTCGCCTCCCTCGACTGTGAGTGTGACATCGTCGAGAGCGCCGTCCACCGACACGTTGCGAAACTGGATTCGGCCGGCACGAGGCCGCAGCGCCACGAGACCCGGTTCGTCGCTTTGACCGCGCGACGGCCGATTGAAGAACTCGGTCAGCTTTCGCTTCGAGACCTGTCCGGCCTGCCAGTACTCGTTGACGCGACCGAGGATTCGGATCGGCCCGCTGAGGAAGCGAACCGCGGTAATGGCGGCGACAATGTCGGCAAGCGATGCCTGTCGTCTCGGGATCGCGTAGGCGCCGACCGCGACAACGGCAACGACCGCGAGCGAGCCGACACCTGACGAGATGGCACGCAGCCAACCGCGGGTGGTGACCATCCGTTTGTCGGCACCCAGCAGGTCGTCGCTCTGGCGAGCGAGCCGAGAGTGCTCGCCGGACGTTCGACCGAACACCTGCACGACTGCGAGGGCGCGCAACTGTTCGGCGATGTTGCTCGCGAGCAGCGAGCGACGCCAACGAACGTTGCGCGTGGAACGGCGCACACGATCACCTGCGGCGAGCGACGCCGAAGCACCGATCAGCAGGACCCCGATCACGGCGACTCCCGCGAGCGGGCTCAAATACAAGATGATCCCTACCCCTCCGCCGACCGTGATCGCGTTGACGATTCCTCTCGCGAGGCCCCGACTCAGCCACGTGCGCAGAGTCGACAGGTCGCCCGTGAACCGCAGGATCAGCGCACCCTGTGAAGACCGGTGCACCCGCCGTGGCGTCATCCCCATCAAATGGGCGTGGAGCTCGACGCGAAGTCGGCCAACTGCGTCGTAGCCGGCCTGCTCGGCGATGGTGAACTCGGCCCCTCTGGCCCAGGCCTGCACGAACGACACGACGAGCAGTCCTCCGAGTGCGGGCAGCAGGTCGCCCGCTTGGACCGCCGGTGTCTGCAATGAGTTGATCGCGCTGCGGATCAGGAGCACGTACGCCACCACGGCACCCGCCTGCACGAACCCGATGAACACCAACGTGGCAATGTCGCGGCGGGTGATGCTGAACGAGCGCGCCGCTTGGGCCTTCACAGAACTTCGATCGAGCGATCGAGTCGGACGGGCGGCGGGAGAATATCGTCCGCTTCGGCGTCGTCCAGGTCTCGCCCGATTTGTCGCTCGAGCCGGACGAGATCGATGCTGCCGCCCTTCATGAGCATCATGGCGACATCAGGATCGCTGAGTGCCGGAGTTGCGATCACGGGAACGTCGCACACCTCGGCTGCTTCCCTTTGCGCCAGCGGCGACTGGGTAAGAAGTCCACTGACGCAGAGCAGTGGGACACCGAGCCCGAGAAGGTGTTGACTTCCCGCCAATGCGCCCATGGCGTCACTCGCGGCAAAGATCACCCCGTCGACGTGATCGCGGAACACCGAACTGCGCAGCAACTGAGCGGTCTCCGTCTGGAAAAGCCCGTCAGCAACTTCGATGACGATCTCCGAGGATCCCTGGTTGGTGAGGTGGTCCACCAAATGCACGAAGTTCGCCTCGATCTCGACGAACGGCACTCGAAACGTCGTGGCCAGACCGACGTCGGTAAAGTCGGCAACACAGTGTGCGCCTGCATCGACCATGACCCAATAGTCGGCACCCGAACCGGTGCCGGTGACCTTGGTGGCGCCGGGCTTGCCGCCGGCCAGGCGGACGCCCCGCACGATCGATTGCACGGTGGTCGTCTTCCCAGAGTTCATGGCGGTGCCCAACACCGCGATGCTCGGTGGCCGCTCGATCGCGGGCGACCTTCGCTCGATGGTGTAGGCGGAGAGGTTGACGGGCTCGCCGTGTCGGTCGGCGATGAGCCCGAGGGCGGTGATGTCAGTGGCGCGCCGGACGGCACCACTCCTCGAGAGCACTGTGGACGCAATGCCGCCAGATGCGACGAGTTGCGTGCGTCCCAAGCCGAGGGGTACATGGGACTCGAACTGGTCGGTCGCGTACCGATCGCCGTACGTGACGAGAATCTCATCGCCCTCGTGCAGTACCGCCCGCCGACCCGTCGTGAGTTCGATACGTCGGTGCTGGCCGATCCGGTCGACTCGCGCAAGCACGACATCGCCGGGACGGGGCCGGATCGCCCCCGTCAGCAAGGTCGGCGCACCGTTGCGGTACAGGTCGTCCAAGTCGACGCGTCGGGTGGTGAACGAAGCCTTGGCGCCGAGCAGCCGTGCCCGGTCGAGTCGAGGTGCCGCAGTCTCACGTACCCAACGAGGATGGGGACGTCCATTTCGCGCCATAGCGACGTCAGTCTCGTCAGCGATCGCCACGTTCCCTCCCAGTCCCTCCCTGTCGACGGAATGCTAGCGGTCTCCGTCGAACTAATATTACCTTATGTCGTAACTGCCCGATTTAGGAAGAATATACGACCGGAACGGGCTGGACCTCGGCACGTGTTTGAGCAACCAGAGAACTGGGAACCGTGCGCAGACGCCGTACCCGGCGGAGGCGGTGCCCAAACCACACACCCCGCACAGATTGAGAAACCGTGATTTCCAGAAGAATCTCTGTCGTGCTCGCAGCCGTCGCTTCGGTGCTGGTCGGAGGGTGTGTGACGAGCGATCCGAGCCCGAGGTCGGCGCCCCCGACGACTCAGTCGGTCGCACCGTCGACGCTTCCCGGAGGGCGCGGCATCAGCGACCCGCCCGCACAGACGGTGCCGGCGGCCAGCGAGACCGCTCCGGTGCTGCGGTCCAGCGACTCCTCCGAAGACGTCGCGATTTGGGTACACCCGTTCGATCCGACTCTGAGCACGGTGATCGGAACCGATTCACACGGTATCGGCGTCTACGACCTCTCCGGCGCGCCGGTCCAATACCTCCCAGACGGCAAGCTGCACAATGTCGACCTTCGCCAGGGTTTCACTCTCGCCGGCGGACCGGTTGCATTGGTGACGGCGACCAACCTCACCAACAACACCGTCGCCATCTACGCGATCAATCCGATTTCGCGCCTGCTCGAGAACGTGGCGGCGCGTCCCGTCCAACCCACGACCGTTGCGTTCGGAACCTGCATGTACCACAGCGCAGTGACCGCCAAATTCTTCTTCTTCGTGACGAGCGGTGAAGGATTCGTCGAGCAATGGGAGTTGTTCGACGCCATCGGTCGGGTGGATGCCCGGAAGGTGCGCGATCTGAGCGTGTCGCCGGGACAGCAACTCGGAGCGTGCGTCGCAGACGACGACCTCGCCCGCCTGTACATCGGCGAGAAGCGCAGTGGTATTTGGCGATACGGTGCCGAACCCGACTCCGACGAACCACCAAGACGCGGTGACGCGACCGGGTCGACGGGCCACCTGGCAGCCGACGTGGAAGGGCTGGCGATCGCGTACGGCCCGAATGGAACGGGCTACCTCGTCGCCTCGAGTGAAGGCAACAACTCGTACGCCGTGTATCAACGCGGCGGCGCGAACGCCTTCGTCCAGCGCTTCGACATCCGAGGTGGCCAGATCGATGGTGCCGAGGACTCCGACGGCATCGACGTGTCGACCGCCAACCTCGGACCATCGTTCCCGGGCGGACTGTTTGTCGCGCAAGATCGCAGCAACGACACTGGCAATCAGAACTTCAAGCTCGTTCCCTGGGACAAGGTCGTGGGTGGCCTCTGACCGTCCGGGCCGTCATCCGAAGAGGACCTGTGCCGCCGCCGGCACCATCCCACTGTTCGAGTGGGCGACATCGGGAACGATCCGCATTGACCATCCGAACGGAACCTGCAGTTGCCCGGCGGCTGACGCGCCGGTCGTGAAGAAGAACTGGCCGCGAGCCAATCGGTACATCCCCTGCCGATCGGCACCCGCAGTGTGGCGTAGCTCCGGGTCGTTCGGGTCGAGGTCGGCCCCGCCGAGGAGGACCGTGAGGGGCGCACCCAGGGCACGGCGGATGCCCACCCCGGTGGCGGGGCTGTTCAGCAGGCCGTACGGGAATCCGACTGCCGTTTCAGCCGCCGTATACCAGCCTGCATTGGCGGCGACTGCGCGCGTGACTCGGTTCTGGGGAACGAGCATGAGCAGGCGGTGCACGAACTGCGCCCCGGCGGAGTGGCCATACATGAGGTATCCGCTGGTGCGGTTGCCGGTGACGGCTCGCACGTAGTCGAACAAAGGTTCGATCGTTGAGTAACTCCATCGCGCCTCGGGTTCATGGCCCACGTTGCCGAGGTTGTACGCGTCGGTGCCGGGATACAACGCGTCCGTGAACTCGGGTACCACGAGGATCGCGCCGGCGCGGCGCGCCGCAGATATCCAGCTGTCACGGTACCCGCGCCCGTCCCGAGACTGCCCGTGCATCAC
>JANLRZ010000054.1:0-2644 GCA_031362155.1 Acidimicrobiia bacterium | reverse complement strand
CCGGCAGGTGTCGGCGCCGTCGGTGATCGTCGCCCACTTGGGCGCCCCGTCCCAGCCGATGGCGGGTTCGCGACCGGCCGGACACACGAGGTCCGGCGGCGACGCGATGTACTTGCCCCACGCGTCCTGGTGCAGGTCGATGAGGCTGTAGATGCCGTGGGCCCTCGCGGCGTCGACGGCCCGGTGGATCCGCCGGAGATAGGCACCGTTGATCGTGCCGCGCTTCGGTTCGAGCCGTGACCACGAGACCAGCAGGCGGACCACGTTGAACCCGTGGGATTGCATGCGGGCCCAGTCCTTCGCCTTCACCGGTACGACGGTTGGGAGTGTGTCGTTCGCCTGGTAATAGTCACCGAGTGAGTTGACGTTCTGGCCCCGCAATGTCACCTGCCGGCCGTGCGCATCGACGATCGCGGGTTGGTCGCCATTGATCGCGCGGAGCGGCAAAAGTTGGACCTTGCCCCGCGCGGCCGTCGTCGACGGCGCGGCGAGCGCAGTTCCGAGCACCATCGACGCGCTCAGCGCGATCACGCCTGCCACGGTCATTCGGGCCGAGCACTTCATCGAGTTGCCTCCGGTGGGACAGGCATGCGAAACAGGTCGACGGCGTTCTGCCAGCAGATCTTCGCGATCTCTGCGTCGGGTACGCCGCGCAGCTGCTCGCGCAAGCGCAGCTGGGTGTCGGGCCACGTGGAGTCGGCGTGGGGATAGTCCGACTCGACGAGGAGGTGATCAACGCCGATCACATCACGGGTGAGGAACCCCGAGGTGTCGTCGATGGCACAGAACCAGAAGTTTCTCTTCAAGACCTCACTCGGAGACAGGTCGACGTGGCGCCAGGTGGGGAGGTAGCCGAGCTGATACTCGAAGCAGTGGTCGAGCCGATCGATGAGCCCGGCAACCCAGCCGATGCCACCCTCGGAGAGGGCGATCTTGAGGTTGGGAAAGCGCACCGGGATCTTCGAATAGAGCCAATCGACCGCCGCGTACATGCCGTACGCGAAGAAGAGCACCGCGACGGTCTCGGGTGGTGCATCGGGAGCGGTCATCGGTGACGTGCCCGACGAACCGACGTGCAGACACACGACGGTCTCGGTCTCCTCGCAGGCGGCGAGCATGGGGTCCCAGTACCCGGTATGGAGCGAGGGCAGCCCGAGCTTCTCCGGAGCCTCCGAGAACGTCAACGCCTTGAATCCACGCGCCGCGTTCCGCCGGATCTCGTCGGCTGCGATCACCGGGTCCCGCAACCACGTGATCTGGTTCGGGATGAACCGGCCGGGCGCCGCGCCGCACCAGGCATCGAGGTGCCAGTCGTTGTACGCGCGCATGGCTGCGAACGCGAGGTCTTCGTCTTCGGGCCAGGTCGTGAGGCGTTGGCCGACGAACCCGGGCAGGAAACTGGGGAAGCAGAGCGAACCCCAGACGCCGTTGATGTCCATGTCGGACAGCCGGGCGGTCACGTCCCATGCGCCCCGGCGCATCTCGTCGAACCTCGTGGGTTCGAAGCCGTATTCGTCGGTCGGGCGGCCCGCCACCGCGTTGAATCCGACATTGGGAAGGAGTTCGCCGTTCCAGAGCCAGGCTTCGCCACCGTCGTCGGTCTCGACGATGCGAGGTGCCGCGTCCTGGTGCTTTGCCGGGAACCGATTCGCGAATGCATCGGGCGGTTCGACGACATGATCGTCGACCGAGATGATGGTGGTGAATCGATCGCGCGGTTCGGGTTCAGGGAGGAAGGTGACTTCCGCGCGACGGCCCTTCGAACCGCCGAATGCCTCGGATGCCTGCAGGTCGTCGAGCGACATTCCCATGCGTGTGGCCTCTCAGTTCAGTACGTCAGTGGATGCGCGGAGGACCGCCCGGGCCGCGCCTCCCCAATAGGCATCGGGGGCATTGCGCCGGAGTTCGGCCTTCAGGGCGGCGCGACCGGCCTGCGGGAGTTCTTCGAGTTCGCGACCCGCGCCGAGCGCAGTGAGGGTGATTCGACACATGCGTTCGTAGGTCGCCGCCTTGTAACCGCCCTCTTCAAGAGTCGGTGCAGTCACGATCGCGCCATGGTTCGCCAACAAGATGCCACTCGCACCGCCGATCCGGGCCGCGAGCGAAGCGCCGGCCGCGGCGTCTTCGACGGTGCCGTCGTACTCGCTCACGGTCACAAGTTCTCCGTCGAAGATGCCCGAGTTCTGATGGCTGATGACCGGATCGACCCCCATGCACGCCAGGGTGGTCGCGGCGAGTGGATGGCCGTGGACGATCACCGCGGCATCCGGGCGGGCGCGATGGAGCATGGTGTGGAGATGGACCGCCGGCGAGATGTCCCACGGCCCGTCGACGATGGTGCCGTCGCGATCGATGGTCATGATGTCGGAGGCGCACATCTCCTCCCACCACCGACCCCAGGGCGTGCACCAGAGAGTGCCGTCGCCGCGGTCCCACGTGAGGTGACCCGACAGGTTCTCTTGCCAACCCTCGGCCGCCAGGACTCGGTGCGCGATCGCGAATCGTTGGCGGTCGGTGAGATCGACGCCGATCTCGGGCAACCCGCGGGGCCAGGACATCCGCGGAAGCTACCCGAGGTTCAGACTTCGGTGACTGCGTCGATACGCCTGTCGGCGATTGCCGCCGTGAAGGCCGAGTAGTCGGC
>JANLRZ010000035.1:0-54335 GCA_031362155.1 Acidimicrobiia bacterium | reverse complement strand
GCACCGATGATCGCTCCGCCCAGTCCGAGAATCACTGCTCGACTGAACGGCGCCGAGCGCATGTACGCGACACCCTCCTTGATCTCGCGCACACTGGACGCAAGATCGATCTTCTGGCCTTCGTGGCGGGTCGGCTTCGGGATGGGCAAGCGGAACACGATGAGCGCCGAGGTCACGTAGGTGAGGGCGTCGAACCACAGCGACACGACGTCGCGGTCCACCTTCAGCGATTTCAAGGCATCGAAACCACCGAGCCAGGTCGCCACCACGGCGAGTGCGGCCGCGATCGCCGCGCCCAGCGGCAGCGTTCCGTACGACGCGACGAGCGACAACGTGTTGGCTGAAGCCAGGCTCTCCTCCGGGACGAAGTGCGGGACCGACGCATCCTTCGCCGGTCCCCACAGCAACGTCATGATCTCGATGAAGAACGACACCACCACGAGCTGCCACAAGCTCGCGACGAACGGCAAGGTGCAGATGAGTGCGGCCCGACCCAGGTCGCAGAGCACCATGACCTTCCGCCGATCGAACCGGTCGACAATCACGCCGCCCACCGTGGCGAGGAAGAAGCCCGGGAGCATTCTCGCCACCATGACGAGACTGATCGCGATTGCATAACTCGCGTTTCCGGTCGTCAGGGTCTTGGTGATACCGAGGATCGCAACGAAGCCGACCCAATCTCCCAGACTCGAGAACACCTGTGCGATCCAGAGCCGCAGGAACGGCTTCGATCCGAACAGTCGGAACGACTCCGGCGGGACGGGGGTCTCCTCGCCGGCGCTCGGAATGAACGGTGCGGGGTCTGCGCCAGGCCGGCGGTCCGGCAACGACCCGCCCGACTCAGAAGGGGGCGTCACCGCTACCGAGTGCCTCGACCGCCGCCGCCTTCTTCGCCGCCGCCTTCCTCGCCACCGAACTCTGACCCTTCTTGACGACGCGAGTCGTTCCGGTCAACGGATCCTTCGTTGCCTTCTTCGCAGTCTTCTTCGCGGTCTTCTTGGCGGTCTTCTTGGCGGCCTTCTTCGCGGGCTTCTTGGCGGTCTTCTTGGCCTTGGTCGACGGGCCCTTCGCGGCGCGCTCGCGCAACAGGTCGAGCGCGTCCTCGAAGGTGATCGTCTCCGGATCCAGGCCGCGTCGGATCGTCGCGTTGGTGGCACCGTCGGTCACGTACGGACCGAATCGACCGTCGAGGACTCGGATGGGCTTGCCAGTATCAGGGCTCTCCCCCAACTCGGCGAGCGGCGGCTTTGCGGTTTGGCCGCGACCGCGTTTGGGTTGGGCGAAAATCGTTTCGGCCTGCTCCAACGTGCAGGTGAAGATCTGATCTTCGGCCTCGAGACTCCGGCTGTCGGTGCCCTTCTTGAGATACGGGCCGTAGCGACCGTTCTGCGCGGTGATCTCGTTGCCTTCGGCATCGGCACCCACGATCCGCGGCAACGCGAGCAACTTCAGCGCGGTTTCGAGATCGACCGTCTCCGGATCCATGCTCTTGAACAGCGAGGCACGGGGCGGCTTGACCTTCGACTTCGCGCCGTCTTCGAGCACGCCGAGTTGCACGAACGGACCGAACCGACCGTTCAGCGAGAGCACCATCAAGCCGGTCGCCGGGTCGGCGCCGAGTTCGCGTGGCCCGGCCGCGCCCTTGGCGATCAGCTCGGCACATCGTTCGACGGTCAGTTCGTCAGGAGGCAGATCGGCCGGCAGCGGACACTTCTCATCGCCATGATGCAGCGACTCGCCGGTGTTCCACACGCGCACGACGTACTCGCCTCCGGTGTCGTCGTGACCGATCAGGACCTTGTTGACCTCGCTCATGTTGATCTGCGCGAGGTTGTCCTCGGACACGAGTTCGCGGAGCCCCGCAGTGCCGTTGCCGAAGTAGAAGGAGTGCAGCCACTTCTCGGACTCGCCTTCACCGCGAGCGACGGCGTCGAGTGCTTCTTCCATCGTCGCGGTGAACGAGTAGTCGACAAGATGGGCGAAGTACCGCTCCAGCAACTGCGTCTTGGCGAAGGCCGTCCACGACGGCACCAGTGCGTTGCCCTTCTTCCACACGTACCCGCGTTCGCTCGTGATCGTGTTGATGATCGACGCATAGGTCGACGGGCGACCGATGCCGGAGTCTTCGAGCACCTTGACCAGGGTGGCCTCGGTGTAGCGGGCCGGAGGTTGGGTGGTGTGACCGTTCGCGTCCAACGCGTTGCACGCCACTCCCTCGCCTTCGCCGACGGCGGGAAGCACCGCCTCGTCCTCGTCGGCCGCGCTCGGATCGTCGGACACGTCGACGTAGGCCATGCGGAACCCGAGGAATTCGTACGATTTCCCCGAGGCGCGGAAGACCGCATCTTCGCCGGCGCTCGACGACCCGCCGAGCCGGATCGTGACCCGGCGCCCACGGGCATCGGTCATCTGACTGGCGACGGTGCGCATCCAGATCAGCTCGTACAGTGCGAGTTCGTCGCGTGAGAGTTCGGACCGCACGGCTTCGGGAGTCCGAAAGCGCGCACCCGCCGGGCGGATCGCTTCGTGAGCTTCTTGAGCGTTCTTCGTCGTGTTCGCGTAGGACCGCGGCGCCGGCGGAAGGTAGGCCTGGCCGAACCGCTCCACGATCTGGGCCCGGGCCGCGTCGACCGCTTGATTCGAGAGACTGATCGAGTCGGTCCGCATATACGTGATGTAGCCACGCTCGTAGAGGCCCTGCGCGACCGACATCGTGCGACCGGCGCTGAATCGCAGCTTGTTGCCGGCCTCTTGCTGCATGGTCGTGGTCTTGAACGGTGGCTTCGGGCGCTCGGTGAAGTCTTTGGCCTCGACCTGGCGCACCTGAAATGCCGAATCCGCAAGCCGACCCGCCAGCGCACGGGCGCCGTCTTCGAGCAGGTGCGCAGCCACGGCATCCGGTGCGAGCAGACCGGTGGCCGGATCGAAGTCACGACCGGTCGCCACCCGGCGGCCGTCGAGTTCGACGAGCCGCGCGGCGAACTCGGTGCCGCGCGCCGCGAACCGACCGTCGAGATCCCAGAACTCGGCAGTGCGGAACGCCATCCGCTCGCGTTCGCGCTCGACGACGAGTCGCACGGCAACGCTTTGCACCCGACCGGCGGAGCGAGCACCGCCCACGCGACGCCACAGCACCGGTGAGACTTCGTACCCGACGAGCCGGTCGAGCGTCCGGCGGCCTTCCTGCGCCTCCACGAGCTTCATGTCGAGCTCGCGCGGGTTGGCGATCGCCGCGTCGATGGCCTCCCTGGTGATCTCGTGGAACACCATTCGCTTCACCGAGGTCTTCGGCTTCAGGACCTCGATGAGATGCCAGGCGATGGCCTCTCCCTCGCGATCCTCATCCGTCGCGAGGTAAAGCTCGTCGGCGTTCTTCATCGCCTTGCGGAGCGTGGAGACAACGTCCTTGGCCCGCCCCTCCGGGGGGGCGTACTCGAGTCGGAAGTGATCGTCGACGTCGACGCCGAGGCCCTTCCGAGGCAGGTCACGGACGTGGCCGAAGCTGGCCAAGACGGTGAAATCATCGCCGAGAAAGCGACCGATCGTGTCGGCTTTGGTCTTGGATTCGACGATCACCAGCGACTTCGGCACGGCCAAATTTTCTGTGAATGGAACAAGGGACGGGCCGAACGTAGCGCCCGCCGGACCCGGTACGCCCGGATCCCCGCTCTAGTGTGCCCTGATGCTTGCCAGTATCACCGACTCCATCGACCCGCAGCAGCTGCTCCGATCATTCGGAACAATTGGTCTCATTCTCATTATTTTCGCCGAGTCCGGGCTGCTGATCGGGTTCTTCCTCCCCGGCGACTCGCTCCTTTTCACGGCCGGGCTCTTCGCGTCACGGCCGGACAGCCTCAACATCTGGGTGATCCTGATCGGTTGCTTCATCGCCGCCGTCGCCGGCGACCAGGTGGGCTACGCCTTCGGCAAGCGGGTCGGGCCGTCGATCTTCAAACGCCCGAACTCCCGCCTGTTCAAGCAGGAGCACGTGGAAAAGGCCAACGCCTACTTCGAGGAGCACGGCGCCAAGACCATCGTGATGGCACGCTTCGTTCCCGTCGTCCGGACCTTTGCTCCCATCTTGGCCGGCGTGGGAGCCATGCCGTACCGCACGTTCCTCGTGTACAACATCGCGGGCGGGTTCCTCTGGGCGGTCGGCGTGACGCTGCTCGGCTATTTCCTCGGCTCGCAGATCGGTGCCGACAACATCGACAAATACCTGCTCCCGATCATCGGTGTCGTCATCCTGCTCTCGCTCATCCCGCCGTTCCTCGAGTACCGCAAACACAAGCGGAAGAAGCAGCAGTAGCGAAATGAGAACGCCCCGCAGCTGAGCTGCGGGGCGTTTCTCTTCTCTGAAGTTCCGTGCGACCTAGACGGCGGACGCCGCCGGCGCGTTGACTTGCTCGTCGCCGATCGAGGCGCCCTTGCGCTTGCTGAACATCACAGCACCGATCAGCACCAGAGTCGCGATGCCGGCGATGACGTAGCGGATGTCGTTGTTCCGCAGCGAGATGATCGCCGGGAGGATCAACAGCGATACGAGGTTCATCACCTTGATGAGTGGGTTCAACGCCGGCCCGGCGGTGTCCTTGAACGGGTCACCGACGGTGTCACCGATGACCGCCGCCTTGTGCGCCTCGGAGCCCTTGCCTCCCTCGTTGCCATCCTCGATGTACTTCTTCGCGTTGTCCCACGCGCCACCGGAGTTGGAGAGGAAGTTGGCCATGAGCTGGCCGGTCAAGATCACACCGGCGAGGAACGCGCCGAGCGCGAAGTAGTTGATGCCGAAGCCGACGATCACGGGCGTGAGCACCGCGAGCAGCGCCGGCGTCGCCAACTCTCGCAACGAAGCGGCCGTGCAGATGTCGATGACCGGGCCGTAGTCGGGCTTCTTGGTCCCGGCCATGATCCCGCCGTCGGCGAACTGGCTCCGCACTTCCTGGACCACGACACCTGCGGTCCGGCCGACGGCACGAATCGCGAGGGCCGAGAACAGGAACGCCACCGAACCACCGATCAACAGACCGATGAAGGTCTTCGGGTCGGCCACGTTCATCTGCGTCGCAAGCGACTTGAAGATCTTCGGACCAGTGCCGAGGTCGAGTTCCTGGCCGATGGTCTCGATATAGGAGGCGAACAACGCCACCGAGGCGATGACCGCGGAACCGATGGCGAAGCCCTTGGTGACCGCCTTGGTCGTGTTGCCGACCGCGTCGAGACTCACCATGATCCGCTCGGGCTCGCCGCTGAACTCGCCCGACATCTCCGCGATCCCTGCCGCGTTGTCGGCCACCGGCCCGAAGGTGTCTTCGGAGACGACCACGCCGGTGGTGGCCAACATGCCCATTCCCGTGAGGGCGACGAGGTAGAAGGTGAACTGGATGTTGCCGCCGCCCATGGCAATCGCCAGGCCGAGCGCCGCACAGATCGCGATGATGGCGTACACGCTCGACTCGAGCCCCGAGCTGATACCCGACAGCACCACGGTCGCCGGACCCGTCCGAGTCGCTTCGGCGATCTCGCGTACCGGCGCCGTCTCGGTCGAGGTGAAGTACTCGGTGAGACGGCTGAGGCCCTGGGCAAGTACGAGACCGGCGACGACGGCACCGAAACAGCGCCAACCGGCGTCGAAGTAGTCATTCCCCACATACCCGAAGGCGACGATCGCCGTGCCGACGACGGTGAGCAGACCGGCGGTCAGGAACCCGCGGTTGATCGGGGCCATGGCCGACTTGTCCTTGTCGGTCGCGCGTACCGCGAAGATGCCGACGATCGATGCGAGCACACCGATTGCGCGAGCGGCCAGGGGGAACACCAGACCGAGGGCCGGGTTGGCACCAATCGAGTCGAAGGCCGCGACTCCGAGGATGATCGACGCAACCAGCGTGACCTCGTAGGACTCGAAGAGGTCGGCCGCCATACCGGCGCAGTCGCCGACGTTGTCGCCGACGTTGTCAGCGATCGTGGCGGGGTTGCGAGGGTCGTCTTCGGGGATACCGGCCTCGACCTTGCCGACGAGGTCGGCACCGACGTCGGCGGCCTTGGTGAAGATTCCGCCACCGACCCGTAGAAACAGGGCAAGGAGCGAGCCACCGAAGCCGAACCCGATCAGGATGGCCGAGGCGGTGTTCTGAAAGATCATGATGATCACGGTGGCACCGAGCAGCCCAAGGCCGACGGTGAACATCCCGGCGACGCCGCCGGTGCGGAACGCGACCTTGAGTGCGGCCGGAAGCGAGCCGTTCTTGGCTGCGGCCGCGGTCCGGACGTTGCCTCGTACCGCGAGGCTCATCCCGATGAACCCGGTCAGGCCCGACATCACACACCCGGCGATGAACGCGAGTGTTCGGAAGGTGCCCGAGGCCGCGAACGACAGGCCGTCGGATCCAATCGTGACGCCGACGGGCTTGGCCACCTCGGTCGCGGTCGCGAACACGATGAACGCGAGCGGAATCAGGATGACCGCGATGGTCTTGAACTGGCGCTTGAGGTAGGCCATGGCGCCCTCTTGGATCGCCAGCGCGATCTCCACCATCTTCGGGGTGCCGGTCTCTGCGGCGAGGACCCCCTTCATGAGGAAGAACCCGACCAGGATCGCCAACACCGCGGTCGCCGCGGAGAACACGAGCCAGAACCACTCCGTGGATCCCAGTTTGAAGACCTGGTAGCTGCCTTCGGCAATGACAGTGCTCATGTGCTGCGGTGCTCCTTGCTGGTTGAAACGGGCGCGCTCACGCCGTCGTGGTACCCCAAAGCCCGGCGACGCTAAAGGTCCGTCGCGAAGGCCGTCAATCTAGCCAAGCCAGCAGGGTGCTGATCGAAGCGAGCGCGAGAACCCGAACTCGGCCTCGCGCACTTCAAATCACACGTGATACGGGACTGAGGTGACCACGGTGCCCTTGCGGAAGAGCAGACGCCCCTTCAAGAAGAGCGCGCTCTGGTTGTGGAGCAGCTGGCCCCACCAGGAGCTGACGACGAACTCGGGGATCACCACGGTGACGATGTCGTTGGACCGGGTGGCGTCGATCTCCTCCACGAACCGCAGTACCGGGCGCGCCAGCTCACGGTACGGCGAGAACACGATTTCGAGCGGTACGTCGATCTCGTACTGGGCCCACTGGCGCGCGATTTTCTCCTGCTCGTCTTCATCGGTCACGACCGTGACCGCGAGCAGGCGGGAGGGCCGCAGCGACTTCGCGTACGCGAGCGCCTCCAACGAACCGCGGTGCACGCTGCCGATCAGCACCACCACGGTGTGGTTCATCGGCCGCGCCTTGTAGTCGGGTGCCGCCTCGAGACCCTTCTCGATCGTCGTGTAGTGGGTGTGAATCGACTTGAACAGCCAGATGATGAGCGGGATCACGATGATCGGAAGAAACGCGCCCTCGGTGAACTTGGTGGTGGCGACGACAAGGAGAATGACGAGCGTTGTGACCGCGCCGACACCGTTCAGCCACGCATTGAACTTCCACCGCGGCTCGCGTTCCTTCAGGTGGTGACGCACCATGCCGGCTTGACTCAAGGTGAAGGATGTGAACACGCCGACGGCGTAGAGCGGGATCAGCGCGTTGGTCAGGCCGCCGAACGCGACGATGAGAATGCCGGCGAACACCGCCAGAATCACCACGCCGTTCGAAAACACCAGCCGGTCGCCGCGGTTCGCCAGTTGACGGGGCAAGTACTTGTCCTGGGCGATGATCGAGGAGATCCGGGGGAAGTCGGCGTAGGCGGTATTGGCCGCGAGAATCAAGATCAGGGCGGTCGCGACCTGAAGAACCAAGTACAGCGGGCCATTCCCGAACACGAGCAGGCCCATCTGGGAGAACACGGTCTGGTCATGACTCGGATACGGGTGCGTGTGGTGGGCAAGCACCGAGACCCCGAAGAAGAGCGTGCCGAGAATCAGGCCCATCCACACCAGCGTGATCGCCGCATTCTTCGACTCCGGCCGCCGGAATGCGGGTACTCCGTTGGAGATCGCTTCGACGCCGGTGAGGGCGACGGCGCCGGACGAGAAACCCTTCAGAAGCAAGAAGAGCCCGAGCGACCCACCGACCTCCCGCAGCCCCCCGGCTTCCTCGAACGCCTTGGCGTCGAACGGCACCCGGCCGAGGTCGCCGAACAAGGCCTGGTAGAGCCCAAAGCCCAACAGCGTGACGAGGATGACGATGTACACGTAGGTGGGTACGGCAAACAGCCGGCCGGACTCTTTGATCCCGCGCAGGTTTGCCAGAGTGATCAGGGCAATCAGCACGAGCGCGATCTCCACGCGGTAGTTCGCCAGGTCGCGGAGCGACGGAATCGAAATGATGGCCGCAACCCCGGCCGAGATCGACACCGCGACGGTGAGGATGTAATCAACCAGGAGCGACGCACCCGCGACCAGCGACGGCATCTCGCCGAGATTCTCTCGACTCACCACGTAGGAGCCGCCGCCACTTGGATAGGCAAAGATCGTCTGCCGGTAGGACGTGATGACGATGGCCAGGATGATCGCGACGGCGATCGAGATCGGGACCAACGTCTCCAACCCCAGCGCCAGGCTCGACGAGCCGAGCGCGACGACGAAGAGAATCTCCTCCGTGGCGTAGGCCGTCGACGAGATCGCGTCAGACGAAAAGACTGCGAGGGCGGTGACCTTGTTGATCCGCTGGTGTTCCTGCTCGGTCGTGGCCAACGGCCGACCGACCAAGATGCGTTTGACGACCGACACCAGACCCCAATCCCTCTCCCGGCGACTCTCAGATTTCGACGAGTCTGTCACGGCCGAGCCCGCAACTTACGGCTCCGGAGAACTAGGTTCACTCCGATGCGAGTCGCTATCGCCGGGGCCGGCAACGTCGGACAACATGTCGCCGCCTCCCTCCACCAGGCCGGCCACGAGGTGCTGCTCATCGAGCAGAAGCAACCCGTCCAGGACCGGACCACGGTCGATGAAGGCATCGAGTGGTACATCGGCGACGCCTGCGAGGTTTCGTCGCTCCGCGAAGCCGGCCTCGACAAGTGCGAAGTCCTGGTCGCCGCCACCGGCGACGACGAAGACAACCTGGTCGTGTCGCTGCTCGCCAAACAGGAGTTCGGGATTCCGCGGGTGATCGCACGCGTGAACCATCCGAAGAACGAATGGATGTTCACCGAGAACTGGGGGGTCGACCTGTTCGTCTCGACGCCCACGTTGATCACTGCACTCGTCGAAGAGGCAGTGAGCGTCGGCAAGCTCGTCGAGATCCTGCGCTTCGAGGGCGGCCTCGCCCGCCTCGTGGAAGTCACCCTCGCCGACACCGCCGAGGTCGTCGGCAGCTCGATCGCGACCATTCCGCTTCCCCGTGAGGCCACGATTGTCGCAATCCTGCGCGACGAACACCTCGTCGTACCGCGCGGTGAGACGACGTTCGAGGCCGGCGACGAAGTGTTGGCCCTGGTGACTCCCGAATCCGAGGATCAGATCCGCCAGATCCTCACCGGTGAGAGTGCCGCCGCCAGCTGAGCCCCCGATGACCTACGGGCACAGCTCGTAGGTCGGGTTGTAGACCAACTGCTCGTTGCCTTCTGCGAGCACCACGCCTTGAAGCTTCACCCGCCGCCCGGGCGTCATTCCTCGGACTCGGCCCCGTCCGAGAAACACTGCGACCACTGCGCCGTGACCATCCTTGATCGTGGCCTCCACCGCCGGCGCGCCGGCGCGCGGAACGATCCGGATGGACGTCACCTCACCGGCGAGTCGAACCGGCGTCCGTAGGGGGAGGTCGTTGAGCGGCGACACATCCAGGCCACGACAGAACTCCCTGAGCTTCTCGCGGTCGGCCTCCTCGACCGACTGACCCATGCGCTTCATCACGTTGCGAACACCCATGTCGCCCTCCACGAGTACGGCGGTCCGGCCGAAGCCGTCCCCTCTACGGTACCGCCGGTAGCATCGTCCGAACCCGCACGGGATCCCGGAACCAACACAGAAGGTGAGCCAGACGTGCACGTTGTCGTCATCGGATGCGGTCGCGTCGGCAGTGAACTCGCAGGCGCGCTCGAGCGGCTGGATCACACGGTCGCCATCATCGACAAGAAGCAGGACGCCTTCCGTCGACTCCCGAAAGGCTTCGGCGGTTACCGCCTCGTCGGCTTCGGCTTCGATCGCGACACCCTCGAGGCCGCCGGCGTCCGCGACGCGACGGCCGTGGCCGCCGTCACCAGCGGTGACAACTCGAACATCATGGCGGCGCGCGTCGCTCGGGAAACGTTCGAAGTCGAGCACGTTGTCGCCCGGATCTACGACCCGCGCCGCGCAGTCATCTACCAGCGGCTCGGGATCCCGACCGTCGCGACGGTCGCCTGGACCACCGACCAAGTGTTGCGCCGCCTCCTCCCCACGCCGAGCATCGCCGACTGGACCGACTCGGCGGGTGCCGTCGGCCTGGTCGAGCGCAACCTGCCCGTGGCGTGGGCAGGGAAAAAGCTTGCGGGCATGGACGAGCCCGGCGTGTTCTCGCTTGCCGCCGTCACCCGACTCGGCACCGCGCAGGTCGTGCGGCCCGACCTCGTCGGCCAAGAAGGCGACGTCCTGCATGTGATGGCGAACCTGGCCGCGCTCCCCACGCTCGAATCCAAGCTGGCCAAAGGTCCCGACCACTGACCCGATCAGTCGATGACCTTGACGACCTCGGCACCGAGTTGCTTCTCGACCACGTCGCTGATGTCGTCCACCGACGCGGTGCCCGCATTCTCGACTTGATGTGAGGCCCAGACGGCCGCAAGGAACCGGGCGGCGGCCTCGACGGTCGCGTTCGCTCTGATGGACGCAAAGGTGTCGAAGGCGTGTTGGGCACCGCGCAACTCCAAGAAGTACACGGGCGACTTCGAGACCGCGCGGAGCCGGTCGACGAACTCGCGGGCGTCCTCGATCGGCGCAAGAACATCCAGTTCGCCATGGATGACGAAGAACGGCGGTGCGTCGGGCCCGACCTGGTCGATCGGCGACGCCTTCGCGAATGCCTCCGGCGCATCGGCGAGGTGGGCTTTCATCACGATCGGCTCCAGGAACCAGGGCAGCGTCTCGTCTGGCCAAACGTGATTGCGGTTGGTGAAGTCGTACACGCCGTAGAACGGCACCGCCGCCTGCACTGAGGTGTCGGTTCCCTCGAAGTCGGGCTGGTACGCCGGATCGTTCGCGGTGAGCGCGGTCAGGGTCGCGAGATGTCCGCCCGCGGACCCGCCGGTGATGGCCACGAAATCCGGATCGATGCCGTAGTCCTCGGCGTGTTCACGAATCCACGCCACCGCGCGCTTCACGTCGACAAGATGATCGGGAAAGGTGGCCGCGGGGCTCAATCGGTAGTCGACGTTGAAGCAGACCCATCCTCGGGCCGCCAGCCGACGCATGAGCAGTTGACCCTGACGATCTTTGAACCCGATCAACCAGCCACCGCCGTGGACCTGCACCAGTGCGGGCCGGCGGGTTCCGGGCGCGGCCGGCGACGCGGGCGCATGCACGTCGAGTCGAAGGGCGCGACCGCCCGCCCGTGCGAACGTGATGTTCCGACGAACCTCGACGGGTTGGAGATCTGGCTCGGGCTCGTCATAGCGAAGCTCCCTCAGCGCAGCGCGGATTTCGTGGCGCGCCGCCATGCTCTGACGGATCGACCAGGCCAGCCCGACCCACGAGGCGAACGTCATGACCAGCCCGGCCCGGCCCGGACGGGTGCGCAACGCGCCCTGGCTGGCAAAGCTGCCGGTCGCGACGATCTGCACCATCAGATGGAACGGTGCCAGTTCGATGGTGATCCAGGATGCGAAGAAGCTCCAGAAGAAGAGCAGGCGATTCGTCCGCCTCGGGCGGTACGCGTTGAGCGTGTAGCCCAAGCCATTGATCGACACCGCGAGGTAGACCCATCCCGCCTTCTGTTGTCGGTCCAATCTCACGTACTCGCTCCTGTCGATCGGGACTCAACCCCGAGGTTGCCCCCTGCTCCGGCTGGATATCGTGACCGGCGGCGAGCCAGAGAGTGGAATCCGACAGGGTCGCGGACGTCGCCAGTGCACATCGATGACCACCACCGTCACGTCAGGGCCGGCCCGCGTGGCCCAGCACCGGTGAGTCACCATCCTTGTGGCATCCTGACCCGCTGATGTTCTTCCCTCGACGATCGATCCCCAATGCTGTCGCCGCGCTGGCCTGTGCCGCGTTGGCCGCCTGTTCGAGCTCGAGCGCCCCGACGAGCGCACCCCGGAAGCAGACCCCGCCCAAGGTGAGCGAGGTCCGCGCCACGACGGCCCTCGTCGTAGTGAAGAGCGCCGGCGCCGAGGTTCCCTTCCCCGAGGCCGACAAGACCGCGGTCCTCAAGGGCGTCGAGACCTACGTGCACGACGCGACGCTTGCGCCACTCAGCGGGACCACCGCCGACGTCGCGAAGCTCTTCGCGACCAACACCGCACCCCCCGCCGCCGGTCTCGAATACGACGCCCTGACCGATGCCGCGGTGCCGAAGGCGACCGGCGCCGTCACCGCCACGCTGGAACCAGTCAGCCTGGTCGCACTCGCGGACCCGGCGGGCGCCATCGATCTCATCGGCGCGACGATCGACCTCACGGTGTCAGCCACCAACAAGCTCGGACCCATCCGCATCCATCGCACCGGCGAACTGATGTTCACGCGCGACGGCAGCGAGTGGCGCCTCCTCAGCTTCAAACTCGCCGTCACCCGCGACGGCGCCGGCCTCGGACCCGACACCACCACCACCACCACGAGTGGGAGTACCGCACCATGATCCGCCGTCACCCGGTCCGCACACTGGTCATCGCGATCCCGCTCGTCGCCGTGCTGAGCTGCGCCGGCCTGGTCGCGCTCTGGCTCGGTGGTGTCGACATTCCGGGCGCGTCGGCGTCTCGTTGGTTCACCATCACCAAGACCGCCAATGCCGACTACGCACCCGCTCCGGGTGGTCCGGTGTTCCTGCTCGCGATCGGCAACGACGGCCGCACCGGCGACACGGTCACCCGGGGCGATGCCATCCACCTGATCGGAGTGAACCCCACCACGCATCAAGCGACCATCCTCGACATCCCACGCGACACCGGGATGAACATTCCTGGTCGCGGACTCGACAAGGTCAACGCCGCTCACGCAGAAGGCGGCGCTCGTCTCCAAGCCGACACCATCTCGGCCGCGGTCGGCGTCCCAATCCCGTATGTGGTCGACACCGACTTTGACGGCTTCATCGGCATGGTCGACGAGATGGGCGGCCTCACGGTGAACGTTCCGTTCCCGATGAAGGACTCGTTTTCCGGTGCCGACTTCCCCGCCGGCATCCAGAAGCTCGACGGTCATCAAGCGCTCGCCTACGCCCGGAATCGCAAACAGTTCCCGGACAGCGACCTGACCCGGACTCAGAACCAGGGCTATCTGATCCTCCAAGCCCTCACCCAGTTCCGAGCGCAGAACACCGGGCCGATCGACACGTTGACACTCCTCGCCAATCTCGGTCGTCATGCGAAACTCGACGGGGTCGGATTGAAGGACCTCTACACGCTCGGGCGACTCGGCCTGTCCGTCGATCCACTCCAGGTCAAGAACGTGGTCGTTCCCGTCGCGAGCGGCAGCGGGTCCCGACTGATGCTGACCGCCGACGCGACCGGCCTGTTCCAAGACTTCGCCGACGACGCCATCCTCCAGAATCACTGACCGTCTCAGGCGCGTGACATGCTCGGCGCATGGACGCGGTCGACACCCTTGACGAGATCGTCAGGGACCCGGAGCTCTTCGAACGAACCGTCTTCCGGACCAACCTCCCCGCCCGCGAGGCGCGCTTCGCCCAGCTGACCAGCACGCTGCATCCCGACACCCACGCGCGGATGGAGAGCCGGGGGGTCACCGAGCTGTTCACCCATCAGGCGGCCGCAATCGATGCGATCGCCGAGCGCACCAACATCGTGGTGGCCACCGGAACCGCGTCAGGGAAATCGCTCTGCTACCAACTCCCCATCGTCGACGCTGCCGTTCGCAGCGCCACCGACACCGCGTTGCTGCTCTTCCCGACGAAGGCCCTCGCGAACGATCAGCTCCGGTCGCTGCGCAGTTGGCTCGTCCCCGGCTTGCGCGCCGTCACCTACGACGGGGACACCCCGCCCGATGATCGGGCCTGGGCCCGCAAGAACGCCACCGTCGTGTTGTCGAACCCCGAGATGCTCCACCAGGCGATCCTGCCCTACCACCAGCGGTGGTCGACGTACCTGATGCGGCTTCGTCTGGTCGTCATCGACGAAGTCCATGCAACCCGCGGCATCTTCGGGAGTCACGTCGCCAACTTGTTGCGTCGCCTGCGCCGCGTGTGCGCCCACTACGGATCGGATCCGACATTCTGTTTCGCGAGCGCCACCATCGGGAATCCCGATGGGCTCGCCAGCACGATGCTCGGCGCGCCCGTGACCCTGATCGACGACGACGGATCACCTCAGGCCGAACGAGGCTTCGCACTCTGGCAGCGACCGCTCGTCGATGCGGTGACCGGCTCGCGCGGATCCGCGAACGTCGAGTCGGCGGAGCTCCTGAGCCGGTTCGTCGCGGCCGGCCATCCGACCCTGGCCTTTGCGCGGAGCCGCCGAGCTGCCGAACTCGTGGCCACCCATGCCCGCCGAAAGGTGGCCGAGCGATCCCCCGTTTCGGCAGATCGCATCGCGGCCTACCGCGGCGGGTACCTCGCCGAGGAGCGGCGAGAGTTGGAGCGGCGGTTGGTGAGCGGCGACCTCGTCGGCATTGCGGCAACGAACGCCCTCGAGCTGGGCATCGACATCGGCGGACTCGACGCCGTGATCCTGAACGGTTTCCCCGGAACCTTGGCATCGCTGCGCCAGCAGTCGGGTCGAGCCGGGCGGTCCGGCCAACGGGCGGCGGCCGTCCTGATCGCCGGCGACGACCAGCTCGACCAGTGGTACGCCGCGCACCCCACGGAACTGTTCACCCGCACCGCCGAGGCGGCCGTCGTGAACCCTCAGAATCCCTACGTGCTTGAGCCGCACGTCGCCTGTGCCGCCCACGAACTGCCGTTGGAACCGACCGACGATCAGTGGTTCGGCGAGGGGCTCGACGACGTCGTACGGCGCCTGGTCCAGGCCGATCGGCTGAAACCACGAGCCGGGAAGATGTACTGGGCGGGTCGGCGCCCACCGGCCCCGGGGATCGGGCTCCGGAGTGGCACCAGCAGCGAGTTCGCGCTGATCAGCACCGAAGCCGATCGCCCGATGATCGGAACGGTGGACGGCGCCCGCATCTTCAGTGTTGCCCACCCCGGCGCGATCTATGTCCACCAGGGTCGCCAGTGGCAGGTCGAACGACTCGACGTGGAGGCGGGCGAGGCCCACCTCACTCCGGCCGACGATCAGGATGCGTACACCCAGGCTCGCGAGAACACCGACATCGACATCGGCGAGATCCATGACACCGCTCCGTGCGGCGCGGGTCGGGTCCACGTCGGCTCCGTGACCGTGACGAATCAGGTCGTCGCGTACCAGCGCAAGCGTGCGTCCACCAACGAAGTGGTCGAGACCGTTCCGCTCGACGTCCCGCCACGGACGCTGTCCACGCTCGGCGTCTGGTACACCGTCGCGCCCGATCGCCTCCTCCACGCCGGCGTCGCGCCGCCGCAGGTGCTCGGTGCCGTCCACGCCGCCGAACACGCGCTCATCGGCATGCTCCCGCTGTTCGCGATCTGTGACCGCTGGGATGTCGGCGGAGTGTCGATGGCGATTCACCCGGCCACCAACACCCCCACGATCTTCATCTACGACGGCTACCCCGGCGGAGCGGGGATCGCCGCGCTCGCGTTTGCCGACGTTGTCGAACACGTGCGGGCGACCGCAGCACTCGTACGGGCCTGCCCGTGTGCGGCCGGGTGCCCGTCATGTGTGCAATCGCCCAAGTGTGGGAACTGGAACGAATTCCTCGACAAGAACGCCGCCATCACGCTCCTCGACCTGCTGACGCCAACCGGCAGCGACGGTTAAATCCCCTGACGGGGTGGCGTCGGGCCGAGCTTGAGCGTGAAGCTCCGGGAGGCGTCGGGCGGTGAATCGCCAGTGGCTTCGATCGACACCGTGTGCGTGTGGTGGTCGCACGGGAACGGAATCCGCTTGACCCCACCCTCACCGACCTCGGTACTCACCTCGTTGTCATCGACCAGGAACACCGCGCTGGTCGAGTTCCGGAGTTTCCAATCCACTTCGATGCCTTCGCCGATCGCGTCGACGATGCAACGCGCCGGTGCGTGCGGAGCGAAGGCCACGATCGCCGGCGGTCCCTTCAGCACCGTCGTCACGGTCACTTCGAGCGAGGGACAACTCGACACATCGCCGTTGGGCAGCAACGTCTCGCAGTACTTGATGCCGGTGCGATTGGCGCCACCCCATCGCGCCCGATCCATCGTCACCGCGAACAACTCAGCGCCCTGCAGGTTCGCGCCCCGCAGATCGGCACCAGTCATGTCCGCGCCGGACAAGATCACGTTGGACAGATCGGCATCACGGAAGACCACATTGCGCAGGTCGGCATTTCGAAAACTCGATCCCGAGAGGTTGGCGCCGGTCAGATCGGTCGAATCCAGGTTGAGCGCGGTGAAGTCCTGGTTCATACACACGGTGCGAGGTTCGAACACGCAGTCGCCGAGCCGATTCGTGACTTCGGGCCCGTCGCTGGAGCATCCGACGCCGATGATCGCGGCGGCGACCACCACACCAAGGATTCCGACACGGCGCATCCCGGGACCGTAGCAAGCAGGTTGGTGGCAATCGGGTCAGCGGGGCGCGAGGACCTACGGGCCCGGTGAACATCAACCGCAGTCGGAACCGGCGAACTGACAGCGACGGAGCACCTCCGCGCGCGCCGAGCCGAACGCATGCCCGACCTGGACCACGACTTCGGCATGGTCGCCGACGCAGTCGCAGCGCCGGAGCACGCCGTCGTTCTCGGCGGCCACGGTGGCCGCCGAGACTCGCGCCACCCCCGACCCTTCGGATCGAGCGAGGGCATCAGCGGCGGCCAGTGCCGCGGCGTCGGCCGCAGTATCGGCGCGGGCGGCATCGCCGGCGGCATGACCGGCACGGGCCACTCCAAGCGCCACGACCATCGCCACGACCACCAGCGCGAGACTCAACACGGTGACCGATCCCCGTTGGGAGCGACTCATCGCTCGGTCCTCATCGTTGCAGTCCCGTGCACGACCGGATCCGGGAACACCACGCCGACGAGCGCCAAATCCGTGTGCGAGACCACCGTGACGTCGACGCGTACGGAACCGCCAACCGGCGGACGAGGTCCGACCTTCACGGTGGCGTTGGCCATCACCCGCCGCGCCGCGGCCCGGGCCGCACCGGGATCCGGATCGACACTGACCGCCCGTACCGCCTCGCGAGCGGCGTGGACCACTCCGACGTAGTCACGCACGACCAATGCCGTTTGGAGTACCGCCAACAGGAGGAACACTGCGAGCGGCAGGATGAGTGCGAACTCAACCGTCGCCTGCCCCCGTTCCCGGGGGCAGGCCGACGATCGAACTCGTCGAGAAGCTCGACGCATTAGCCGGGCAGGATCTTGCCGATGACCATGTCGAACAGCTTGCCGATGGTGTGGCTCTTGGTGGCCCACGTGATCACCAGCGTGCCGATCGCCGCCGCGCCCAGGATGACCAGCGCGTACTCCGCAGTGGTCTGACCCGCTTCGGTGGCCGCGTCCCGGACGCCGGTCACCATCGACGTCAGTGCAGTAATGAATCGACGCAACATTGGATGTTCCTCCTTGAACAGTCATGAGTTGTGACGGGGGAAGTGCGGGGTCGTCCCGTTCAGAGCCGCGACAACGCCGAGAGCACCGCCGGCACCACGGTCAACAACCCGAACGCAGGAAGGACCAGGAAGACCAGCGGGAACAAGAGCTTGATCGGAACCGTGCGCGCGCGAGCCTCGGCCTGGCGTCGCAATGTCTGACGGGTGTCATCGCCGACCCGAGCCAGTGCCGATCCGGCCGGCGCACCGAGATGGGCGCTCGCCACCAGCGCGTCGACGATGGGCGCCAGGAGTGGAGTCGAGCGGCCCAGTTCGCGCAGCGCGTCGACGAAGGAACCGCCGAGTTCGGTCACGAAAGTGACCTCGCGCAGCCGGACACTCGCTCGCTCCGGCCCCCAGCGCGTCGCGAGCTCGAGCGCACCGCGCGGCGTGGACCCGGCGCCGACGGCCACGATCAGGAGATCGATGACCGACGGCAACTCGGCGAGCAACGCCGCCGCGTCGCGGCGGGTGCGCCGCTTGGCGGCAATGCCGCCGATCACCCGGCCGACCGGCCCGCACGCACGCGGCCAGCGGAACCGGGGCCTCGATGGTCTCGGCGACCACCGTTCGACCACCTGCACGCGTCGGGTGCGTGCGATGAGCGGCGACGCCACCACCAGACCCCAACCGACACCACAGCCGACCACCACGATGTCGTTCATGCCGGCTGCCCCACGAGCGCTCGCATCCACACACCGGCCAGTGCCTCGAGCCCGAGCCCGACCACCAGACAGATCCGGCCCGCCGTCGTCGAGATCAGCACGTCGGTCGACTCCGGATCCGTCGCGGCCGCGAACACCAGGTAGGCAAGGGGCGCGGCACCGACGACGATTGCGGAGACCCGGGCCTGGGCGGAGAGCGCTTTGGCCTCGCCGAAGGCCGCGTCGTCATTCCGAAGCGAGACTGAGAGTCCCTCCAGAGCGGTGGCGGCAGATCCGCCGATCTGAGTGACCATGGCGAGCGCACCCGCCGCCGACCGCACACCGGGGAGCGGACGGTCCTCTGCCCACTGGGCCAATGCCGACTCGATCCCTGCACCCAAGGAGCAGCGGGCCGCAATCCGGGCAAAGTCGGTTCGGAGCGGGCCGGGTCGGCCGGCCACCGTCTGTACGGCATCGGGCACGGTCCCTCCGGCGCGCAGGTGCGCCACGATCAGATCCAGCACGCCGGGCAACGCCGCCCGCGCGGCTCGACGGGCATGCCCTGATCGCACTCGCAGACCGATCGGCCCGGCGGCGATCGCTGCGAGGATCGCCGGAATCATGAGCGGCGGCGCGAGCACGAGCGCGAACCACGCGGCGCTGCCAATGGCGAGGCACCACCAACCCGCAGCGGTCTCGGGCGTCAGATCGAGGCCGGCATCCATCAGACCCCGTTCGATGTGTGATCGCACACTGCGCGGGAGTAACCGAGTCCGCGTCTGAGACCGACGGGCCCGGCCCCGCGCCGGTGCCGCCACCGCGGCTCGGGCGAGCACACCGGCCAGCGCGACACCGCCGAGCGTGACCAGGGCGAAGACCATCATGGCCGGACCCACCGACGAGGGGTTCGAGTGCGGCTTCCCACCGTCTCGACACCATCGGCGCGACGCTCCAGCAACGATCGCACTTCGAACCCGTGAGCCGTTTCGACGACTTCCACGACCGACACGATGTGCCGAGCGCCGCTTCCCGACCGCTCCACCTGCACGATCACATCCACCGACGCTCGTAGCTGCTCGCAGATCGCGTCGTGAGGGAGGCCGGTGCCACCGAAGAGGGCCAGAGTCGACAACCGACGCAGTGCGTCGAGCGGACTGTTGGCGTGCACTGTGGAGAGCGATCCTTCGTGGCCGGTGTTCAGCGCCTGAACGAGGTCGAGGGCTTCGGCCCCCCGGACTTCGCCCACCACTAGCCGGTCGGGGCGCATTCTCAATGAGGCGCGAATCAGCTCGCGCACGGTGACGGCCCCGGCGCCTTCGGCGTTGGGAGGTCGGGCCTCGAGCCGAACCACGTTTGGCTGGCTGAGCCGCAGTTCCGCCGTTTCTTCGATCGTCACAATGCGTTCACGGTCGTCGATGGCGCCGGCGAGTGCGTTGAGCAACGTCGTCTTCCCCGAGCCGGTGCCACCGGAGATCACCACGTTGGCGCCGTCGGCGATCACGTCCCGCAGGAGGGCGACGCCCGCGTCGCCGACCCCGAAATCCTCCACGTGGACCCGCCGCGCACCGAACCGCCGAATCGTCAGACACGGGCCATCGATGGCGAGTGGCGGGATGACCGCGTGCAGCCGGGATCCGTCGGCCAACCGGGCCTCGACGAGTGGCGACGAGCGGTCCAGGCGCAGTGACAGCGGAGCGAGGATGCGATCGACGAGCCGAAGGACTTCGTCGTCGCGGATCTGAAGATCGATGGCTTCGAGCACGCCAGCGCGCTCGACGAAGCAGCGGCCGCCGCCGTTGATCATGATCTCGTCGATCGCCGGGTCCGCCAAGAGCGGCTCGAGCGGACCCAGCCCGACCACGTCATTCAGCACCTCACCGACGAGTTGGTCGCGGCGGTCGAGGGCGAGTAGTGGATGCTCGGCCGCGACCAGATTCGCAATGCGGCGTCGCACCTCCGGCGCCGGCACCAGCAACAGTGCCTCGGCGCCATCCGACTCGACGAGCCGGCGATGCACTGCGGCTCGGATCGACAGGTCCGGCTCGACGATGCTCGTCATGCCGCAACCCCCTTGCGATTCCCCGTGTACCCGAGGTCGCGCAGGATCTGGGTCGCGGCCCGAGCCAACGCATCCGGCAGCCGAGCCGGCAGCGTGCCCGCATCGACCGCCCGCGCCACAGCATCACGGGTCGGCACCCGGGCGATCACCGGCCGGCCGAGCACCTGGCTGAGGTCGGAGGGTCCCAGTGAACGACCCGGCTCCTGCACGACGACGAGGCCGAACGACCTCGCCGTGCACGGGTTCCGCACCGCCCGGCGCAATGAGACGTAACACTCCCGCAGCACCATGATCGTTGCGTCGCTCACTTCGAGCATCGCCCGGGCCACCGCGTCGTCCGGCACGCCGACATCGACGAGCGTGAGTGGTCCATCCCGAAGGGCAACGGCCAACGCGGCGCCCGTTTCGGCCGAGATGGCAGGTGACAAGACGCTGGGCGCGCCACCGGCGGGCACCAATGACAGGCCGGGCACAATCTCGACCCCGAGCCGATCGAGCGCGTCGGTCGGTGCGGTGGGTCCCGCGGCCAACCAGTCGGCGATACCGGTCTCCGGGTCCGCGCCCAGACCGAGAATCGCGGGTTGATCGCCGCGGAGGTCGACGAGTCGGGCCGAGCCGAGCGTACGACTCGCCTGCAGCGCACACGCCGCGGCGATCACTGAAGTACCGGAGCCACCTTTGGGTGACCAGAACGTGAGGAGTGACAACTCCCCTCCCATCGGGTCGGCGCCCGAACGGCGCGCAGAAGAATCAGCCCGGGGAAGTGGGGAGGGAAGAGGCTGGACTCTGGCAGATCCCGACAAATGTGTCAAGAGGGAGTTTTCGAACTTCCCAATCCAAGCCAGAAAGACGCCGTAGTCTCGGCGCCATGACCGGTGCCGCGTTCTTCGACCTCGACAAGACGATCGTGGCGAAGAGTTCGGTGTTGGCCTTCGGCAAACCGCTCTATCGCGAGGGTCTGCTCTCCAAGCGCATCATCGTCAAGAGCATGTACGCCCAGATCGTCTACATGCTCGTGGGCGCGGACGAGTCCAAGATGGAGGAAGTCCGCGAGTCGATGCTCGCCCTGACCCGAGGTTGGAAGCAAGATCATGTCGCCTCGATCGTGGCGGAGACGATGGACGAGATGATCTCGCCGATCGTCTACGCCGAAGCGCTCGAACTGTTCGAAGAACATCACGCGGCCGGCCGCAAAGTGGTGATCGTCTCCTCATCGCCTGAGGAGATCGTCCAACCGATCGGCGCGTTCCTCGGGGTCGACGATGTCATCGCGACTCGCGCCAAGATCGATGAGGACGGCGCGTACACCGGAGAGCTGGAGTTCTACGCGTACGGCCCGTACAAAGCCGAGGCGCTCCACACCTATGCCGCAGCCAACGACGTCGATCTCGCCGAGTCGTACGCCTACTCCGATTCCATCACTGACGTGCCGTTGCTCGCGACCGTCGGCCATCCCGTCGCGGTGAATCCCGACAAGGAACTGGCGATTGCCGCCACGGATCGAGGCTGGGAAATTCGCCGGTTCGCGCGTCCGGTGCGTTTGCGGGACCGCATGCCGGTCCCACCGAAAGGCCCGACGATCGCCGTGGGTACAACCCTTGCGCTCGCCGGCGCCGGGGTTGCGACCTACGCATGGTGGCGGAGACACGTCGCCCGCCTCACCCAGTGAGCCGACTCGAAAATCTCGCGATCCTCCCGACCCCCGTTCAACGCATGGACGTGCTCGCGGCCGAAGTGGGAACCCAGGCCAACCTCGTCGTGAAGCGCGACGACCTGACTGGTCTCGCGCTCGGCGGCAACAAGGCCCGCAAACTGGCAGTCCTTGCCGCGGATGCACTCGCCAACGATGCCGACTGTCTGGTCACCGGTGGCGGCCCCCAGAGCAACCATGCCCGGATGACCGCCGCCGCCGCGAACCAGATCGGGCTCGACTGTCACCTCGCGCTCGCCGGACCGCCGTCGGCCACTCGCGACGGCAACCTGCTCCTCGACGAGCTTCTCGGCGCGCAGCTCCACTTCGACGGGGCTGCGGACTACTACGACATCGAGCAAGCAATCACGGTCCTCGCCGATTCGCTGCGGGCCGCCGGCCGCCGTCCGTACGCGATCCCCGTCGGGGGCGCGTCGACGCTCGGGGTCGTCGCCTACGCGCTCGCGGTCGACGAACTCCGCGACCAACTCGGTGAGGACCCGGATTGGATCTTCGTGGCCGATGGTTCCGGCGGAACCCACGCGGGCATCCTCGCGGGATTGGGCGAAGCGGCGCCGACCACCGTCGTCGGCGTCGATGTCGGGACGCGTCCCGACCTCGACGACCGCGTGCCCGAACTCGCATCCGCCGCGGCCACCCATCTCGGCCGAGGCGCCCCTCTCCGCCGGACCATCGTCGACCGCGACCACATCGGGCGCGGTTACGGCGACCTCTCCCCCGCGTGTCTCGACGCGCTGCGGACCGTCGCCCGCACCGAAGGTCTGATTCTCGATCCCGTGTACTCGGGCAAGGCCGCAGCCGCGATGTTCACCGCGGTGCGAGACGGCCGGATCTCAGACGGGGACACCGTGGTGTTCTGGGCGACCGGCGGATCACCGGCTCTGTTCGCGCATCGCTACCAATCCGCCTTGACCGGACCGTGAACGAGAAGAGCGGACCCCGGAGGGTCCGCTCACTCTTCAGATGTGCCCTGCCGGATGGGCTCAGGCGTCGCCACGCACCTTGTACGCGACTGCTGCGCCGAGCGCCAACACGACAATGAGCAAAAGCAACTTCTTCATGGGAATCCCTTTCCGCCTGAGGGTGACGCCAGGACACTAGCCCTGTCAGGATGCGCCTGGAGGTGAACGGGGTCTGGTGGCCCCCCTCGTCTTCAAAACGAGTGGGACGGGTCACCCCCGTCCGGTGGGTTCGATTCCTGCCACCTCCGCCACGCCACCACAGCACGAAGGACCGGGCGCCTACCCCCGGCGGGCGCGGATCTCGGCCGTAATCGCGGGGACGACCTCGTGGAGGTCACCGATCACGGCGAAGTCGGCCTTCGTGACCATATTGGCCGCGGCGTCGGTGTTGATGGCGATGACGCACTTCGCGCCAGAGGCTCCGACCCAGTGTTGGATCGCACCGGAGATACCGCAGGCGAAGTACACGTCGGCGCCGATGCGGGTGCCGGTCTGACCGACTTGATCGGTGTGGTTGCGCCAGCCGTTGTTGGTGACCGCACGCGAGCAGCCGACGACCCCGCCGAGTTCGGCCGCCAGCTCGTCGAGCGGAGCGAAGCCTTCGGCACTGCCGACGCCGCGACCACCACCCACGACGACGGCCGCGGTTGCGAGCGTCTGACCCGCCTCGCGCTCGACCCGGTCGCGGACCATCGTGAACGCGGCGGTCGGTTCGATCTCCGGCGTGAATGGGCGCGGGGTGGCGGGGCCCGCCCTATCAGCCGGTGCGGCCTCGATGGCGTGCAGTGCGGTCGAGAGCAGGATGATCGGCGCGCGGACCTGGACCCGTTCGTGGAGCGACCCGCCCCAGCGCACCCGCGAGAGTTTCCACGAGTCGCCGTCGCTGCTCGCGTCGACGGGCAACGCGTTGGCTACGAACGGCGCGTCGAGGCGTGCGCCGACTCCGGCCAGCACCTCGTTGCCTCGGTCGGTGCCGCACGCCATGACGACGGTCGGCTGGATCTCGCGCACCAGCGAGGTCACCGCGTCTGCCGACGCGTCGGCGCCGTAATCGGTGAGCAGGTCGTGGTGCGCCTGGTGGACCGTGTCGACGCCGAAGGGCACGAGATCGGCCGCCAACGGATCGCCCGCCGCGCCAACGACCACTGCGCCGATCGGACCACCAAGCTCGCGCGCAAACGTGAGCGCCTCGTACGTTGCGGGCACGAGCGTGCCGCGGTCGTGTTCGATGAAGACGAGGATGGTCACAACACCCCTCGTTCCACCAGCACGTCGACCACTGCGGCCGCGGCATCCGGACCGTGACCGAGCACCACGAGCCGTGATTCGGGTTCCGGTGGCGAGACCAATCGGATCATCTGTTGCGGTCCGGGATCGGCCGCGGTCTCGCGCGACTCCGGGACGGCCTTGCGCGAGGCCAGACGGCCCTTCATCGTGGGGTAGCGCGGCAGATTGATACCTTCCTTGACGCCGACGACCGCCGGCAACGGCAGTTCGTAGACCTCCTGGACCCCGTCGATCTCGCGTTGGACGCGCGCGGTTTCCCCCGCGATGGTCAAGCCCTTGGCGCCGGTCACCATCGGGCGCCCGAGCGCCCGGGCGACGCGCACCCCCACCTGGAACCCGCCGGAGTCCGCCGACTCGTTCCCGACGAGCACGAGGTCGAATGCTCCGGCATCGCCTTCGATCTCGATGACTGCCGCGGCGATCGCGCGTGCGGTACGCATGGGATCCCAGTCGGAGCCGTCGGTGGTGAGCACCACCTGCTGCCCCACGCCGAGACTGGCCGCGTACCGCAGTTGCTCCTCGGCCGCGACCGGACCCAGCGTGAGCGCGGTCACCTCGCCGCCGTGCTCCTCCACGAGTTGCAGCCCCGCTTCGAGGGCGCACTCCTCGTGTGGGCTCATGGTGAATCCGAGGTTGGCGGAGTCGACGGCCTGGCCGTCGTCGGTGACGTTGATGCGCGCGCCCGGCGCCGGGACGCGTTTGAGACAGACCAGGACCCGCACGCGCGTCAGGCCTTCATCCGCGCATCGTCGGGGTCGAACAGCGGCCGACTCCCGACGCGTTCCACCCGCACGGGGAACAGCTCGTTCATGTACATGACCGCGAGCTCGGTCCCTTCGACCGCATGTTCGGGTGGCAGGTAGGCCAACAGGAGAAACCGACCGAGCGACGGGGCCATGCCGGCCGTGGTGACCCGCGAGACCCGACCCTTGGCGTCGACGATCCGCTCGCCGTCGGGCGTGAGGATCGGCTCGTTGCCGCCAGTCGGGAACCGATCCGTACCGTCCGCCGCGGAATGCGACAGCATCGCCAGGGTGCACAGCTGCGTGACCGGCTCCTGCTCGCGTGCCGCGAGATACGCCGCCTTGCCGATGAAGTCGGCGGCCTTCACCTTGGGCCGCGCCAACCCCGCTTCGACGGGGTTGTACTCACTTTCGAGTTCCGCCCCCATGAGGCGGTAGCCCTTCTCGATGCGACCGGTGACCGCGTACACACCGATGCCGACGGGCACGACGCCGTGAGCCTGGCCCGCGTCCCACAGGGTGTCCCACAGGCGCAGTCCGTGCTCCACCTTCGTGTAGATCTCCCAACCGAGATCGCCGACGTAGGAGATCCGGAACATCGTCACCGGGATCCCGTCGATCAGGGCCTCGCGCACTGATCCGTAGGGGAACGCCTCGTTCGACAGGTCGGCGTCGCAGACCGATGCCACCAGGTCTCGCGCCTTCGGGCCCCAGACTCCGATCGTGCACAGCGCGGCCGACATGTCGGTGAACGTGACCGAGCCGTCGGTGGGCAGGTACTTGCGGAACCAGTACTGGTCGCGACCACCGTCGAAGGCGCCGGTGACGACGCGGAAGTGCTCCTCGCCGAGGCGCAGGATCGTGAGATCACCGCGGAACCCACCGTCGGGGGTGAGGAGCGGCGTGTACACCGAGCGTCCAACCGGGACGTTCACACTGTTGACTGTCAGGTACTGCAGCGCGTCCAGCGCGCCCGGCCCGGTGATGTCGAACTCGCAGAAGGCGGTGAGGTCGACCATGCCCACCCGCGACCGCATCGCCAGATGCTCGGCATTCGTGATCGGCGACCACCACCGGGCGTCCCACTCGTGCGGGCGCGACTCGCATTGGCCGGGGAACTCGTCGCACAGCGCCGCGTTCGACTCGTACCACTGCGGCCGTTCCCAGCCGCGAGCGTCGAAGAACACGGCGCCGAGCGCCTCTTCACGAGCGAAGAACGGTGACCGGCGCATGCCGCGCTCGGTGGCCCATTGCTCACGCGGATGGACGATGCCGTAGGTCTTGTTGAAGTGCTCGGCGCAACGGGCCTCGATGTGATGCACCGTGCGCTCGTGCGGGTAGAAGCGGGTGATATCGGACGAGTGACCGTCGCACACGTGCGGGTACCCGTGGGTCATCCACTCGGCGACGAGCTGGGCGATGCCCGGCCCTTCCTTGATCCAGACGGCGGCGGCCGACCACAGGTTGGCCACCTCGATCGTCTCGCCGAGTACCGGCATCGCGTCGGGTGTCAGCGACAGCAACCCGTTGATCGCGTAGCGGATCTCCGCGGTCTCGAGGATCTCGCCCATGAGCTCGAGCGCGTCTTCGAGCTGGTCGTCGAAGTCCTCGTCGGTGAACGGGAGCTCCGTCGGCGACAGCGCCGCTTCGTCGTTGCTCGGGATCTCGTCGGGCCGGTGGAAGATCGGGCGATGGGCGTAGCTGCCCACCTCCATCGACCCGGCCGACTGCCGCTCGTACATGAACGTGTCCATGTCTCGCACGATCGGGTACGCGACCTCCTGGCCGGACTCCACGAGCACGTCGATCGGGCCGACGTCAGCCATCTGGTGCACCGCCGGAGTGAGCGGAATGGTGGCGCCTGCCATCGCGGCAATCCGCGGGCTCCACACCCCACACGCGATGACGACGTGATCGGCTTCGATGCGTCCCTTGTCGGTGACGACGGCACGCACGACGCCGTCCACCACCTCGACGTCGAGCACCTCGGTCGTGGCGAACACCGCGAGGTTCCCGGCATCGACCGCCTCCTCCCGCATCAGCGTTCCCGCCCGCAAGGAGTCCACGACCGAGACACTCGGAGTATGGAAGCCGCCGAGGATCACCGACTCGTCGAGGAACGGCACCATCTCCTTCACCTGCGCGGGCGTCAACAGTTCGGCCTCGATGCCCCAGGCTTTCGCCGAGGTCATCCGGCGCTGGAACTCTTCGAGCCGTTCCGGGTTGCGCGCCACCTCGATCCCGCCGCAGGTGCTGTTCACCCCCATGGCCTCGTACTGCGCTTGGCTCGCGAGCGTCAGCATCGCCATCTCTTTGTTGTGATCGACCGGGAAGATGAAGTTCGACGCGTGACCGGTGGAGCCACCCGGATTCGGCAGCGGGCCCTTGTCGAGCAGCACCATGTCGGTCCAGCCGAGACGGGACAGATGTCCGACGAGACAGTTGCCGACGATGCCGGCTCCGATCACGACGACACGGGCGCGGGTTGGGAAGTCAGTCACGATTCGGTTCCTAGCACGGAGATGATGGGACGGGTCAGGGACGACATGGTGGTTCGGGATGGGTCACGCGAACTCGTCAGGGAGTTCGGCTTTGCGGCGGGCCACGAAGTCGCGGAGTTCGGCGTCGACGGCATCGTCGATCGGCGGTGGCTCGTAGCCCGCGAGCCGGCTTTTCCAGATCGCGTTGGCACGCTGCGCAGCATCGCGTCCGCCCTCTTCGGTCCATTGCTCGAAGCTCGAGTTGTCGGCGACCTCGGACCGAGCAAACGCGGTCTCGAAGTTGGCGAGTGTGTGCGGGGTGCCGAGGAAGTGGACACCGGGATCGTGCGCTCGGAAGGCGTCGAGCGCCTGCCCGTTGTCGGAGAGATCCAGGCCCTGCGCGAACGTCGCCATCATCCCCAGCTGATCGTCGTCGATCACGAACTTCTCGTACCCGACGGCGAGCCCGCCTTCGAGCCACCCCGCAGCATGGAGCACGAAATGGACTCCGGCCATCAGGGTCGGGATGAGGGTCGATGCCGACTCGTAGGCCGCCTGCGCATCGGGCACCTTCGACGCCGTCAGCGCGCCGCCGGATCGGAACGGCACCCCGAGCCGACGCGCGAGCGCGGCGCAGGTGTACAGCACGATCGCGGGCTCCGGCGTTCCGAACGTTGGCGCCCCCGTCTGCATCGACATCGAGCTGGCGAACGAACCGAAGATGACCGGTGCACCCGGGCGAACGAGCTGCACGAACGCCATGCCGACCAGCGCCTCGGCCAGTGTCTGTGCAGCGACGGCCGCCGAGGTGGTGGGCGCCATCGCGCCGGCCAGGATGAAGGGAGTGATGATCGTCGCCTGATTGCGCTCGGCATAGACGCGGGCCGCTTCGAGCATGGACGCGTCCCAGACCAGCGGCGACGACGCATTGATGAGACTGGTCATGACCGTTCGGTCGGCCAGATCACCACCGAAGCCGATACGCGCCAATTCGAAGCTGTCTTCGGCTCGACTGCCGGCCGTCACCGAACCCATGAACGCCTTGTCGCTGTAGCGCAGGTGGGCGTACACCATGTCGAGGTGGCGCTTGCTCACCGGTACGTCGACCGGCTCGCAGACGGTCCCGCCCGAGTGGTGCAGGTTGGGAGAGAGATAGGCGAGCTTGACGAAGTTCTCGAAGTCCTCGAGCGTGGCGTAGCGCCGACCGCGATCGAGGTCGTACGCGAACGGCGATCCGTAGTTGGGCGCGAACACGGTGGCATCACCACCGATGCGGACATTGTTCGCCGGATTGCGAGCGTGCTGGATGTATTCGGCCGGCGCGCTCGCCTGGACCAGATGACGGCACAGACCGCGTGGGAACCGCACCCGGTTGCCCTGCACGTCGGCGCCGGCGCCGCGGAAGAGTTCGAGCGCGACCTCGTGGTCGTGGATCTCGACGCCGACCTCCTCGAGGATCAGGTCGGCGTTGAGTTCGAGGATCTCGAGGCCCTCGGCCGACACCATCTCGAACGGCGCGAGGCGGCGGGTGAGGAACGGTTCGCGCTCCACGACCCGGGCCGCGCGGGCCGCTTGGCGGCCGGCGCGTCCTCCGCTGCGTCGGACTCGGGGTTCACTGGTCATTCGGACTCCGTCCTTCGGGTGCCCCGGCGTCGACGACGGGCGACGGGGGTCGGCAACGCGACCAACTCGGCCAGGTTCGGGGTGGGGTCGGTGGCGTGGGGGATGGCCATCGCCGCCACGAACAGTTCCTGGAATCTTGCCTCAGTGGCCGTCTCGATCTTGGTGATGCGACGCACCGCCGCTTCGATCTCCTGCCGCTACGCGTTCGAGAACAGCAACCGCGCCGCGCCGGCACCGGCCGCGTTCCCCACCGCGCGGACCGCGGCCACGGGTGCGTCGGGCACCAACCCAAGCACGAGCGCGTGGAGCGGGTCGATGTGCGCACCGAACGCACCCGCGAGCCGCACGTCGGCAACGTCGGGATTGCCCGCTTCTTCGAGAACCAGATCGATCCCGGCCCGCAGCGCGGCCTTGGCGAGCTGAATCGCGCGCACGTCGTTCTGGGTGATGACGACTCGCATGTGGCCGTCGTCGTGGAGCACGTACGCCGCAGTGCGTCCTTCGGCGACGACGCGATCGCTGCGCGCGGCGGCGGCGCCATCGATAGTGCCGTCGGCGTGGATCACCCCGGCGAGGAAGAGTTCGGCGATCGCCTCGACGATGCCGGACCCGCAGATGCCCGTGACCGCCGGCGCGTCCTCATCGAACGCGGGCTCGTCGCTCCAGTGATCACAGCCGATCACCTTGACCTTGGTGGCAAGAGTGTCGGGATCGACGCGCACTCGCTCGATGGCCCCGGCAGTGGCCCGTTGGCCCGCACTGATCTGTGCGCCTTCGAAGGCGGGTCCGGTCGGGCTGGAGGCCGCCCAGATTCCGTCGGGGGTGCCGAGCACGATCTCGGCGTTGGTTCCGATATCCACGAGCAACCGCGGGGTGGGCGCGCGGTCGACCCCCTCGGCAAGGAGCGCGGCGGCCGCGTCGGCGCCCACGTGGCCGGCGATGCAGGGTGGGCAATACAACCCCGCGTGGGGCAGCTGGATGCCGATCGCCGCGGCCGTGGTGGTGACCGCACCGTCGACTGCGAGCGTGAACGGCGCGACGCCGAGCGGGGTGGGATCCAGCCCGAGCACCAGGTGGTGCATGATCGGATTGCCGACCACCACCAGGTCCAGGACATGGTCGGCGTCGGAATCGGAGTGGGCGATGAGCTCGGTCACGAGGTCGTTGATCGCCTCGCGCACCACTCGGGTCAGCTCGGTCTCGCCTCCGGGGTTCATCATCACGTAGGAGACGCGACTCATCAGATCCTCACCGAACCGGATCTGCGGGTTCATGACACCGGCCGTCGCGAGGACCTCGCCGGTCGTGAGATCACAGAGGTGCGCGGCGATCGTGGTGGAGCCCACGTCGACGGCGATGCCGAGCGCAACATCGGTGAACCCCGGCAACGCACCCACGATCCGAGCGGGTTCGCGGGCGGCGTCGGTCGTGTCCCGGGAACCGCGCGGGAGCGCCAGGATGAGCGTGCCCGCGGCCGGTACCGGCGAGAACACCGCCTCGAGTTCGGTGAGCAATTCGGCGGGCGGGACCGCCACCGTGACGCCATGAGTGGCCGCGATCTCGGCGACGAGCGCGCGACCGAGGAACTCCGAGCTCGAATCCAGTTCCGCGGTGCCCAGTTCCACGTAGGCGAGCATCACCGTGGGGTCGATACGTAGCTCGTCCAGACGCAGTTCCTTGCGCACCACCGGGCGATGCACCTGACTCGCGGCGGGCACATCGATGACCACGTCGGCCTGGATACGCGCCGCGCATCCGAGCCGCGCCTCGGGGCCCAACGGTCGGGACAGCCGGGCCGCGCGCTCCTCCGGGCCGGGTCGGCTCAGCGCGTTGCGGTCGCTGCTGATCGACCATTTGGCGAACTCGCCGGTACTCACGTGCACCTGGCAGTGACCGCAGATCTGGCGGCCGCCGCAGACGGAGTCCAGGTCCACGCCGAGCGCGCGAGCGGCGTCGAGCACGGTGCTGTCGAGAGCGACCGCGCCCTGACGGCCCGACGGGGTGAAGACCACTCGGGCCGTGCTCATCCGTCGAAGCCGAACTGCGCGGCGATCGCGGTCAGCCGTTCCTTCGGGTAGTCGGCGTCGAACACGGCAGCCGCCGCGTCGGCCGCGGCTTGAAGACTCTCCGGATCGGTGGCGCCGGTCCAGGGCTCGGCGGCGCGGCGCCACTCCGCCACATAGTCCGACGCTTGGGTGAGCCCGGCGGCCATGGCGGCCTCGTCGACGGCGCGGTGGAAGCGACGGGGCAGCAACGCCTGGTACCGATCGCGTCCGTGCTGTGCGTTCACCTGCGTGGGGATGTCGCGCCACCAGATCGTGACGAGCTGCACGCGAGCCATCTCACACCGCCGTGGCTTCGCCGAGCGCGAAGCGGATGGTGGCCGAGAACGGGGCGAGGCCCACGGGCTCGTCGATGAACTCAAGGTCGAGCCGCTCGGCCGCGGCTCGACCCAACGCCCGCACCGCGGGATCGCCCGACTGGGAGAGCAGGACCAAACGCCGATAGTGCGCGAAGTACTGGTCCCGCAGCTCGGGGTGGCGATCGAGTCCGAGCGTGCCAATCACGAGCGCGTCGAAGTGTCGCGCCAGGAAATCGGTGAGATAGAAGGTTCCGGGTTCGGCGTCGTGCCAGGCCGCGAACCGGTCCGCCCCCGCGAAGAACTCGTAACAGTGGGCGCCGGGTAGACGCGTTGCGCCGAGCCGCTCCAGTTCGCGGTCCAACATGCCGCCGGTCCCGCAATCGGCGTACGCCGCGACGATGCGCGCGCCGGCGTGTTCCGCCGCGACGGCCGCGACCGCCGCCGGGATCGCGCTCGGCGTGGAGTGCAGATTGGCCGGCAGATAGACGACCGCGGGCGGCGGTCCGGGGAGCTGATCCAGCACGGTTCGCAGCTCACGGACCAGAGCGCCACAGGCGATGACCAGCGTGGCCGGCCGGCTCGGTTCAGCCACCGGCCCGGCGCGCCGCCACCAGCGCGGTCGCAGTCGCGGCGGCCACGGACGCATCACGGCAATACGCGTCGGCCCCCACCGCCGCACCGAACTCTTCGTTCAGGGGCGCACCGCCCACCAGCACGATGACATCGTCGCGCCGGCCTTTCTCCACCAGCGTGTCGATGACGATCTTCATGTACGGCATCGTGGTAGTGAGGAGGGCCGACAGCCCGAGAATGTCGGGCTGGTGCTCGTCCAGCGCCGCGAGGTACTCGTCGACGGAGGTGTTGACTCCGAGGTCCACGACGTCGAACCCGGCGCCCTCCATCATCATCGCCACGAGGTTCTTGCCGATGTCGTGGATGTCGCCCTTCACCGTTCCGATGACCATCGAGCCGATCGACTCGGTACCGGTCTCGGCCAGCAACGGACGGAGCAACGCCATCCCGGCCTTCATCGCATTGGCGGCGAGCAGCACTTCGGGGACGAAGAGGATGCCGTCCCGGAAATCGATGCCCACGATGCGCATGCCTTCGACGAGTGCATCATCGAGCACTCGTTTCGGGCCCCAGTCTCGATCGAGGAGCAGCTGGGTCGCCTCCGCGATCTCATCGGCGAGGCCGTCATAGAGGTCGTCGTGCATCTGGGCGACCAGATCGTCGTCCGCGAGGCTCGACAGGTCGATGTCCTCGCTGCCTGCGGCATCGTCAGCCATGGCCCCCGCTTGATCGTTGTCGTGTCCCGCTTACCACAATGCGGTTAGAGTCCGTATTGTGGCAAGCGTATCGCACCTCTCCGGGCAACGGCGATGACGGCCGGCGTCCAGTCGGTGGACCGCGCCTTCGCGGTCCTGCGCGCGGTGGCGACCGAAGACGGCGGTATCAGCGACCTGGCCCGACGCACCGGGCTGGCAATCACGACCACCGCACGCCTCCTCGGTGCGCTCGAATCCCAGGGCGCCGTCGTGCGCCACGAACCGGGACCGATCTACCGGATCGGTCCGGCACTGGTCGAGTTGGCGGCGGTCGCAGATCCGACCGCCGGGCTCGCTGCTCGCGCTCGCGTCCACCTCGAGGCGCTCGTGGCCGAGGTCGGTGAGACCGCCGGAATCTCCAGCGCCGACGGCGACCGCCATGTGCTCTACCTCGACAGCGTCGAGGCCACCGACCAGGACGTGACCCTGCGCGACTGGGATGGTGAGCGCCTGCCGCTTCACGTGGTGTCGAGCGGGCTGGTACTCCTCGCCCATCGCGACACCAGGTCGATCTCGGCCTACATCGCCGGGGGCCTGGAGCGGTTCACCGCGCGCACGATCACAACCGCCCGAGACCTCCGACGCCGCCTCGACCAGATCCGCGCCCAGGGCTACGCATGGACGAACGAGGAATACGCCAAGGGAATCTGCTCCGTGGCTGCGCCGATTCACGATGCGGCGGGGCGCGTCACGGCGGCGCTTCACGTCCATGGGCCCAGCTATCGCCTCGACCCGTCGAACCGTCGGGTGCAGCACGCGGTCGTCGCGGCGGCGGCACGACTGTGACCGGTCCCCTCTCGCTCGTCGCACGCCGACCCCGTATCGTTCAGCTCCTGATGTGGACGCGCCATTCATGAGCAGGTACGACTACGTCATCGTGGGCGGAGGCTCGGCGGGGTGCGTCCTGGCCAACCGACTCAGCGAGGACCCCTCGACGCGAGTGCTCGTCCTCGAGGCCGGCCGGCCCGACTACCGCTTCGACGTGTTCATCCACATGCCCGCGGCGTTGTCGTTTCCCATCGGCTCGAAGTTCTACGACTGGAAGTACGAGTCCGAGCCCGAGCCGCACATGGGTGGCCGGCGGATCTACCACGCACGCGGCAAGGTGCTCGGCGGGTCCAGCTCGATCAACGGGATGATCTTCCAGCGGGGGAATCCGCTGGACTTCGAACGCTGGGCCGCCGACCCGGGCATGGAGCACTGGAGCTACGCGCATTGTCTGCCGTACTTCAAGCGGATGGAGAACTGTCTTGCCGGCGGCGACGAGTACCGCGGCGATGACGGTCCGCTCGTTCTCGAACGCGGCCCCGCCGAGAGCCCGCTGTTCGGCGCATTCTTCGACGCGGTGCAGCAAGCCGGACACCCGCTGACGGCCGACGTCAACGGGTTCCAGCAGGAAGGGTTCGCGCGGTTCGACCGCAACATCCGGCGCGGCCGGAGGCTCAGCGCGTCCCGGGCCTACCTCCACCCCGTGATGCGACGCCCGAACCTCGAGGTGCGTACCCGGGTGCTCACGACCCGGGTGCTCTTCGAGGGGACGCGTGCGGTCGGCGTCGAGATCGAGCGCACCCGCGGCGGTCGCCGCGAACAGATCCACGCCGGCGAGGTGATCCTGTGTGGCGGGTCGCTCAACTCGCCCCAGCTGCTGCAACTCTCGGGCGTCGGCGATCCCGAACACCTCCGCGGGGTCGGCGTGAACGTGGTGGCCGATCTGCCCGCGGTGGGCGCGAACCTGCAGGATCACCTGGAGGTGTATCTCCAGCACGCCTGCACGCAACCGGTCTCCATGGCTCCGATGCTGGCGATGTGGCGCCGCCCGTTCATCGGGCTCGAGTGGCTCGCTCGCCGCGGGCCGGGCGCCACCAACCACTTCGAGGCGGGGGGATTCATCCGGTCGAACGCCGAGGTGGCGTACCCGAACGTCATGTTCCACTTTCTGCCGATCGCCATCCGGTACGACGGCACGGTCCCCGAGGGCGGCGACGGCCACGGGTACCAAGTGCACGTTGGGCCGATGTATTCGGACTCGCGTGGCACCGTGCGTATCACCAGCCGTGATCCGCGAGTGAAACCCGCGCTGCGCTTCAACTACCTCTCCACCGAGACAGATCGACGAGAGTGGATCGAGGCTGTCCGCGCGGCACGCGAGATCCTGGGCCAACCGGCATTCGCACCGTTCGACGGCGGTGAGCTCTCCCCCGGACCGGCCGTGGAAACCGACGAGCAGATCCTCGAGTGGGTCGCCCGCGACGCCGAGACCGCGCTGCACCCGTCATGCACCGCGCGCCTGGGTGTCGACGAGACCGCGGCGATCCATCCCGATTCACTCGCGGTGCACGGTGTGGAAGGACTGCGTGTGGTGGACGCGTCGTCGATGCGGTACGTCACCAATGGCAACATCTACGCGCCGGTGATGATGCTGGCCGAGAAGGCTGCGGACCTGATCCGCGGGAACACGCCGCTGCCGCCCGAGTCTGTTGCCTTCTATCGCCACACCCCGGAGGCCTCATGAACCGCGTCGGCCTCTACATCAACGGCGTCGAGGTCGAGTCTGTCTCCGACCCGAGCGCGGCCGGCGCGACCTTCGTGACCCGCAACCCGGCCACCGGCGAGACGCTCGCCGAGATCGCGTGCGCAGGCGCGGAGGATGTGGACCGCGCCGTCGCGTCGGCAACGGCGGGTTTCCGGGAGTGGTCGGCGCTCACCGGCGCGGCCCGAGGCCGGATCCTGTTGCGCGCCGCGGGGCTGCTGCGCGAACGAAACGACGAGTTGGCCCGGCTCGAGGTGCTCGATACCGGCAAGCCGATCGCCGAGGCCGAGGCCGTCGACGTGATCTCGGGCGCCGAATGCATCGAGTACTTCGCCGGCGCCGCCGCCACGATTGCGGGCGAGCACTACGACCTCGGGGGTTCGTTCGCGTACACCCGACGGGAGCCGCTCGGCGTCTGCGCGGGTATCGGCGCGTGGAACTACCCGATCCAGATCGCCTGTTGGAAATCGGCCCCCGCGCTTGCGTGTGGAAACGCCATGGTGTTCAAGCCGTCCGAGCTGACCCCACTGACCGCGATGAAGCTGGCGGAGATCTACACCGAGGCCGGCGTGCCCGCCGGTGTGTTCAACGTGGTGCAGGGCGACCGGTCCACCGGCGAGGCCCTCGTGCGCCACCCGGGCGTGGCCAAGGTCTCACTCACCGGGTCGGTTCCCACCGGCAAGGCCGTCATGGCGATCGCCGCCGAGACCCTCAAGGCGGTCACGCTCGAACTCGGCGGCAAGTCGCCGCTGGTCGTGTTCGCCGATGCCGATCTGGACCACGCCGTCTCCGCCGCGCTCCTCGCGAACTTCTACACCCAGGGCGAGGTCTGTTCGAACGGCACGCGGGTCTTCGTCGAGCGTGCGTGCCACGACGAGTTCGTGGCCCGCCTGCGCGCCCGCGTCGCCGCCATGACCATCGGCGATCCCCTCGATCCCAACACCGACGTCGGGGCGCTCATCTCCGAGGCGCACCTGACCAAGGTCCTGGGATTCATCGAGGCGGGCGTCGCCGCCGGAGCCCAACTGGTCTGCGGTGGCCATCGTGCGATCGGGACGCCGGTGCTCGACGCCGGTTGGTTCGTGGAACCGACCGTGTTCACCGGGTGCACCGACGACATGACCATCGTGCGCGACGAGATATTCGGGCCGGTGATGAGCGTGCTCGGATTCGAGCGCGAGGACGAGGTGGTGGCCCGGGCCAACGCCAGCGAGTACGGGCTGGCGGCCGGCGTGTTCACCCGTGATCTGGCCCGGGGCCATCGGGTCGCCGCGGCGCTCGAAGCCGGGATCGTGTGGATCAACACCTACAACCTCACGCCCATCGAAGTGCCGTTCGGCGGGGTGAAGCAATCAGGCATCGGCCGCGAGAACAGCCTGGCCGCGATCGAGCACTACACCCAACGCAAGACCGTGTACGTCGAACTCGGCGGGGTCGACGCGCCCTACTGATCCTCAGATCGCGGACGCGTCCCGGACGCGGCAACGGCGAGGTCCGAGGACCCCGCCGTTGCCCGAATCGGGTGTCTGGTGGTTCGGGACGCGCACGGTCCGGTGGCTACTTCAGCCACTTCTCCCACACGCTCTTGTTGTCCTTGATCCACTTGGCGGCCACGTCCTCGGCCGGCTCCTTGTCGATTTCCACTGCCGGCAGCATGCCGAGCTGGTCATCGTTGGTGAGTTGGAACTTCTCAAGGAACGAGAACACCTTCGGGTCCTTGGTCTTGAGCTTCGCCGAGGCCGCCTTGAACAGCACGTCCTCCGGGTAGGCACAGTCGACCGTCTCCGGATCCGCATAGCACTCCGCGGTGTACTCAGGGAGCTTGACTTCCTTGAGCTTGTACTTCGCGTACGCCGCGGTCGGCGTCCACCAGTACATGATCACCGGCTCCTTCGCGGCAACCTTGGTGTCCAGCTCGGCGACCGTGGCCGCTTCGGAGCCCGAGTACTTCACCTCGAAGGGCAGATCGAGCTGCTTGACGATCGCCTCGTCGTACTGGGAGTACGAAGGGTCGGTGGCCAGGAACCGGCCCTTGTCGCCGGTCTCGGCAGTCGCGAAGAGCTTGGCGGTCTTCGGGTCCTTGAGACCTTCCCACGTCGCGAGATCGGGGTGATCCTTCAGCACATAGTCGGGCACGTACCAGCCGATCTGTCCGACCGCGCCGAGCTCGCCCATCTTGACGACCTTGCCGTCGTCGATGAACGCCTGTTCTTCCTCCACCACGCCCGACGGCCAGATCTCGAGGGTCGCGTCGATGTCACCGGATTCCATGCCGGCGAACTGGGCGTTCTCGTCGATATCGACGATCTTGACCTTGTTGCCGAGCTCGGACTCGATGAGCTGCTTGGCAATCTCCACGTTGACGCCCGACGCCGTCCACGCGTTGCGGGCGAGCGTGATCTCCGCGCCGCCACCGCCACCACCGTCAGATGCTTTCGAACCGTCACTGCTACACGCACTCGCGAACAATGCGAGAGCCGCTGCGGCCGCGAACACGGCCACCCGCTTGGATTGCATTCCCCCTCCTCCGGTGTCGGGTGATCGACGTGATGTCGACGCCAGGCCCGACTGGCGCGCACCCTACCCCTGGGAGCCGGCGGCCGGTAGGGTCCCGCCGATCTCGAGGGACCGAAGGGGCGGTTGGCGCGTGACAGCGAAGAGTGGTGGATCGGGCGGAATGCTCGACGTCGAACGGCTCTGGAAGGTGTTCGGGCCCGGTCGAGCCGACTCCGCGATTCAGCTCGCAGAGGGCGGCGCATCGCGGGCGGAGATCCTCGAGGACACCGGCCAGACCGTTGCGGTACGAGACGTCTCGTTCAGTGTGGGTCGAGGGGAGACCTTCGTCGTCATGGGCCTGTCCGGATCCGGGAAGTCCACGTTGATCCGCTGCATCGCGCGGCTCGTCGATGCCACCCGAGGCACGGTGACGATGGACGGCGAGGCACTACTTGATTGCGATCCGGGCCGCCTCCGCGAGCTGCGCCGCACCAAGATGGCGATGGTCTTCCAACACTTTGGCCTGTTCCCTCACCGACGGGTGATCGACAACGTGGCGTACGGGCTGGAAGTGCAAGGCATCGGTAAGGCGCAACGACGCGAGCGCGCGGGTGAGGTCCTCGAGGTCGTCGGGCTCAGCGCGTGGGCTGACCACTACCCCCAGCAACTCTCCGGGGGCATGCAGCAGCGGGTCGGCCTCGGGCGGGCGTTGGCACTCGACCCCGAAGTGTTGTTCTTCGATGAGCCGTTCTCGGCGTTGGACCCGCTGATCCGCAAGGAAATGCAGGACGAGCTGTGCCGGCTACAGGAGGAGATGCAGCGGAGCATCGTGTTCATCACGCATGACTTCGCCGAGGCCCTGCGATTGGGCGACCGCATCGCGGTGATGAAGGACGGCGCGATCGACCAGGTGGGGACGCCGGAGGAGATCGTGGCGCATCCGGCGACCGACTACGTGCGGGAGTTCACCAACGACGTCCCCAAGGAGAAGGTGCTCACCGCCAACGCGGTGCTCCGACCGGTCGGCACCGCACTGCCTGCGCGAAGAGTCCCGGTCTCGGCCACGATCGGTTCGCTGATCGCGCCGTTGCTGGATGACGACGGTGCGCTCGGGGTCGAGGACGCCGCGGGAACGTTGATCGGTGAAGTGGACCGGGCGCTCGTGGCCCAGATGCTCGCCGGCCAACCCTCCCGGTCCGGAGGACATTCGGCGTGACCGCCACGGCGACGACGGTCCGCGACCGGCCCCGGCCGAGCCCGATCTCCCACCCCGGTTCGCGCCCCGACTCCCACTCGCCGCCGGGATGGATGCGGTGGTGGCCGCTGGGCCTCGCGCTCACCGCCGTCGTGGCGTTCCAGGTCGTACGCGCCGACAGTCATCTGTTCCCCGAGAGTTGGAATCTCGGTCTGCGGGATCCCATCGACGAATTCCAGACGTGGGTGGCGCGCAACCGCTCGTCACACGTTGCGTTCACCGCCGTCTTCACGCCCATCTCGGACGCCATCGACTGGGCCCTCACCCAGGTATTGGACCTTCTCACCTGGCTGTCCTGGTTCAGCCTGCCGCTGATCGTGTTCGTCATCGTTGCCCGCCACGGCAAATGGGGTTCCGGCCTTATCGCCGCCGCGTGCGCGATCTACCCGGGGTTGGTCGGGCTGTGGGAGCCGAGTCTGGAGACGCTCGCCCTCACCCTGGTGTCGGTGTTCGTGGCAGTCCTGATCGGCGTGCCGCTCGGTGTCGGTGCGGCCCTCAACCGGCCCTTCGATACCGTGCTGCGGCCCACGCTCGACGCGATGCAGACGGTGCCGGCGCCGGTCTACCTGATCCCGGCGGTGTTGTTCTTCGGGATCGGCGCGGTGCCGGCCGCCATCGCCACCGTCGTGTTCGCGTTGCCTCCGATCGTGCGCCTCACGACCTTGGGGATTCGCCAGGTCCCGTCGGACATCACCGAAGCGGGGAAGATGACGGGTTCGACCCGTCGCCAGCTCCTCACGAAAGTGCAGTTCCCGCTCGCGGTGCCGTCCATTGCCACCGGGATCAACCAAACCATCAACATGGCCCTCGGAATCGTGGTCATCGCCGCGCTGGTCGGCGCCGGCGGACTCGGCCAAGAGGTCATCCAGACCCTCAGACTCCGAGCCCCGGGCCGCGGGATGGTCGCGGGGCTTGCGATCGTTGCCATCGCGATCATGCTCGATCGGGTGAGCCGCTCCTTCGTCGAGCGACCTGCACCCGAGGACCGACGGCGGTGGCCCCGGAGTGTGCTCATCGGCGTGATCGGGCTCGTGGTCGGCGCCATCGTGGTCGGCCGCCTGGGCGGTTGGATCGACTTCCCCGGTGATTTCGACGCGACCTTCGCCGACCCGTTGGACGACTTCATCGTCTGGATCCGCGACACCTTCGGAGATCAGACACAGTGGGTGAACGACTTCGTCATTCGCGAGTTCATCCTGCGGGGCAAGGAACTGATGCTCGAGACCGCGGTCTGGCCGTCGTTGGTAGTGATCACCGCGGCCGTCGGGTGGTGGCTGCGCGGCTGGCGCCTCGCCCTGACCGGTGCGGCGTGCCTCTTCGCCATCGGGTTCGTCGGCCTGTGGGCCGAGGCGGCCGAGACCTTCGTGCAAGTACTCATCGCGGTGATCGTCGCCGTCATCATCAGCGTGCCGATCGGCGTCGGCGTCGGGCGATCCCGCCGGGCCGAAGTACTGCTCTCCCCGGTACTCGACGCACTCCAGACGGTCCCCTCGCTCGTGTACGCGATCCCCTTCGTCATGATCTTCTCGGTCGGGCCGATCCCGGGAATCATCGCTTCGGTGCTGTACGCGCTGCCGGTCGGCATTCGCCTGACCGCACTGGGGATTCGCCACACCGACGGCCCGGCGGTCGAAGCGGCCGAGACGTTCGGCGCGACCCGGCGCCAGGCCTTGCTCGGCGCCCGGATCCCGATGGCGTTGCCGGCCATCGTCCTCGCGGTGAATCAGGTCATCATGATGGTCCTGGCCATGGTGATCATCGCCGGCCTCGTCGGTGGCGGAGCGCTCGGCTACGAGGCCGTGGCGGCGCTCACCAAACCGGACACCGGCCTCGGTGTGGAAGTCGGCATCGCCATCGTGGCAATGGCGACGATTCTGGACCGCTACACCCAGGCCGTCGCCGACCGGTTCCGTCCGCCCACCTCATAGGGGCTGCCGTCACGCGCCGCGCGCCACGGACGCCTTTCGCGCGCCTATCGAACGACGACGGTGCGGTTGCCGTTCGGCAGGACTCGTCGTTCGGCGAACCACTTGACCGCACGGGCGAGGACTTGTGCCTCGACATCACGCCCTGCGGCCGCCAACGCGGTCGGATCCATGGCGTGGTCCACACGTGCGACGTCTTGCTCGATGATGGGACCCTCGTCGAGTTCGGGCGTGACGAAGTGGGCGGTGGCACCGATGAGTTTGACGCCGCGCGTGTACGCCTGCTCGTACGGTTTGGCGCCGACGAAGGCGGGCAGGAACGAATGGTGGATGTTGATCGCCCGGCCGGCCAGCGCGCTACACGTCCGATCGGAGAGCACCTGCATGTACCGGGCCAGCACGACGAGCTCGACTCCCAGCCCGGCGACGAGCTCCAACAGCGCCGCTTCGGCCGCGGGTTTGGTCGCCGAAGTCAGCGGGAGGTGATGGAACGCGACGTCGGCGGCCTCGACCTGGCCGCGTAGGTCCTCGTGGTTGGAGACCACGGCCGCAATCTTGATCGGGAGCAGCCCGGCCCGCTCGCGGTACAGCAGATCGTTGAGACAATGCCCGAGCCGCGAGACCATCACCAACGTGGGCGTCGGGGCCGCGGCGTCCACCAGTTCCCACGTCATCGCGTGGGCGTCGGCCACCGCGCCGAACCCGGCGCGCACGTGGTCGAGCGGGACCTGGGGGTCGAGCAGGTCGAAGCGCACTCGCATGAAGAAGCGACGCTCGGAGAGATCTTCGAACTGCGCGCTCTCCACAATGTTCGCCTGAACGCCAACCAGGTATCCGCTCACCGCGTGCACGAGCCCCGGCCGGTCGGGGCACGAGAGCGTGAGGATGCCGGTGGTCACCGTTCCTCCCGCCGACGCGGGTTCCGGCGCACGCGCGGGTTCTCCGAGTTCGACGGCGCCGCATTGGCCAAGGGTCCGATCGCGGCGACGACGGACTCCAGGGTCGGACGCGCTCCGGGGCCGTCGAGGGCGCGATCCTCGAGTGCGGTGTCCAGGGCGGTGCGCATCGCGGCCAGGTGCTCGGGCGAGGTGCCACAGCACCCGCCGACGATCCGCGCGCCGGCGTCCACGGCCAGGCCCACATACCGAGCCATGAGTTCGGGAGTGCCGGAGTAGTGAATCTCCGCGCCCCGGAACTCGGGGATGCCGCAGTTGCCCTTCGACACGAACGCCGTCTCGCGATCGGACTCGGTCATTGCGAGCAGCGACACGAGGATGTCGCTCGCGCCAACTCCGCAGTTCGCGCCCACGGCGAGCGGCGCGGGATCGAGGCCGGCGAACACGTCGGCGAGCTCACCCGGCCGCAACCCCATCATCGTGCGGCCGGCAGTGTCGAACGAGCCCGTGACCACGTACGGAATCCCGACCGCGATGGCCGCACGTGCCGCCGCCCGCATCTCCTCGACCGCCGACATCGTTTCGATCCAGGCGACGTCGGCACCGGCCGCGGCGAGTGCCGCGATCTCCTCGGTGAACACGTCGATCGCCTCGGGCTCAGTGAGGGCACCGAGCGGTTCGAACAGAGAACCGGTCGGCCCGACCGAGCCCGCGACCACGACGGGCCGCTCCGCTCCGTCAGCCACCTCGCCCGCGATCGCGGCGGCCGCGCTCGCGAGTTCCGCGACTCGCGCTTCGTCGCCGTGCAGCGCCAACCGGTGACGGTTACAGCCAAACGTGTTGGTCAGAATGATGTCGGCACCGGCGTCGACGAACCGTTGATGAAGGTCCCGAACCCGCTCGGGATGATCCACATTCCAACGCTCCGGTGCCTCGCCGGAGTACAGGCCCATGTCGAAGTAGTTGGTTCCCGTCGCGCCATCGGCGAGGAGAACTCCGCGGGCAGGGAGCAGCTCGGCCAGGTCGGTACGCATCCCCGTGACCGTACCGCCGATTGAGGCGAACAGTGGCTCTCCGGCCACCGCCGGCCGTAAGGTCGGCACACCCGATCAGGAGAACCGTGACCATGGAATACCGTCAGCTCGGCCGCACCGGTACGCGGGTTTCGGAGTTGTGTCTCGGCACCATGACCTTCGGTAACGAGGCCGATGAACCCACCAGCACGGCCATCGTCGATCGATTCGTCGAGGCCGGTGGCAACTTCATCGACACGGCCAACGTCTATTCGCAGGGGGTATCCGAGGAGATCACCGGACGCGCCATCGCCGGCCGGCGCGACCAGATCGTGCTCGCAACGAAGGCCCGGTTCGCGATGGGCGGCGACACCAATGCCGTCGGCTCCTCTCGTCGGAACTTGCGCGCCGCGTGCGAGGCCTCGCTCCGGCGTCTCGGTACGGAGTGGATCGACCTCTACCAGGTCCACATGTGGGACAAGCACACGCCGATCGAGGAGACGTTGTCCACCCTCGACGATCTCGTCCACGAAGGCAAGGTCCGCTACATCGGGGCGTCGAACTTCGCCGGGTGGCATCTCGCCAAGGCGCTCGGCGTCAGTGCCCTCCACAACTGGGAACCGTTCGTCTGCCTGCAACCCGAGTACTCATTGATCACGCGCGACGTCGAGCGCGAGTTGCTCCCGCTGTGTGAGAGCGAAGGTCTCGCCGTCATCCCGTGGAGCCCGCTCGGCGGTGGTGTCCTCACCGGCAAGTACACGCGGGATGCGGAGTTTCCGGCTGGAACGCGCGGCGCCGACACCGAGAACCCGATCACGTTCACCTATCGCCTCGACGACCGCGCGTGGACCATCGTCGATTCGGTCAAAGACGCGGCGACCAAGACGGGGAAGAGTCCCGCGCAGATCGCCTTGAACTGGTGCTCAATCGCCGCGGCGTCACCGCGCCGATCATCGGTGCCCGCAATCTCGTCCAACTCGAGGACAACCTCGGCGCAACCGGGTGGCAGCTCGACGACGACACGGGCAAGGCACTGAGCTGGGCCAGCGCGTTCCGACTGGGCTACCCCTACGAGTTCCTGCAGTACGCCGGCTGAGCTAACCACCACCGAACTTGCGTCAATAACCCCGCGCTACGGGCAGGTTATTGACGCAAGTTCGCGATCGAGAAGGAGACGACGACATGGAGATGCGTCAGTTCGGGAGCACCGGCATGCGGGTCACGGAGACGTGCCTCGGAGCGATGACCTTCGGGCGGGAGACTCCCGAAGACGAGAGCCGCCAGATCCTGGATCGGTATCTCGACGCGGGCGGGAACTTCATCGACACCGCCAACGTGTACAACCGCGGTGCGTCGGAGGAGATCCTGGGACGGGCCCTCGGCGCCCGACGTGCCGACATCGTGCTCGCGACCAAGTGCCGCATGCCGATGGGCGGCGGGCCGAATGAACAAGGCGCCTCCCGCCGGGTCATTCGCGAGCAGGTCGAGGCGTCGCTTCGCCGACTCCAGACCGACTGGATCGATCTCTACCAAATTCACTGTTGGGACCGAAACACGCCGCTCGAGGAGACCCTCTCGACGCTGAACGACCTCGTCCGCGAGGGAAAGGTCCGCTACCTCGGCGCGAGCAACTACACTGGCTGGCAACTCGCGACCGCGCTCGGTCTCGCCCGCGAGCACGGCTGGGAGCCGTACGTCTCGATCCAACCGCAGTATTCGCTCGTGACCCGCGACATCGAGCGGGAACTCATTCCCCTCGCCGAGTACGCGGGGCTCGCGGTGTTGCCGTGGAGTCCCCTTGGCGGCGGCCTGCTCTCGGGCAAGTACCGCCCCGGCGAAGCGCCGGCGGCCGATACCCGCGCCGCCGACACCACACCGTCGGCCGTCTTGATGCGCCTGCGCATCGAGGACGAGCGGAACTTTACGGTCGCCCAGACCGTCGCCGATCTCGCAGCGGGCCTCGGCAAGACCATGGCCCAGGTCGCGCTCAACTGGGTCCTGCACCGGCCGGGAGTCACCGCACCCATCCTGGGCGCGCGGACGGTGGCCCAGATCGAAGACAACCTTGGGGCGATCGGTTGGCGGCTCGACGCCGAGTCGCTCGCGGCACTCGATGACGCCAGCGCCATCGACCCGGGGTACCCCTACAACTTCATCGACTGGATCCACACCCGATGACGAACGTACGCGCACTCTGGCGCTATCCGGTCAAGTCCATGCAAGGTGAGTCGCTGACCGAAGCCCGCATCGGGCCGCGGGGCATCGTGGGCGACCGCGGGTGGGCCATCGTCGACACCGAAACCGGCCTCGCGCTCACGGGGCGTCGCCAGCCCGAACTGCTCTTCGCCCATGCCGCGCTCATCGACGACGGCGTACAGATCACGTTGCCGGATGGTTCGATCGCGAACGACGACACCGCACTCTCCACGTGGCTCAGCCATCCCGTCGCCTTGCGCGAGGCCACCGACACGACGATCGGCACCTTCGAGATTGGTCTCGCCAACGACGACGACGCCGACCGCGACCCCAGCGTCGAGTGGTTCCAGTGGCAAGGGCCGGCCGGGACCTTCCACGACTCGACCCGGACGCAGGTCTCGATCATCGGCACGGCGACGGTCGGTGAGTGGGACATGCGTCGCTTTCGACCGAACATCGTGGTCGACGGGACCGATGAGGATGCCTGGGTCGGCTCGACCCTGAGGATCGGCGAGAGTGAACTCGAGGTCGTCAAGCTGATCGACCGGTGTGTGATGACCACCCGTCCACAACCGGGCGGCATCGAGCGGGACCTCGAAGTCCTGCGCACCATCAACCGCGACCGCGCCAACAACCTCGGCGTCGGCACGCTCGTGACCGCGCCGGGTGTCGTGACCGTCGGCGACGTCGTCAGCCCCGGCTGAGAGTCAGGAAGGCGCCCATCGGATCGTGGAGCCGCACCGAGAAGTTCTCATCGCCTTCGGCCAGCTCATCCGGTCCTCCTCGGAGTATCGGCGCAACCCATCAGGTGACGCCGACCCTCGTATCGAACAGCGTCACTTCGGCCCGCCCCCGGTCGCGCCAGGCGCCCGCCACGTCAACGATGCGGGCTCCAAACTGCTCCGAGCCCTCGGCGACTTCGTCGCTCGCTACCGGAAACACGGCGTAGCCGACCCGATCCCCCGCCGGGATCACGACCATCGTCGTGGTCGTGGTGTAATCGGCAGGCGCGGTCGCCGATCCGTCGAAGGTCGCTACCGTCACCGTGACCGGTGAATCGGTCGACCGGCTCAGCGCGATCTTCACGAACGCGACGCCATCGGTCTCGTAGGCGACCGAGGGACGCACCGACACGCTGGTGGGTGGTTGGGCAAACGCCAGCGGCACCCCGGCGACACGCATGCCATCGACGCTGAGTCGCATCTCGCACTGCACCATCACGCAATCGACCGAGAACTCGGGCCCGACCCGCCGGGTGACCCGCACCGTCTCCTTCACGAATTCGAGGCCCGCCGACCCGTGGGCCTTGACCGTGCACGGGCCGGCCGGACCGCACTGTTCGATGGTGTAGGTCCTCCCCGACACCGTCGACCGCACGACCACGGGCTGGTAAGCGGCCAAGCCCGTCGACGGGACGGCCTCGAACGCGATGGGCGCGAATTGGAGATTGACCGACCGCTGCTGCAGAACGGCACCGTTGGTACCTTCGACGATCAGGCTGCATTGGAGCCCGCGAAACCGGCACGACGTTCCCGCGACCTCGTCACGCACGGTGAAATCCAGACTGAACGTGCCGTCGACCGCGGGCGAAATCACAACGGGCGGATCACAGGTAGGAACGAACGCAAGGCACTGCCGCGCCGTGTAGGACAGCGCACGCGACAAGCCCTGGCCACTCAGCCCGACGACTTGACCGTCGGCGTATGGACCGATTGGCGCGACCGAGATCGAGAACGGTCCTCGATGGAAGAACTCCAACGACATCTGGCGACTGCCGACGTCCGCCCCACCGACGACCGAAGTCGCGCGTACGAAGCACGCCACACCGGACGCGCAGTCGGCGTCAGTCACGTCGTCCGGAAGAAACCTGGAGACGGAGAAGGACGTCGTCTCACGATCAGACGGAGACTCGAAGGTGGCGAGCATCCGACACGGCGCGGGAAAGGCTTGGCATTGCTCAAGGCGTATTGAGTCCGACCCGGACCAGCCTGCCAGCGTCGCGATCACCGACTCGCCGTCGTCGAGATCGCTCGCCGGATCCACGGTCAGCGTGCCAATGCTCGAGGTACCCGCGAACGACACCGGCGCCGACGCCGTGACCAAATCGGGAACGAACTGCGTCACCGCGATGACACACGCGCCGCTCATACGACAGTCGTGGAGGGGGCCACCGAACGCGGCGAATGTGGCGGACACGATGACCGTCGTGGAACCCGATGCACTCGGATTGACACTGCCGAGAATCCCACAGTCCTCCGTCGACTGGACAGCCCCGTCGCAGATGGCCAACGAGAAGGACGTGCCACCCTCGGAGAAACCACTCCAGCTGACCACGACCGAACTGGGGCTGGCCAGATCGACCGACTGGTCGAGCGTGACGGCGGGTACTGCCGCCCCGGCCGGCATCGCACCAAGCCCGAGCGAACTCAGCGCAGCAACACCTGCAAGGGCTCTGCGAAACCCCCCACGAATCCCCATGTCGCCATCCCCGAGTTGAGGCGCGCAGTCTGGCAGAGCACCGTCTGGTCGACAACCGCCGCGGCGAGGCTGGATCCCGGCTCGCGCCCGAACCGACACGCGGAGCGCACCCCCTGGGGTGCGATACGGGCGCGGGTTCGGTAGGTGGGGTGGTTAGACGGCGAGGAGGTCGCGGGCGCCGGTGTCGGCCGACGGGTGACGCAGCTTGCTCATAGCCCGAGCCTCGATCTGGCGGATCCGCTCGCGGGTGAGGTTGAAGTACTCGCCCACCTCTTCGAGCGTCCGCGGCTCACCCCGGTCGAGACCGAACCGCAACGCCAGAATCTGACGTTCGCGCTCGTCGAGCGGGGAGAGCAGCTTCTCGATCTCGGCCGGCAGCAACGCCGTGGCCGCGACCTCGAACGGAGACTCAGCCGAACGGTCCTCGACGATGTCGCCGAGTTCGGCGTCGCCGTCTTCACGGAGTGGTTCCGACAGCGAGAGCGGTTCGGCCGCGAAGCGCAGTGCCTCGGTGACCTTGTCCTCGGGCATCTCGACCTCGGCCGAGAGCTCGGCCAGTGTGGCCGGACGACCGAGCTTCAGCTCCAGACGCGAACGGGCCTTCTGCAACCGGGCGAGGGTGTCGCCCGCGTGAACCGGGAGCCGAATCGTGCGGCCGGTGTTCGCGATACCGCGTGTGATCGCCTGACGGATCCACCACGTTGCATAGGTGGAGAACTTGAAGCCTTTGCGCCAGTCGAATTTCTCGACGGCGTGCATCAGGCCGAGGTTGCCTTCCTGGATGAGGTCCAGGAGCGGCAGACCCGAGGCCTGGTACTTCTTGGCGATCGAGACGACCAGCCGGAGGTTCGATTGCACGAACGTGCGCTCGGCATCGTCGCCGACGCGAACGTTCTTGCGCAGTTCGCGCTTCTTCGTTGCTGTGACACCTTTCCCGCCAGCTTCGAGTTCGGCCACGGCCTCTTTGCCCAGCTCGATCTGCTGGGCCAGGCGCACCTCGTCGTCCTTGGTCAGGAGTGGGTATTGACCGATATCGGTGAGATACAGCCGAACCAGGTCTTCTTCATCCCGTTCCACGCGTTCTTTTGCCAAGAAAATCGGTCTCCGAAACTCGAACTTGTGGATAAGTGCACAACGTCGGGAGGGGAAGTTTTTGTTCCCGGACCGGCGGAAGTGGTCTCTGTACGATACAGAGTCCGTCAAGGCGCTTTTTCCACATACGTCTGTGGATAACGTCAGTCCGAGGAGGCTCTGTGTCAGATGTGGAGATCAGCGTAGTCGCCGGGTTGTTCCAGGCTCGCAGCGGAAACGAGGAAGAACTGGCCGGCGTCCTCGCGCGTTACGTGGTGGTGAGCCGGTCCGTGACGGGCTGTCGGAACATCGATCTCGTGACATCGACCTCCACTCCAGGGCGTTTCCTCGTCGTCGAGAAGTGGGACGATGCCGACGCGCAGCGCGAACATCTCAACAGTGAAGCGATGATCACCATGGCGACCCAGGCGTCGAAGCTCTTGACCGGTCCTCCCGACCTCGAGCTCTACGACGTGATCTCCGCCCACGACCTGGAATAGCCGAACGAGCTCGGAGAGCTTCGAGGAATCAGGCGGTCGCCGTGCGGCGGAGCGATTCCTTCCGCAGCGATTTCTTGCGCTCCGGCCGGGTATCGGCGTCGGCGAGCGCGTCGGCCATCGCCGCGAGCTCGAGCCAGGTCAAGCTCGCACCCGACCACAACTGCTCGAACTCCGCGTCGGCAAGGTCGTTGAACCCACCGAAGAGGCGGAAGGTATAACGACGGCGCTGGACCCGAACCGGGTAGCCGAGCGCCGCCAGGCGGCCTTCGGCGTAGGTATCCCAGATGGCCCGCTGCCGCTCGTCGAGTTCGTCGTCCGCGGGTGCGTGCTCGAAGCCACCGGTGAGTCGGTCGATCGCCCGCAGGAGCGCCGCACCGAGTTCGACCCGGGTGTTGTCGACCGACAGGCCGGTCTGGCGTTGGGGGCTCTCGAAACACCCACCGGTGAACCACAGCTTGGCCGCACCGTCGACGATCTCGACTGCCGACGCCGTCAGCGGGTGCGGGAGCACCTCGTCAACCTCGACGGTGACATCGACACCAGCGGGAAACGAGACCTCGGCCATCGTCTGGTCGATGATCGTCCGCACCTCGTCGGCGTCGAACTTGACCAGCGTGAACTCAGCCGGAATCAACGTGACACTCACTGCATGTCCCCTCTTGGCCCGACCGAAGCGAGCCGCTCGGATAAGGCCGTTCGGATCGCTCTAGGCCGAACCCGCGACCAGGGCCTCGGCGTCGCGCTTGGCTTGAGCGGCGAGCTCGGCGATCTCGTCGATCTCGTCGGTCGAGAAGCCGGCCATCGCACGGAAGCTGCGAGCAAGCTGGATCGGGTTCTCCTCGGTCTCGCCGCGGAACCCACCCAGGCTGAACAGCTTGTCGACGGTGCGCTGGAACTCGAGCGCCTTCTCGAGCCGCTCCGGGTCGTCTTTGGTCATGCGCCGCAGCCAGTCCGAACCCATCTTCACGTGGGTGACTTCGTCGGCGAGCATCCAGTCTTCGCAGAACTCGAGGACCGGGTCGCCCGAGGCGTCGCCGAATTCCTTCATGGTGTTGAAGACGTCGATCGCGAGTCCCTCGAGGGCGCGGTTCACGCCGCAGAGCCGCAGGACCGGGTCGGGCGCGCAGGCGGCTTCGTAGAGAAAGACCGCCTCGGAGTACTCACCGATCTCGGTGCCCATCCAGTCGCCGAGCTTGACCGAGATCTCGACGTGCCGGCTCTCGTCCCAGCACTGGCGCGCCATGTCCAGCTTCAGCGCGAACGGGGCTTCGTCGTCATCAAAGTCGAAGGTGGTCCGGCCCGCGCCTTCGAGGGCCTGGATCTCGCCCGTGAAGATGCCGTGCATCAGGTTGCGAGCCCGGTCGGCGGCCGCCGGCCGCTCCGGCTGGAGCCGAGCAGAGCCGAGGTCACGCTCCCCGATCCTCTGGTTCCGGGGATCCATGACCTGATCCATGATCGAGGTCCGCACGAAACGCGAGTCACGCGCCAGCATGTCGGGGGGCAGTTGCTTCCTCATTGCGAGGCTCCTTCGGTTGCAACGACGGGGCCCAGGCTACCTGGCCCCGCAACACCACCGGCCGCCAGGATGAGCGTTTCCAGCTCCGCCTGCCTCCGGGTCGCCCGCTCGACTTCCTCAGGCGTTTCGATCAGAGATTGGAGCAGCATCTCGCCCTCGCGCCAGTCCTCGAATTCGTCCTGGAGCATGAACCCCAAGGACCGCTGGGTCGGCGAATCGGTGATGCGGCTGGTGCCGTTGAGGTGATACGTGTAGGCCGCGATCTTGCGGGGCAGGAGCACCCGGAACACGCCGACGAGTTTCTCGATCGTGTGCTCGGGGGCCTCGGGCTCGCGCAGCGCCTCGACGAACGCCTCCATCTGAGCGTTCGGGGCTTCGCACAATCGATCGGTGTCCATCTCCCGCAGTTCGGGCAGGCGCTTGTCCATCAGCTCGGCGTGCCACGCGTGGTGGTAGCAGTGCCGACCGAGCACGAGCTTGACGTCGAGTTCGGGAACGGTAGCGACCCACCCGCCGAGCGACTCGAAGAGCCGCATCTCGAGCCACTTGTAATTGCCGACCCGGCGAGCAGATTCCTCGACCGAAAACATTCCGGGGAGCTCTCGGCGGTCCCAAGGCGCGAACGCCGCGCGGGGCTTGTAGGGGTCGGCCATGAGAAAGCGGCTCCGAACGTCGTTGCAGGCCCGAAAAACAGGGATCTCGGGCATTCTTCGTCCCTTCGAGCTTCAGGGTCAAGCACACGTGACGGGAGTCACGTCACGTTCGACTCAGATCCCGAGTCTCGTGAGGGTTCGGCGGGTACCTCGGCGGTGAGGTTCGGCGGAGGGTTCGGGGCTCGTCTCCCGGCCGAACCGCCAGGGGGGAATGGGTGCCGCGCTCGGCCACGAAGATCCCGGCGAGGATCAAACCGGCCCCGAGGTACCCGGCGAATCCCAGCCGCTCCCCCACGAGGTATCCGATGACACCGGCCACGACCGGCTCCAGCAGGTTGATGACGCCCGCGCGCTCGGGGTCGATCATGCGCTGGGCCCAGGCGCTCAGACTGAACGCGATCGCCGAGCAGCCGAAGCCGGTGACGAGCGCGGCGATGACCACGATGGTGGTGATTTCGCCGAACCCTTCGAATGCGGCGATCACGACCGAGCCGGCGGCGATCGTCACCACCTGCACGAGGATGAGGGCGAACGTGTCGAACCGGCGGGTGACCTCACCGGTTCCGATGAGCCACACCGACCAGGCGAAGGCCGTCACCACGGTGATCCCGTCGCCGTAGGAGAGGTGGAGCTCGGCGCCGGTCAGCAGGAAGAGGCCGACGACCGCCATCACAACCGCGACGACGATGCCCGCCCGAGGTCGACGGCGGTATCGGATCGCAGCGAGCACCGGCGTGAACACGACGAACAGCCCCGTGATGAAACCGGAGTTCGACGTCGACGTGTGGTGCAAGCCGATGTTCTGGGTTTGGTACGCCACGATCCCGACCAGTCCGAGCCCGAACCCCACCGCGAGTAGGACCCGGGGCGAGTCGGTGGGTCGAGGGTCCGGACCGCGCCAGCTGCGGCGCGCCACGAGCGGCGCCAGCGCGATCGTGGCGACGACAAATCGCAACACGTTGAACCCACTCGGCGAGACGTGGGTGAGCGAGTCCTGCACCAGGACGAAGGTGGAGCCGTACAACACCGAGGCCAACGCAAGCGCGAGTTCCGGGAAGTACGGGCGAAGGCGCCCGACCATGCTCAGCCCGGCCAGCGGTTGGTCAGCGGGAGCCTTCGGTCCCTTCCGAATGCTTTCGGCGAGACGCGCACCCCCGGTGGCGCTTGCCAGCGTTTGTACTCACTCCGGTCGACGAGACCGGCGATCCGCACCACCGTCTCGCGGTCGAAACCGTCGCCGACGAGATCGGCGATGGACCGGTCGTCTTCGACGTAGCCCTCGAGGATCGCGTCGAGCACCGGATAGGGCGGCAAGGAGTCCTCGTCCTTCTGATCCGGCCGCAACTCGGCACTGGGCGGTTTCTCGATCACCGTATGGGGCACGATTTCGCGTTCCAGCCGGCGGTTGATGTCCTCGCAGAGCGCGTAGACGAGCATCTTCGGCACGTCCTTGATGACGGCGAACCCGCCGGCCATATCGCCGTAGAGCGTGCTGTAGCCCGTGGCCATCTCGCTCTTGTTGCCCGTCGTGAGCACGAGCCAACCGAACTTGTTGGAGATCGTCATGAGGATCGTGCCGCGGATGCGGGCTTGGAGGTTCTCCTCGGCCACCCCCGACTCGGTTCCGGCGAACGGCTGGGCGAGCATCTCGATGAAGGCATCGTGCGCGGGTTCGATCGGGATGGTGAGCGTGCCGATCCCCAGGTTCTCGGCGAGGCGTTCCGAGTCCGAGATGCTTCCTGCGCTCGAGAACCGCGACGGCATCATCACGCCGGTCACCTTGTCGGGACCGAGCGCGTCGGCCGCAACGGCGGCGACCAACGACGAGTCGATGCCGCCCGACAGGCCGAGGAGCACATGAGTGAATCCGTTCTTCACCATGTAATCGCGCGTGCCGAGCACGAGCGCGCGGTAGACCTCGTGGACTGGCTCGAGCAACGGCTCCACGCGGGGCCGCTTCGTCGGGAGCCCGAGGTGACCCTCACTGATCGCGACTTCGGCCAATGGTGCGGGCTTGAGTCTTCCGGCCGGTGGCTTGCGGTGCACCCGACGGCGCACGTCGAGGTCGACGACGAGCAGGTCCTCTTCGAACTGGTGGGCGCGAGCGATCAGGGCGCCGTCCTCGTCGATGACCATGGACGCGCCGTCGAAGACCAGTTCGTCCTGACCGCCGACAAGGTTGACGTAGAGGATCGGTGCCTGGGCATCGATGGCTCGGGTCGCGAGCATTGCTTCGCGCTCACCGACCCGGCCGGCGAAGTAGGGCGACGCGTTGATGTTCACGATCAGCTCGGCGCCGGCGTCGGCCTGCGTGAGGATCGGGCCGGTCGCACTCCACGCGTCTTCGCAGACCGTGAGCGCGACCCGCAGGCCCGCCACGACGAAGAGGGGTCCGTCGGCCGCGACGGGTTCGAAGTACCGCTCCTCGTCGAACACGGAATAGTTCGGCAGCAGGTGTTTGCGGTACACGCCTTGCACTTCGCCCCGGGCACACAGCGCGGCCGCGTTGGCGAGGGTGCCGTCGGGCATCAACTCGGGGAATCCGATCACCGCGGCGACATTCGTGGTGCGCGCCGCGAGCTTGGCCAAGGACTCGGCCGCGTGCGCGACGAACGCCGGCCGGAGCAGCAGATCTTCCGGCGGGTAGCCGGTGACCGCGAGTTCGGGGAACGCCACGAGGTCGGCGTCCACCTGCGCGGCCCGCTCGTAGGCGTCGAGGATGCGCGCCTCGTTCCCGTCGATGTCGCCCACCACGAGGTTGAGCTGCGCGCCGGCGACACGAATTCGAGGCATCTGGAGAGA
>JANLRZ010000006.1:0-20075 GCA_031362155.1 Acidimicrobiia bacterium | reverse complement strand
TCGTCGTGGGCGGCGGCGCCTTCGAGGAAGACCGAACGCAGCACGTCGGGACGTTCGAGCAACTCGGCGGTGGGGCCGTGGAACCGGATCTCGCCCTTCTCCATGAAGTAGGCGGTCTCGGCGACGGTCAGCGCGACGTTGACCGACTGCTCGACGAGGATGATGGTCGTCCCGGTGTCTCGCAACTCGCGCACGATGCCGAGCAGCTGGCCCACGACGGCGGGCGCCAGACCGAGCGAGAGTTCGTCGATCATGAGGAGGCGGGGTCGTTCGATGAACGCCATCCCGAGGGTGAGCATCTGCTGTTGGCCGCCCGAGAGATTCCCGGCGGATTGGTCGAGCCGGTCGCGCAGGACCGGGAAGATCTCGAGCACGCGCTCGGTGGCCTGGCGAACGTGGTCCTTCTCCTTGCGGTGGAGCCAACCGGCGAGCGCGAGGTTCTCGCGCACGGTCAACGAAGGGAAGACGCCTTGGCCGCCGGGCACCATGGTGACACCGCGACCTGCGGTCTCGTTCGGAGGCGTGTAGGTCATGTCACGACCGTCGAAGATGATGGCGCCGTCGCTCGGCTCGGCCAGGCCGGCAATCGCCTTCAGCAACGTGGACTTCCCGGCACCGTTCGTGCCGAGCAACGCGACGATCTCACCCTCGCCGACTTCGAAATCGACATTGAACAGGACCTGCACGGTGTCGTAGGAGACGTTGACTGCGCGACACAGCAGGAGCTTGACCCGGCCCTGTCGACGTTCGTACAGCACCTCCGACTGCGCGGCGGCCTGGCCCCAGACCCGCCGGATGTCTCGATCGATCTCGAGGCCGGCCGCGGCGATCAACGATGCGCCGATGAGGAAGATCGGCGCGTTCAGGAGGATCGCCGCGCGCAAGCCGATCGAGTCGGCCAGGGCGCCGATGATGCCGTAGATCACCACCCCGGGGAGGAACCACAGCGCCGAGGCGGCGTATCCGAACGATCGGACCTTGGGCGGGATCGTCAGCGACAAGGCGACGAAGATCACGGGCGTGATGAGGACCGCCCCGGCGACCAACACGGCGTTGAGCGCGATGGCAATACCGAGGTTGGGGCTCAGGGCAAAGCCGGCCCAGGCCGCGGCGACCACCACGCTGACTCCGGCGACGAAGCGAGGGATGAGCGCCGGTCCGCGCTTGAGCAGTCGTGTTGCAATCGGCGTGCCGATGAGCAACCCGATCAACTGCGCGGGCGCCAGGGCGGCGGCCAGGTACCCGCGGTCGGCGGTACCGAGGTTGAACACCTTGTCGTAGAAGAGGTTGCTCATCTCGGCCAAACCGATGAATGCGGTCGCGATGAACGGCAACGCGTAGAAGATTCGACGCAGAGTGCCGACATTCCAGACGATCCGCCACGACTCCGCGAAGCTGGGTGGGACGTCCTCGGTGGCGACGGACTCGTCCGACGCGCCCATTGCGGCGCGTTCGTAGTGCCCCCGAACGGGTTCGCGCATTTTGAGGGCGAGGATCACCATGATCCCGGTGGGAATCGCAAAGATGATGAACGGAACTCGCCAGCCGTACTTCGCGGCCACCGGTCCGGCGATGAGCGGTCCCAGCATGGCCCCGAACGCCAAGGCGGAACGGTGGAACGAGAACGCGGCGTTGCGCGCGTCGAAGGGGTAGTAGTCGGCAATGAGCGAGTTGTGGGTCGGGCCGTTGGCGCTCTCGCCGAGTTGTGACCCGGCGCGGGCGATCAACACCATCCAGGTCGCCGTCGCGAACCCGGTGAGGAGCGAGAACACGCCCCAAACGATCGCGCCGCCGATGGCGATCGGCACTCGGCGGTAGCGGTCGGCGGCGAAGCCCAGGGGGACAGAGAGAACGATCGCGGCGGCCGCGATCACCGCGACCAACTGGATGGCGGCCCCGGTGCTGAGGTTGAGGTCCTTCGCGATATCGGGGAGGAGGACACGAAACGCGGTTTTGTCGAGTTGGTCGACCAACGTGAGCCCGAACAGGATGAACAGCGGGTACAGCGGCGCGCCGCCGCTGAGCGACTGGCGCCATCGGGCCAGCCGTCCGACCGGTGCCGGCTCGGTGGCAGCAGTGGTGGCGGTGGAGGCCGTCATGACGCGACCCCGGTCGGGAGTGGACGGCTCGCATCAGGGAGCGGCTCGGCCTCGATGTCGTCGGGATCGACGCGCCGATCGGCGAGGAGGCTCGGTACCACGATGTTGCGACGGTCGGCGACCCAGCGCAGGTACGCGTCACGCAATCGGACCAACCCGGCGGCGAGCCCGCCCGGCAGGATGAGGAGAATGGCCAGCAGCCCGACGCTGCTCGTGATGAGCCCCCAGTTGCCGCTGAGGTAGTACTGGCCGCCGCGCTGGTACACCGCGCCGAGGACCGCACCGGGGAGCGATCCCATGCCGCCGATGACGACACTGGAGAAGGTGGTGAGGCTCTCGTTCGGTGCGTAGGGCGCCGTGCCGAGACCGTTCTGTTGGTGGACGAACAACACGCCGGCCACTGCCGCCATGAACCCGGAGATCGCAAAGGCAGTCACGGTGGCTCGGACCGCGTTGATCCCGTACGAGCGCGCGGCGTTCTCGTTCTCGCGGACCGCGACGAGCGAACGCCCGGTCCGGCTGTTCCGAATCCCCCGGGCGCCGAGCATCATCAAGAGCAGAACGACGAGCGAGAAGTAGAAGAAGCTGGCTTCGGACTGCAGACTGATCACGCCGAACAGGTCCGGCCGCTCGATGCGCGAGGCGGGCAGCCAATCGCCGAAGAACTCGGTGTTGAGGAGATAGGTCTGGGTGACGAGCGCGAACGCCAGCGTGATGACCGCGAGGGTGAGGCCGCGACGGCGGATGGCGGGGTAGCCGATGACGACGGCGATTACCGCGCCGACGAGGCCGGCGATCAGCATTGCGAGCGAGATATCGAGCCCTCCGTTGGCGGTGAGCGCACCGCCAACGGCGGCTCCGATACCCATGAACGCGACCTGACCGAGACTGACCTGCCCGGCCCATCCGGTCAGCACCACGAGCGACAACGCAACGATGGAGAAGATCGCGATGACCGACGCGAGTCCGATCCGGGATTCGGAGAGGAACTGGGGCAACAGGATCAATGCCCCGAGGACCACCACGCCGAGGCCGAGGAACGCATAGCGAACCTCAGGAAGGCTCGCGAGTTCGGGTGGCACCCGCCGGGTCTCGCCGACGGCCCGCCACGAACTCACGTCGCCGGCGCGCGTGCTCGTCGCTCGTTTGGCGAAGATCAGCGCGATGAGCACGATGAGGAACAAGGCGACGTCGTTGAACGCCGGTCGGTTCCCGGGCTGGAAGGTGTTGGCTTGATCGAGGATGCCGATGCCGATCGCCGCCGCGGCAATGGTCGGGAACCGCTCGAAGCTTCCGATCACCGCCGCGCCGATGGCCTGGATCAAGAAGGCCGGCCCCAGCGCTTGACCGATGGGAAGCCCGACGGTGCCGGCGCGGAGGAAGACCGCGATGAAGGCGAGGGTCGACGCGATGATCCAGACGATCGTCTGAATGCGTCCGACGGGGATGCCGAGCATCGATGCTCGATCGGATCGTTCGGCCGCCGCCCGCACCGCGATCCCGGTCTGGGACCGGGTGAGGAACAGCGTGAGGGCAATGAGGCAGACGGGAACGGTGATGAGGGTCAGGATGTCGTTGCTGTTGAAGATGATGCCGCCGAAGGTCCAGTTGAGCGTGAACGGCGGGCTCAACCGCTGGCCGAGGCCGCTCAGCGTGTCGCCGCCGAGCCACCCCGGAATGCTCAGGGCGACGAACAACAGCATCTGGGAGATGCCGATCGTCGCGACCGTGAGGATCAAACGCGGCGATGTACGGAAGCGGCGAACGATCAACATCTCGACCAGTCCGCCCACGACGATCGCGCCGATGATCCCCAGTCCGAGGCCGAGCCAGTAGTTCCAGCTGAACCCGAGGACCAGCACGACCACCAGGGTCGCGGGGGCCACGCCGAGGTCGGCCGCCGCGAAGTTGATGACGCGGTTCGATCGGTAGACGAGGGCAATACCCAATGCGATCAGCGCGATCCGTCCGCCGACGAGCACACCGTTGAGGATCACGCCGAGCGTTGCCGGGTACGGCCACACGGTCACGGCGAAGGCGACGGCGGCCACCGGAATGACCCAACTCAGAATCTGTCGTGCCCGTGCCGACGGTACGACTCTCATCGCGAGCGCGTTCATGCGCGGTTCACCGCCGCGCTCGCGACCGCCGTGCTCATCGTCGGTGCATCCCCCCGGATCACTGGCGCCGAACCTACCGATTCCGAACGCCGAGAAGTGGGCACGTCAGCGCGACGTCGAGGTCGGGGAGGTCCTCGAATCGGTCGTCGGGGGTACGCAACACCTGCATCAGCTGGGCTCCAGCAGTCGCGTGACGGTGTGGACGATGGTTTCGGCGGCGGCCTCGGCCGACAGACCCTGGTCTCGGAGTGCATCCCATGCGGTGGCGCTCAAGAGCAGGGTGATCGCACCGAGCACGACGTCGTCGTCTGCTCGACCCGCCAGGGCGGGACCGAAGAGTCGCTCGGCATCCTGACGCCCGACGTCGCGCCCGGTCCGGAGGACATCGGCCAAGGCCGGCGAGACCGGTGCCCATTGCTCGGCCGCCCGGCGCACGGCGCCGAAGTTCTCGTGGATGGCCACCCGCTGTTGAGTGGCGGCGGCGATGCGCTGCGGTAAGGGAAGCGTGACGTCGACCGGCGTGAGGAGCGACGCCATCTGCTCGGTGTGGCGGGCCGCGGCCGCCCGGAAGAGGTCGTCGAGATCGTCGAAGTGCACGTAGACGGAGCGCACCGAGATCCCGGCCCGGTCGGCGATCTCGCGAGCCGTCGGGCGTCCGATTCCGGATCCGGCCAACTCGAGAACTGCGGTCACGACCGAATCCCGGGTGCGTTCAGCCCGGACCGACCGGCCGTCGACTGCGTGAGCGCTCGTCATCCGCGGCACGGTAGATGTCATTGCACGCACGGTGCAACGTCATCGCGGTCAGGGGACGATGCGGTCCACCAGCGAGGCGCTCGCGGGCTGCGGTTCGTGCTCCGCCTCGGTGAGGCTCATGAGCCGGCCAACCGGCGCGCCGCCAGTTCCCGTAATTCGAACTTCAAGACCTTGCCGGTCGCGTTCAGTGGGAGTTCGTCGACGATCTCCACATAACGCGGCGCCTTGAAGTTGGCCATCGTCTCGCGACACCAGGCAATCATCTCCGCCGGGGTCGGATCGACCCCCGGTCTCGGCACCACGAACGCCATACCGACTTCGCCCATCCGGTCGTCGGGGACGCCGATCACCGCGACCTGCGCGATGGCGTCGTTCGCGAGCATCAGGTTCTCGATCTCGGCCGGATACGCGTTGAACCCGCCGACGATGAACATGTCCTTCGTGCGATCGGTGATGCGCAGGTAGCCGCGCTCGTCCATGATCCCGATGTCACCGGAATGGAGCCAGCCGTCGGCGTCGATGGTGGCGGCGGTCTCCGCTGGATCGTCGAAGTAGCCGCGCATGACGTTGTACCCGCGGATCACGATCTCGCCCGGCTCGCCGCGCGGCATCTCCGTGCCGGTCTCGTCGACGACCAGTACCTCCACATCGGGAATGGCACGTCCGCTCGTCGTGGCGATCGTCTCGGGGTCGTCGTCGTATCGGCACATCGTGGCGATGCCCGACGCTTCGGTCAGGCCGTACCCGGTGATGATCGTCTCGAAGGTGAGTTCATCACGCATGCGGGTGATGAGCTCGACGGGGATCGCCGCCGCCCCCGTGACCGCGAGGCGAAGCGTCGAGAGGTCGTACTCGGACCGACGCGGGTGATCGATGATCGTGTGGAACAGGGTTGGCGGGCCCGGCAGCATCGTGATCCGTTCGCGGTCGACACGTTCGAGCACTTGGTCGACGTCGAAGATCGGTTGGGGGTGGATCGTCGCACCGGTCATCAACGCGCTGAGCCAGCCGGCCTTGTAGCCGAAGGCGTGGAAGAACGGGTTGACGATGAGGTAGCGGTCACCGGCGCGCAGACCGATCACGTCGCTCCAGGCCTGGAAGGCACGCAGCGTCGCGCCGTGGGTCTCCATCACCCCTTTCGGGTTGCCCGTGGTGCCCGAGGTGAAGAGGATGTCGGAGAGGTCATCGGGAGTGAGCGCCGCGACCCGCGCATCGATCTCGGCGTCGGCGTCGGCGGGAGCAGAGGCCAGGAACTCGTCCCAGCTCCCATCGCCGGTGCTGCGCAGGGTCACGATGCGGACCAGGTCCGGCAGGTCGGCGTGAGGATCGATCGCGCGGGTCAGCAAGTCGGTGTAGTCGGTGCCGAGGAACTCGCCCATCGTGATCAGGACCCGAGCGTTGCTGCGCTTCAGGATGTAGGCCGCCTCGACCCCTTTGTACCGGGTGTTCAAGGGCACGAGTACCCCGCCGGCGAGGTGGATGCCGAGGGCGGCAGGGATCCACTCCCACACGTTCGGTGCCCAGATCGCCACCCGGTCACCGGGCGCGACGCCGGCCGCGATGTATGCGCCGGCGGCCTGACGGGCGACGGCTTCCAGCTCGACCCACGAAACAATCGTGTCGCCGTCGTAGATGGCAGGGGCCTCGCCTCGCGTCATGGCCGCGTGATGCAGCAGGTTCGGGATCGTTCCCCATTCGAGATCGGCGCGGGCCACTGGTTCCTCCTCCGTGCAGGTCGCGAGCGGAGGCTAGTGGCTTGCAAATTGCCCAGCGCCGGCCGCCGCCGGGTTCCTACGATGCCCCGATGGGTGCTTTGGATGTCGACACCACCGTGCGCGGGCGCGACGGTCACTACACGGCCACGGTGTCGCGCGATTGGGAGATCTGGGGTCCCAACGGTGGCTACATGGCCGTCCTCGCACTGCGGGCCGCCGGTGCCCACACCGAGTTCCTCCGCCCCGCGTCGTTTACGGGTCACTTCCTCGGAGTCGCGGACTTCGCCGACATCGACATCGAGGTGCGGACACTGCGCCGCACCAAGCGCGTCGAGTCCATGGCCGTCTCGATGACCCAGCACGGCCAGCCAATCCTCGAAGCGATGGTGTGGGTGGTGACCGAAGGGGACGGTCTCGTGCACGACGCGTGGACCCCGCCCACGGTCCCGGCGCCTCGGGAGGTGCTCACCGTGTCCGAACGGGCTCCGGCCGACCAATCGAGCTTCCGGTTCTGGGACAACCTCGAGTGTCGGCCGTGCGACTGGATCGACGATTGGGATCACCGGCCGCCCGGCGACTTCCAGGAGAACGCGTGGTACCGGTTCAGGCCCACTGCGACCTTCGATGATCCGTTCGTGGATGCCGGCCGGTCCTTGCTGGTCCTCGACACGGTGCTGTGGCCCGTTGCCATACGGGGTCACGTCGACGACGCGGGTTGGTATGCACCGAGCATCGACGTGCACGCCCGGTTTCATGCCCGTGCCCCGGAGAGCGAGTTCCTGCTCACCGATGCTCATTCGCCGTCGGCCCACGACGGTCTCGTGAGTGGCGTCGGAGCGATCTGGTCCGAGGACGGGCGCCTGCTGGCCACCGGCGGGCAGCAGATGTTGTGCCGACCCCGATCGCTGAACCCCAACCCCGGCCAACGCGGCTGACCGACCTCCTGCGAAGCGCGGAATGTGACGGGATAGCCTCCGGGTCCGTTTCGAGTCGGTGAAGTGAGGAGACCGCGGCACATGGCAGACCTGGTGGTTCGAGGGGCGACAGTGGTCGACGGCACGGGCGCGCCGGCTCGATCGGCGGATGTCGCGGTGACCGACGGCCGCGTGGTCGGAGTCGGTGCGATCGACGACACCGCCACCCGTACGATCGACGCCGACGGACTCATGCTCACGCCCGGGTTCATCGACCCGCACACCCACTACGACGCGCAACTGTTCTGGGATCCGTCGGCGTCGCCGAGCAACGTGCACGGGGTCACCTCCGTCATCGGCGGCAACTGCGGCTTCACGCTGGCGCCGGTTCGCGCCGAGGACGCCGATTACCTGCGGCGCATGATGGCCAAGGTCGAGGGGATGCCCCTCGCGGCCCTCGAGCACGGCGTGGACTGGAACTGGGAATCCTTCGCCGAATATCTCGACCGCCTCGAGGGTGGGATCGCCGTCAACGCCGGGTTCCTCGTCGGTCACTGTGCCCTCCGTCGTTACGTGATGGGGAGTGAGGCCGTCGGACGCGAAGCCACCGACGACGAACTCGCACGGATGGTGGCCGAACTCCATCGTTCGATCGAAGCGGGTGGACTCGGGTTCTCGACCACGTTGTCCAAGACGCACTCCGACGGCGACGGTCAGCCGGTCGCATCACGGTGGGCGAGTGAAGCCGAGGTGTTGGCGCTGTGTGCCGTCGTCGCCGAGCACGAGGGAACGACGTTGGAGGGCATCATCGACGGCTGTCTCGATCAGTTCGCAGATGACGAGATCGATCTGTTGGCGCGGATGTCGGCTGCGGGTCAGCGGCCGATCAACTGGAACGTGTTGACCGTCGACTCGCGGGTGCCCGAGCGGGTGCCCCGACAACTCTCGGCCGGCGACCGCGCCGCGGCCGTCGGAGGGCGGGTCGTGGCCCTCACGATGCCGGTCCTCGTTCCCATGAACATGAGCTTCCTCAACTACTGCGCCCTGTTCATGCTCCCGGGATGGGGTGATGTGATGCAGCTCCCGGTCGCGGACCGCATGGCGCGGTTGGCCGATCCCGAGACCCGGAGATGGATGGACGCCCGGGCGAACAGCGACGAGGCGGGCGTGTTCCGGCGGTTGGCCGACTGGACCCACTACGTGATCGGCGACACGTATTCAGTCGCGAACGAAGGACTGAAGGGCCGGACGGTCGAGGCGGTCGCAGCCGAACGCGGCACTGCCCCCTTCGACACATTGCTCGATCTCGTCATCGCCGACGACCTTCAGACAATCCTGTGGCCGATCGCGCCCGACGGCGACCCCGCATCCTGGGATCTGCGCAAGACCGTCTGGGAAGACGATCGAGCGATGATCGGCGGCTCCGACGCCGGTGCCCATCTGGACCGCATGTGCGGTGCGCCTTACACCACGCGGTTCCTCGGCGACATGCTGCGGGGTCGCCAGCTTGTCAGCGTCGAGGACGCAGTGCGGATGATCACCTCTGATCCGGCGAGTCTCTTCGGGCTGCGAGATCGAGGCGTGGTCGAGGTGGGTGCGCGCGCCGACCTCGTACTCTTCGATCCCGCCACGATCGGTTCGGAGGCAGCAACACTGGTGGCCGATCTTCCCGGCGGAACGGCCCGGTTGACCGCCGACGCGATCGGCATGGAACACGTCTTCGTCAATGGGGTGGAGACCGTCCGGTCCAACCAGGCGACGGGGGCAACGCCGGGTACGGTGCTGCGGTCCGGTACTCACACCCGCACGGTGTCGACGGTCTGAGCCTTCGGTGCCCCGGCCGGGTATCCCGCCCCCACCGGAGACACCGTTCTAGGGTGCGCGCAACCTCGGAGGTTCCCATGTCGAAGCGAATGCTCGGTCTCATGATCGTCGGAATGTTGGCCATGTCGGCGTGCGGATCCAGCAAGGCCGACTCGACGGACAAGAAACAACCGAGTGATTCGTCGTCGTCCTCGAGTCCCGCGTCGACCGACCCGACGTCGACCACGCTCCAACTCGTGGATACGACGTTAGGCAAGGTGGTGGCGGATTCGAAGGGCATGGTCCTCTACGAATACGTGCCCGATGGTTCGGCAACGGAGAGCAAGGTGCCGGCCGGAGTCCTCGCCGCGTGGCCGCCCGTGGTCGCCGACGGCGTGCCGACGCTCGGACCGGGGTTGAGCGCGAAATCATCGACCGGCGCCCAGCCCAACGGCGAGGACTGGGTCATGTACAACGGTCACCTGTTGTACGGCTTCACTGGTGACACGAAGCCCGGCGACGTGAACGGCAACGGCGTTGGGTCCATCTGGTACGCGCTGACTGCGGCCGGCGAGCCCGTGCAGTCGTAGCCGACCGACCGACGCGTCGATGGCGAGTCTCGCACCCGACTATCAGGGCGCCCGGGGAGCCTTCCTCGACGCGGCGCACGATCGAGGACTCGACGTAGCTCGGGTCGATCACCCGCTGGTCGGGCCCGACGGTGGTGCCCTCGCGACCGATGTTGCCGTGGTGGGCCCACGCGATGCTCCCTACCGGTTGCTGGTCATGTCGGGCACTCACGGCGTCGAAGGCTTCGCCGGCAGTCTGTGCCAGACCAACTGGCTACGCGAGGGGGTGCACCTTCCGCCCGATGTCTCGGTCGTGATGGTGCACGCCATCAACCCGTTCGGGTTCGCGTGGATTCGCCGCGTCAACGAGGACAACGTCGACCTCAACCGCAACTGCATCGACTTCACCGAGCCGTGGCCGGAGAACCCGGGCTACGACGAACTCGCCGACGCGCTCGTTCCCCCCGTGTGGGACGCCGAGTCGCGTCAGTCCACGACGGCCCGGCTGTTGCAATTCGCGAACGACCATGGATTCGACGGCCTCCAGGCGGCAGTGAGTGGCGGGCAGTACCGGCACCCGGGCGGCGTGTTCTTCGGGGGGCAGGCGCCGGTGTGGTCCCAGCACACCCTGCGTCGAATCGTCGGCGAGTATCTCGACGACGCGACGCGAGTCGCCGTCATCGATCTGCACACGGGGCTGGGCGAGTTCGGTCACGGCGAGTTGATCGCGGGTCACCCCGACGTCGACGGGCGAGCCCGCCTCGACGAATACTTCGACGACTATCGGGTTCCGGCCGACGGGGACTCCGTGTCGGCCGACGTGCAGGGCGACGTGCTCGATGGCATCGCGGGCTGGCTGCCAGGGGTCAGTGTTGCCGGCGTCGCGATCGAGTGGGGGACCGTCGACATCGTCACCGTCTCGGATGCGCTGCGGGCCGACGCATGGCTGCACGGGTTCGCCGACCCGACCGGCACCGAGGCGATCGAGATCAAGGCGCAACTCCGGGCGGCGTTCGCACCCGACGATCCCCGCTGGGCGGATCTGGTCCTCGAGCGGTTCGCCGCGGTGCGCGACCGGGCCGTGTCCGGTCTGGCCTGATCGCTGCCGCGGTCCAGGTGATGGTCCTCAGGTGATGGTCGGGTGCTTCGGCGTGCGACCGATCGACTGCGGGATGACCGAGAGATCGCGGCGGCGCACCTCGGTCTCGGTGGCCCGAGCCATCACGATGAGCGTGATGCCCAGCGCGGTGACCACCGCAGCGGGCACGACCAGCCAGTCACCCGTCGCCAGCACGATGCCGCCGACACCGACCCAGCCGCCGAGCGGGAGCAGGGCCAAGGTCGGGAGCGCCCAGAAGACGATGATCGTGACGATGCCGGTCGTGGTCATCCACCGTCCGACCCGCATGAGGGCGCGGCTGCGATGCTCGGTCATCGCGATCCCGAATCCGATGAGGAGCACCGCGATCGCGCCGAGGGCACCCGCGAGCCTCGACATGACCTCGAGCGGCTTGCGCAGGTCGGGGACGTCGGGTCGATCGACGCGGAGCTGGAGGTCCGGAACCGGCGGCGAACCTGCGGTCACGAGTGCCTGGTTGACCAGACCAGGGTCAAGGATCACATCGCCGGCGTCGCTGCGGACGAGTTGGCCGTAGATCTGCGGCCAGGCTTGGGCGAACGCTTGTTGGAACGCGGGAGTGTTGACCGCCTTGTCCGCGATCTCGTTGGCCCGGTTCAGATCGATCGGCGATGGCGCCCCGGTACGGGGTGCGATGGCATCGGAGATCTGGTAGGCGAACTCGGTGCGGATGGGTTCGCTCTTGGCGAGTTCGTACGACTCCGCGTCGACGCGGGTCTCGTCGGTGAGGGTGGCCGACACGGCGTAACACGCCGTCGCGGCGACGGCACAGATCAACCCGAGCACCAGCAACGCAGTGGGAGATGGTCGACGGGTCGCCATGGTTCTGTATCGGCACCGGTCACCCCGAGGTTGAAGCACGATTCGCCAGGGCGACGTCGGGGAGCGGTGGGGGCGAGAAAAATGCCCCGGAGCGGCCGGCGAGCCGGGCAGGGAGGCCCGCGGCCTGCTCCCGGGGCACTGACAGTGTGCACCATCTGGAGTCCGAGTGCGAGCACTTCTTCGGAAACTTGGCGAAAGCCTGACCGAGCGCCACCCGGTGTTCCTACGCTGCCACTGACGGCGTTCGATGCGACACCGCTAGCCTCCGCGACCATGGACATCGTCGATGGAATCCCGGCCGGAATGGCCGAACTCGAAGCCCAGTTGATCGCGCCCGGAGGGTTCTTCGAAACCGGGACCGAGGACGTCGGCGGCGAGGTGATGACGGTCTTCTCCGGTCGGCTCCCGTCCCTTCGGGCCGCCTTGGAGGCGTCGAGCAACTTCGGGGATCGGGAGTACGTGATCTTCGCCGATCGCGACCAGCGGCGAGTGGTGACTCACGCAGAACACCTGCGAGCGGTGGCATCGGTCGCGCAGGTACTGCGCGAGGAGTACGGCGTGGAGGCGGGAGATCGCGTCGCGATCCTGGCCGCGAACTGCCCGGAGTGGATCGTCACCTTCTGGGCGGCCGTCAGCCTGGGTGCGATCGCGGTCGGGCTCAATGGTTGGTGGGTGGGTGATGAAATCCGGTACGGGATCGCGGATTGTGATCCCAAGGTGTTGGTGGCGGATCGGAAGCGCCTGGACCGGCTCGGTGGTGAGGACCCGGGAGTCCCCACGATCGTGATCGAGGACAACTTCGATCGCATGTGGCACGCCCATCCCGCTGCCGAACTGCCGAGTCAACCCATCGCCGAGGACGACCCGGCGCTCATCCTCTACACGAGCGGAACGACCGGTCGGCCCAAGGGTGCGCTCAACACACACCGCAATGTGATCGCGGCCATCGGCATGTCGTTCTTTCACGGTGCGCGGATGGCGATGTTGAAGCCGGGACCATCTGACGCGCCGCCGGTCTGCCAGCTTGTGACCTATCCCTTGTTCCACGTGAGCGGTCTGCACATGGGTGCGGTCGCGTTCATGATCAGTGGCATCCGGTCGGTCTGGACCATGGGTCGCTTCGACGAGGAACTCGTGATGGATCTGATCGAGCGCGAGGGTGTCACCGGGTGGTCCTATACCGTCACGATGCTCCACCGCGTGATCAGCCACCCGCGTCTGGGGGAGTACGACCTGTCGGGCCTACGCAACGGCGGTGGGGGTGGCTCGGCCTTCTCTCCGGCGCTCTTGGAAAAGGCGCGCACCGCGATTCCGAATCTGCGTGGCGTGATGGGCGTCGGCTACGGCCAGACCGAGTGTGCTGCCTTGGCCACGATCAATGCAGGTGAGGAGTTGGTCGCCTACCCCGACGCCGCCGGTCGGCCGTTGCCGACCGTCGATCTCGAGATCCGCGCCGACAACGGCACGGTGTTGCCCGACGGCGAGGACGGTGAGATCTTCCTGCGCGGGCCGATGGTCATGCCGGGCTACTGGCGGCGTCCCGAGGAGACCGAGGCGACGATCCTTCCCGGCGGCTGGCTGCGGACCGGCGACATCGGTCATATGGCGAGCGGACGCCTCTACCTCGCGACTCGCAAGCGTGATCTGATCTTGCGGGGTGGCGAGAACGTGTACCCGATCGAGATCGAGAACCGACTCGAGGCGCATCCCGGTGTCGCGGAGGTGGCGGTGATCCCCGTCGATCATGAATCTCTGGGTCATGAGGTGAAGGCCGTCGTTGTGCCTGCGGCGGGGGTCGATCTGGATCCGGACGCGCTCGCCGCGTTCTGTGCCGAGACGCTGGCGTACTTCAAGGTTCCCTCGATCTGGGAGATCCGGACGGAGCCGTTGCCCAGGAATGCGACGGGCAAAGTGGTGAAGGCCGTGTTGATGAACGACGCCGATTTGCAGTTCGCGGAGGACTGACGATGGCCCTGGACCTCACCGAACTCCTCGCACCGACCCACACCGCGTTGGTGCTCCAGGAGGTGCAGAACGGAGTGGTCGGCACGCCCTCGGTGCTGCCGGCGCTCGCGGCGGCCGCCGCTGAGGTCCGACTCGTCGAACATTGCGCCGCGTTGGCCGCCCAGGCCCGCGACGCGGGGGTTCCGGTGTTCCACTGCACGGCGGAGACCCGTGACGATCTGGTGGGCGCGAATCGGAACGCCCGATTGTTCGCGGGTGTCCAGAAGGCTCCGCTGCGGCTGTCGCCGGGTTCGGAGGCCGTGCAGGTGCCGGCGGAGATCGGCAACGATCCGCGAGACGTGGTGCTCGCCCGTCATCACGGTCTCGGTCCGATGACGGGCACGCAGTTGGATTCGATGCTTCGCAACCTCGGGGTGACGACGATCGTCGGGGTCGGAGTCTCGGTGAACATCGGGATGACGAACTTCGCGTTCGATGCGGTGAACCACGGCTATCAGTTCGTGATGCCGACCGACGCGGTGGCCGGCGTCCCGGCCGACTACGCAGCCGCGGTGATCGCCAACACGCTCGCCCTGGTGGCGACGCTCACGACGACGGCGGCCGTACTCGACGCGTGGGCCGGCTGATCAGCCGACGTCGCAACCCGAGGTGGAGCCAGGCCAATGCCGAGTTCCCGCGACCTGTGGGCCAGGCCCGGACCTGACGGGTCGTCAGATGTAGCCTGCGGGGTATGGACTTCACCCCGGAAGAGTTTCCGAAGATCATCTCGGTCGACGACCACGTGATCGAACCGGCCAACGTGTGGCAGGACCGCCTTCCCGAGCAGTACAAGGCGATCGGGCCGCGAATGGAACGCCGCAAGATCGCGGAGATGAGTTTCGTCGGCGGCGTCTACAGCTACCGCGAAGCGAACGAGGGTGAGGACGGCACCTGGTGCGACTGGTGGTTCTACGAGGACCTTCGGTACCCGATGACCCGGGTGATGGCTGCCGCCGGTGTCCCCCGAGAAGAAGTGACGATCAGCCCGATCACGATGGACGACATGCGGCCGGGGTGTTGGGACCCGAAGGCGCGCCTCGACGACATGGATCTGAACTGGGTCGACGTGTCGCTGTCCTTCCCGACGTTCCCGCGCTTTTGCGGTCAGACCTTCCTCGAGCGCGAGGACAAGGTGCTCTCCGACCTGTGTGTGAAGGCCTACAACGATTGGCAGTTCGACGAGTGGTGCGCCGGATCGGGAGGTCGTCTCGTCCCGCTGCCGATCATTCAACTGTGGGACGCGAACCTCGCGGCCGCCGAAATCCGCCGGAACGCGGCGCGGGGCGCGCACGCCGTGGCCTTCTCCGAGATCCCGCCGTTCCTCGGCCTGCCGTCGATCCACGATCCCGACGGCTACTGGGATCCGTTCTTCCAGGCGTGCGCCGAGACCGAGACCGTCGTGTCGATGCACATCGGCTCGAGTTCCAAGATGCCGTCGACCTCGGCCGATGCGCCGCCCGCCGTGAGTTCGACGCTCACCTCGATGAACGCGGCGATGTCGCTCACCGACTTCCTCATGTCGGGGGTCCTGGAACGCTTCCCCGACCTGCAGCTGGCCTACTCCGAAGGTCAGATCGGCTGGATCCCCTACGTGCTCGACCGCGCCGACAAGGTGTGGGCGGAGAATCGCGGATGGGGAGGAGTGGCCGACAAGGTCAGGGTGCCGCCGAGCCAGGCCTACCGCGAGCACGTCTTCGGCTGCTTCTTCGACGATCCGCACGGCCTGAAGTCGCTCGACGAGATCGGCGTGGAGACGGTGACCTTCGAAACCGACTACCCGCACTCGGACTCGACGTGGCCGCACTCGCGCAAGGTCGCCATGGACATCATGAAGGATCTCGACGACGACACCATCGTCCAGATTGTTCGGTCCAATGCGATCCGCATGCTCCGGCTGGACCTGGACCAGTAACTACAGCAACGCCGGTGCGAGGTGGCGCCACGCGGCCAGTGGCGGCGTAAAGAAGTCCTCGTCGAGGACTTGGATACAGACGTGGTCGGCGCCCGCGGCGAAGTGAGCGTCCACGCGGGCCTTGATCGCGGCCTCGTCGCCCCAGACGACGATCGCGTCGACCAGTGCGTCGGTCCCGCCATCGACGACATCGGATTCTGACCAGCCCAACCGGATGAGGTTGTTCACGTAGTTCGGAAGGTTGAGATACATCGCCATCGAGCGGCGGGCGATCGCACGGGCCTTCTCCACATCGGTCTCGAGCACGACCATCTGTTCCGGAGCGAGGAAGGCGTCGGGGCCGAGCGTGGACCGCGCGATTGCGGTGTGCTCGACCGGCACGAAATACGGGTGCGCACCGGCGGCTCGGTCTCTCGCGAGCTCCAGCATCTTCGGCCCGAGCGCGGCGAGCACCCGGGTGGGTGGCGTCGCCGGCTCGACCGCGAAGTAGGGCGCGGCGTCCATGCCGTCGAGGTACTCGCGCATGGCCGTGAGCGGCGGGCCGTAGGTCTTGTTGCGGAGGCCTTCGACTGCGGGGGCATGGCTGACGCCGAGACCGAGGAGGAAGCGATCGGGGAACGCCTCGGTGATGGTTTTCTGGCCTCCGGCCATGGCGACCGGATCACGTCCGTAGATCCCCGCGATACCGGTCGCGAGGGTCAGGGTCGAGGTGGCGCTCAACAGCAGCGCGGCGCTGACGAGGGCATCCCTCCCGGCGGTCTCGGGGATCCACAGGGCCCCGTAGCCGAGGTCCTCGATTTCCGCGGCGAGTTCCTGTGCCCGTGCCATCGGCTGCGTCTCGAAGTGCGTCCAGATACCAACCCGTCCCAAATCCATAGCGGCAACCATAGGTTGGTGAGAACAGGTTCTAGTGTTGCCAGTGATGACGACTGCACACGCCAACGAGGATTTTCGACTGCTGATCGGTGGGGAGTGGGTAGCCGGCGACCACGGCACGTACCCAATCGTCAACCCGGCGACCGAGGAGGTGGTCGGGCAAGCACCCGAGGCGTCGGCGGCCCAGGCGGAGGCGGCGGCCCACGCGGCGAAGGAAGCGTTCGACTCGTGGTCGCGGACCACGCGGGAGGAGCGCGCCAACCTGCTCGATGCCGCCGGCAAGGCACTGTTGGCGCGCCGAGACGAGTTCATCCCGTTGGTGATTGCCGAGACCGGGTGCACGGCCACGGTCGGCAAGTCGATGCAAGTTCCCCAAGCCGCGGTCCGGTTCCAGCGCTACGCCCGGGGCGCATTCGAGCCGATGGTGATCCCGCTCCCGCCGGGTGAAGTCGCGGCCACGCCGTTGGCCCCGGGTGGCTTGATCGGCGCCATTGCTCGACGGCAACCGGTCGGCGTCGTGGCGTGTATCACGTCGTACAACTTTCCGATCGTGAACATGGTGGGCAAGATCGCACCGGCACTCGCGACCGGCAACACCGTGGTCGTGCGCCCGGCCGGCCAGGATCCGTTGGCGATCGTCAAACTGGTGGCGCTGCTCGAGGAGGTCGGCTTTCCGCCGGGTGTCGTCAACATCGTGACCGGATCCACGCCCGAGAGTGGCGAGGCGCTCGTCGCGTCGCCCAACGTCGACATGGTGAGCTTCACCGGCTCGAGCGGCGTCGGGGCGCGCATCGGTGAGGTGGCCGGACGGGGAATGAAACGTCAGTTGCTCGAACTCGGCGGCAAGGGCGCCGCGCTCGTGCTCGACGACGCCGACGTGAAGAACGCGGTGGGCATGATCGGCTCGGTGTGGACGTTCCACTCCGGCCAGATCTGCACCGCGCCGACCCGCGCCATCATTCACCGGTCGATCTATGACCACGTGGTGGCCGGGCTCTCGGCGATGGCGGGGATGCTGAAGGTCGGCGACCCGATGGAACGTGACACCGTCATCGGTCCTGTCATCACCGAATCTCATCGCGGTCGGATCGAGGAGTACATCGCGTCGGGGACCGCGGAAGGCGGCGAGGTGGTTGCCGGTGGCGGTCGGCCCGGACACATGGAGAAGGGTTGGTACGTCGAACCAACCCTGATCGCAGGGTGCCGGAACGACATGCGGGTGGTCCAGGAGGAGATCTTCGGGCCGGTCATCGTCGCGATTCCTTTCGACGACGATGACGAGGGCATTGCGCTGGCCAACGGCACCGAGTTCGGTCTCTACGACTACGTCTTCAGTGGTGACAGTGGTCGGGCGATGGCGGTCAGCCGGCGGATGCGGGCCGGCAACATCGGTATCAACACCGTGCAACGCAACCAGGAGACACCGTTCGGTGGGACGAAGCAGTCCGGGGTCGGGCGCGATGGCGGTTCGTTCGGCCTGCACGCCTACACGGACTTGCAGTCGGTGGTCTGGCCCTCCTGATGCGAGTCGTGCATTCTCTATGAACCCTCAACGGGAGGCGCAGTGTCCATGAGTCACGCAACGGTGTCGGTCGTGCCCGATGCGGCGCTGGTCTACGGCATGCAGCTGCCCGTGCAGGCACTGTCGCAGCTGACCTCGAGTCCGTGGGAACGTGACGGCGCTGGTCCCGAGGCCATCCTCGCCGCCGCCCGCGCTGCCGACGAAGCCGGGTTCTTCTACGTGGCGGTCTGTGACCACATCGCGATCCCACGCGAGAAGGCCGACGCGATGTCGACCACCTGGTACCACCCGGTCGCGACCCTGGCCTGGGTCGCGGGCCAGACGCGCCGGGTGCGGTTGATGACCAACGTTTTGGTGCCGGCGTACCGCCATCCCCTCGAAACCGCGAAGGCATTTGCGACCCTCGACCGACTCTCGAACGGGCGGGTGATCCTCGGGGTCGGGGCGGGTCACGTCGAGGGTGAGTTCGACGCACTGGGCGTGTCCTTCGCCGAGCGCGGGCGTCTCACCGACGAGGCGGTCGACGGCATCCTCGCGTCCTGGCTCGAGGAGTACGTCGGCAACGTCGGATTGTCGCCGCGACCAGTGCAGCAGCCGCGTCCTCCGATCTGGATCGGTGGCTCGTCGAAACCCGCGCTCCGCCGGGTCGCGGCACGCGGCGACGGCTGGATCCCCCAGGGCACACCGAAGAAGTTGATGCCGGAGTCGATCGCGTTCATTCACGAACACGCCGAGCAACTGCGCCCGGGCTCGACCTTCGATATCGGCGTCATCACCGAGATGGTCCACGTCGGTGAACCGACCTGGGATGTCCCGAAGTACACGCGTGCCGGGAGCGGCGACGCGATCGCGGAGGCGCTCAACGAATACGGCGCGATGGGCGTGTCGCACCTGCAAGTGAGATTTGCCGCCCGTTCTATCGACGAGCTCTGTGACCAGATGGCGCGTTTCGGCGCCGAGGTCGGCCCCCACCTTTCCCGCTGAACGGAGCGATTCCCATGGCTTTCCTCACGATGCGCCACGACTTCCGGGCGCCGCGAGACGGGTCGTCGACACATTCCGAGATCTACGCCGCGGCCATGGACCAGTTTCGGTGGGCCGACGAGCACGGGTTCGATTTCGCGGTCGTCTCCGAACACCACGGGTTTCACGACGGTTGGCTGTCGACCCCGATCACCGCAGCCGCGGCGATCGTCGGTGCCACCAAGCGGATCCCGGTCCTCTTGTCGGCGCTCCTCGTGCCGTTGCACGACCCGATCCGCATCGCCGAGCAGTTGGTCGTGCTCGATCACCTCAGTCGTGGTCGGGTGTGGACCGTCGCCGGAGCCGGATACCGGCCGGAGGAGTTTGCGATGGCCGGCGTCGACATCAAACGCCGCGGCGCGATCCTGGAGTCACATCTTCGAGTGATGCTGCAAGCCTTCACCGGTGAGCCATTCGAATATGCGGGCCGCACCGTTCAAGTGACGCCGCGCGGATTCACCGATCCGCACCCGCCGATCCTCGTCGGTGGTGGCGTCGAGGCCGCGGCTCGGCGAGCGGCGCGCTTGCGGTTGCCGATGATGCCCATGAACAGCGACCCGCAGCTCACCGAGTGGTACGAGGACGAGGCGAAGAAGGTCGGCTTCGAGGGCGGCTACGTGATGCGACCATCCGGCCCGACGTTCATTCACGTGACCGAGGATCCTGATCGCACCTGGGCCGAAATCGGTCCGTACGTGCTCGACGAAGCTCAGACCTACGCCAGCATCCAGACCGGCGGGCAGCACTCGACGCCGATGGTGATTGCCGAGTCGGTCGAAGACCTCAAAGCCTCGCCGCAGGT
>JANLRZ010000002.1:0-1717 GCA_031362155.1 Acidimicrobiia bacterium | reverse complement strand
GATCATCATCAACAACGAGAAGCGGATGCTCCAGGAGGCCGTCGACGCGTTGTTCGACAACGGTCGCCGTGGGCGTCCGGTCACGGGCCCGGGCAACCGCGCGCTCAAGAGCCTCTCGGACATGTTGAAGGGCAAGCAGGGTCGGTTCCGTCAGAACCTGCTCGGCAAGCGCGTCGACTACTCCGGCCGTTCGGTCATCGTCGTCGGCCCGCGGCTCAAGCTGCGTCAGTGCGGTCTGCCCAAGCAGATGGCCCTCGAGCTGTTCAAGCCGTTCGTCATGAAGCGCCTCGTCGACCTCGAGTTCGCGCAGAACATCAAGTCGGCCAAGCGCATGGTGGAGCGGTCGCGTCCGCAGGTCTGGGACGTCCTCGAAGAGGTCATCAAGGAACACCCCGTGTTCCTGAACCGTGCTCCCACCCTTCACCGTCTCGGCATCCAGGCGTTCGAGCCGGTGCTGGTGGAGGGCAAGGCCATCCAGATTCACCCGCTCGTGTGCGCGGCGTTCAACGCCGACTTCGATGGTGACCAGATGGCGGTCCACCTCCCGCTGTCGGCCGAGGCGCAGGCGGAAGCCCGTCTGCTCATGCTCTCGGCGCACAACATCCTCTCGCCCGCGCACGGTCGTCCGATCGCGGTGCCGAGCCAGGACATGATCATCGGCGCCTTCTACCTCACCGAGGTCGTGGACAAAGCGCCGGGTGCGGGTCGCGTCTTCAGCACGCTCGAAGAAGCGCGGATGGCGCACGAGTTGCGTGACGGTGACCGGGCGCCGGAGGTGTCGATTCACGCGCCGATCAAGGTGCGCATGCCGGCAGGCCGGTTCCCCGAAGACGTGTTCCCTGCTCGCGAGGTATGGGACGACGCCAAGGGCGCCTGGGTGAAGAACCCGGCCGGCGACGGCAGCATCGTCGTCCGCCGCTCGGGCACGAACGGCAACACCTCGGTGATGGTCGAGACGACCCTCGGTCGGCTCTTCTTCAACGAGGCGTTCCCGCCCGACTTCACCTACCAGGACCGGATCGTGCGCAAGCGCGACATCACCGACATCGCGGGTCTCTTGGTCGACCAGTACACGAAGTCAGAAGTGGCCGAGAGCCTCGACCGCCTGAAGGACCTCGGGTTCGAGTACTCCACCCGTGCCGGTCTCACGATCTCGATCGCCGACGTGGTGACGCCGGTCGCCAAGGCCGGCATTCTCGACAAGCACGAGAAGGAAGCCGAGAAGGTCGAGCAGCAGTACGACCGGGGCATCATCACCGACGACGAGCGGCGCCAGAAGGAAGTCGAAATCTGGACCGACGCCACCAACCAGGTGACCGAGGCCATGCTCGCCGAGCAGAAGGCCGAGCAGTTCAACCCCATCGAGATGATGGTGGGCTCGGGCGCTCGAGGCAACGTCATGCAGGTGCGTCAGATCGCCGGTATGCGTGGTCTGGTGGCCAACCCGCGTGGTGAGATCATCCCTCGCCCGATCAAGAGCAACTTCCGTGAGGGTCTCTCCGTCCTCGAGTACTTCATCTCCACCCACGGTGCTCGTAAGGGACTCGCCGACACCGCCCTTCGTACCGCCGACTCGGGGTACCTGACCCGTCGACTCGTCGACGTCGCCCAGGAACTCATCGTCCGGGACGATGACTGCGGTTCGATCCGAGGTATCTGGGTCGAGAACGTCACCAACGACCCGGACCACGTCCGGTTCATCGAGACGTCACTGCTC
>JANLRZ010000125.1:0-8371 GCA_031362155.1 Acidimicrobiia bacterium | reverse complement strand
TTGAGCGCGTTGGGGTGGCTGGGCCTCCATCTGCCCGAGGCTCACGGTGGCTCCGGGTTCGGGCTCCCGGAACTGGTGGTCGTCGTCGAGGCGCTGGGCCGCGCGGTTGCGCCCGGACCCTTCGTCCCCTCCGTCATCGCCGGCGCGGTGATCGCAGCGGCGGCTCCCGAGGTGACCCAGGCGCGCCTGCTCCCGGGGCTCGCGGATGGATCGACCGTGGGTGCGGTGGCGCTCGACGGTGACCTCGCCGTGAGCGGCGGAACCATCACGGGTTCGACCGGCGCGGTGATCGGCGGTGGCGTCGCCCAGGTGTTGCTCGTGCCGGTGGGCGACGACGTCGCGATCGTGGACCTCACCGCCGGCGGTGCGACGGTGACCACGCCGCCGAACATGGACCCGACCCGTCGGGCCGCGCGTATCGTGCTCGACGGCGCGGCCGCCGAGATCGTGTCCGGCGCGGCGCAGGTACTCGTCGACTACGCCCGGTTGCTCTTCGCCGCGGAAGCGACCGGCATCGCCCGTGAGTGCACCGAGATGGCGGCCGAGTACGCCAAGGTGCGGGAACAGTTCGGTCGTCCGATCGCGATGTACCAGGCGGTGAAGCACCACTGCGCCAACATGCTGGTCGCGGCGGAGCTCTCGACGGCCGCCGTCTGGGACGCCGCACGCGCGGCCGCGACCGGCGGCGATCAGCTTTCCTACACCGCCGCGATCGCCGCCGCCCTCGCCATCCCTGCCGGCGACCTCGATGCCCAACTCAACATTCAGGTGCACGGCGGTATCGGCTTCACCTGGGAGCACGACGCGCACATCTATCTGCGCCGCGCCACCGCGATCGAGTCGGTCATCGACGCCGGTGCCGCGTCGGTCGCCGTGACCGACTTCACCCGTGCCGGTGTGCGCCGGGAGCGCTCGGTCGACCTTCCGCCCGAGGCGGAAGCGATTCGCGCCACCGTGCGGGAGTTCGTCGCGACCCTCGACGGGCTCGACGCCGACGCGCAACGTTCCCGCCTCGTGGACTCCGGCTACGCCATGCCGCACTGGCCCGCGCCGTGGGGTCGCGATGCGAGCGCGGTCGAGCAGTTGGTCATCGAGCAGGAGTTCGCCGCCGCCGGCGTGTCCCGCCCGGCGCTCGGCATCACCGGATGGGTCATCCTCACGCTGATTCAGCACGCCACCGAGGATCAGGTCTCGCGGTGGGTGCGGCCGGCGGTGAACCAGGAACTCATCTGGTGTCAGCTCTTCAGCGAGCCCGACGCAGGATCCGACGCGGCCGGGGTCCGGACGAAGGCCACCCGCGCCGACGGCGGCTGGATCATCAACGGTCAGAAGATCTGGACGAGTGGCGCCCATCAGGCGAAGTACGGCCTCGCCACGGTACGGACCAACCCGGACGTTCCCAAGCACAGCGGTATCACGACCGTCGTCATCGACATGGAGGCCGAGGGCGTCGAGGTCCGGCCGCTGCGCATGGTCACCGGCAACGCCGAGTTCAACGAAGTGTTCTTCGACGACGTGTTCGTGCCCGACGACGATGTGGTCGGCCCGGTCGACGGGGGCTGGACCGTGGCGCGCGCCACGCTCGGCAACGAGAGCGTCAGCATCGGTGGCGGCCAAGGTGGGATGTCATTGCCGGGCGATGCGCTCATCGCGCCGTTCGACGCGCACCCGGATCGTCTCCCTGGCGGCGCGGGCCGGGTCGGTCAGTACATCGCGACCTCGGAGGCCATGACGCTGCTCAACGTGCGGAGTGCGAACCGTGCAGTGGCGGGAGTGGACGGAGTCGCGACCGGCAACGTGACGAAGCTGGTGCTCTCCGAGATCGGTCACGAAGCCGCGGCCATCCTGGCCGCGCTCAACGGTTCGGACCTGGCGTTCCTCGACGGCCCCGCGGCCATGACCGGCTTCCTCGTGCTCATGCACCGCGCCATGTCGATCGCCGGCGGCACCTCTGAGATCAAGCGCAACCAGATCGGCGAGCGAATCCTCGGCCTCCCCCGCGACCCCCTGATCAACTAAGGGAAGTAATTACGCGGCGCGTTCGAGGATGTGGACGCCGCAGGCGTTGCCGAGGCCGATCACATGGGCCAGGCCGACCTTCGCGTTCTCGATCTGGCGGGGACCGGCCTCACCGCGGAGGTGATGACAGACCTCCCAGATGTTCGCGATGCCCGTCGCCGAGATCGGGTGCCCCTTCGACTCGAGGCCACCGGAGACGTTGACCGGCATCGAGCCGTCGCGGAAGGGAGCACCGGATTCGAAGAAGTCGACCGCACCGCCTTCCTCGCACAACATCAAGTTGTCGTAGTGGACGAGTTCGGCCGTCGCGAAACAGTCGTGCAACTCGACGAGGTCGAGATCTTCGGGACCGACGCCCGCGGCTTCGTACGCCTGCTTCGCCGCGTTGCGGGTCAGGGTGTTGACGTCGGGGAGGATCTGGCACGCCTCCTGCCACGGGTCGGTGGTGAGCACCGAGGCCGACACCTTCACCGCTCGACGTTGCTGTTCGAGGCTCAGCGTCTTGAGCTTGGTGCCCGACACCACCACGGCCGCGGCGGCACCGTCACAGTTCGCCGAGCACATCGGACGCGTGTTGGGGTAGGCGATCATGATGTCGTTCATGATCTCCTCGAGACTCATCTTCTTCGTGTAGGCCGCGAGCGGGTTGAGCGTGGAGTGGGCGTGGTTCTTCTCCGAGATCTTGGCGAAGAGTTCGAAGCTCGTGCCGCCGTACTTGTGGCCGTACTCCATGCCGATTTGGGCGAACACCCCCGGCATGGTCTCGGTGCCGATCCGGCCGTCGACGCCGGCCACGGCGCCGTACCGACCGTGCGGGGTCCACTCGTCGCGGTCGGCCGCGCGGTTGCCGCCCGCGAGCAGGCCGACGCCCGACAACTTCTCGACGCCGACCGCGAGGCCGTAGTCGCACTCGCCGGCCTTGATCGCCATGATCGCGGTCCGCAACGCCGTCGCACCGGTCGCGCACGCGTTGGCGACGTTGTAGACGGGGATACCGGTCTGGCCCACCTGCTTCTGCAGCGCCTGGCCGATCCCGCCTGCGCCACCCATGAGGTTGCCGGCCGCGAGGATGCCCATGTCGGCCATGGTCACACCACCATCGGCGAGCGCACCGTGGACCGCCTCGGCCGCGAGGTCGAGCGTGTCGTCATCGGGGCGCTTCCCGAACTTGGTCATGGTGATGCCGAGAATCCAAACATCGTCAGTCATGAGTGCTCCTTCAGTTCGAAATCGGCTCGAAGCCGAACCCGATCGCTTCGGTGCCCGCGGTGTCGGTACCAACCGACGTCGTGGCCAGGCGGACTTTCATGCCCAAGCTGACATGCTCGGGGTCGGGGGCCACATTCACGAGATTTCCGCGCACGCTCGTCCCATCGCAGTCGACCACCGCCGCCACGAACGGGGTCTCGATGCCCGGCGCCGCGAACGCCACGATGGTGAACGCTCGCACCTCGCCCGTCGTGGCGACGTCGACATTGCGGAACTCGGTGCCGAAACACTTCGCGCAGCCGTTGCGGCGATCGAAGAACCGGGCACCGCAGCTCACGCACTCATGGGCAACCAGATGTGGCTCCGGTTCGAGGGCGAGGTAGTTCACCAAGGGGACGCGGCTGGACATAGAGACTCCTCCGGCACGAACAGATCCGCGCATGCTTGATCCGCGGGTCGGTCACCGTCAATTCCTCGTCGGGTGATTCCCGCCCGCGGGTGCGCCGACCGGCGGAGGGTGGGGCCTACGCTGAGGCACTCATGGACGTGACCACTGCAATGCTCGCCGATTTCGCCCAAGTGCGCGAAGGCCTTCTGTTCGTCTCCTCAGGCGGCATCACCCGCTGCTACCGGGAACAGCTCCCGGCGCCGTTGGGCGTGCACCTCGCCATCGTGTTGGAACTCGATCGCCTCGAAGCCGAACGGGCCCACGAGGTCCGGGTCGTCGTCGTGGACGAAGACGGTGCCGAACTCGCCGAGATCGCGGGGGAGATCCAACTCGGTGAGACCCAACTCATGATGGGTGAGAACCTGAATCTCCCAATCACCTTCGACCTGCGCAACGTTCCCGTCGAACGCTTCGGTGCGGTCGAGGTGAGGTGTTATGTGGGCGGGGAGCACCGGTCGACGCTGCCGTTGTGGGTGCTGCAGACGCCTTCATAGAGGGGTTTGCTTCTCGCAGGTCGAGCTGGGATGCGGGGCGGCACTGCACCTCAGGCTCGGACATGCGCTCGCTGCGCTCGCGAACTCACGTGAGGCGCAGTGCCGCCACTCACTCATTGGCTGAGGGCTCGATCGAGCTGCCACACACGTGAGTCGAGCGAGTCGACCGGTGGTCCCTGCCCTTTTGGTTATGAAAGGGGAGGGAGTGGTTGGGGTGGGGGTGGGCCGACGTATTGGGCGCTGGGGCGGATGAGGCGGTTGTCGGCGGCTTGTTCGAGGATGTGGGCGCACCAGCCGATGACCCGACTCGACGCGAAGGTCGGCGTGAACATTTCGCGGGGGAGTCCGCAGCGGTCCATCACGATGCCGGCGTAGAACTCGACGTTCGTGTACAGCTTCCGGCCCGGCTTCAGCTCGGCGAGGACCTCGATGGCCTTGGCCTCGATCTGCTCGGCGAGTTCGACGTTGGGTCCGCCCAACCGTTCCGCGACGCCGCGCAGCATGACCGAGCGTGGATCGTCGGTCTTGTAGACGCGGTGGCCGAAGCCCATCAGCCGGTCGCCCCGTTCGACGGCGGCGCGGAGCCACGGTTCGGCGTTGTCGAGGGTGCCGATTGAGTCGAGCATGTCGAGCGCCCGGCTCGGTGCGCCGCCGTGCAACGGGCCCGAGAGTGCGCCGATCCCACCGACCACCGCGGCGACGAGGTCGGCGCCGGTCGAAGTGATGACGCGGGCGGTGAACGTCGACGCGTTGAATCCATGATCAATCGTCGAGATCAGGTACTGCTCGACGGCGCGGGCGTGATCCGCGGGCGGAACCTCGCCATGGAGCATCAAGAGGTAGTTCGCGGCGTACGCGAGGTCGGAGTTCGGGGTGATGGGTTCGAGTCCGTGCTGGATACGGTGGATCGCGGTCAGCAGGGTCGGAACGAGTGCGCAGACCTGCAGGGCCTGGGCTCGCAGCTCGGTCGCCTCGATGTCGAGCGACGGGCGGAAGCCGAGGTGCGCGCCGATCAGCGAGAGCGTGGTGCGGAGCATGTCGAGTGGCGGCGCGCTGGTGCCCACGGTGGCGATGGCGGGCAGCACCGCGAGTACTGGTGCCGGGATCTCGCGGAGCGGCGCGACCTTGGCCATGAACTCGGCTCGCTCCGCCAGCGACGGGAGGTGACCTTCGAACATGAGGAACCACACGTCTTCGATCGTGCGGTGCTCGGCGAGGTCGACGGCGTTGTACTGGCGGTAGTGGTAGAAGCCTTCGAGGCCGCGCACGTCGCCGATGTCGGTCTCGGCGACCACCACGCCCTCGAGCCCACGAGGGATCTCGTGCGCGAGGTTCTCGGCCGGTTGGATCTGCGCGATGCGCATGAGGTCGCGCATCGACACGATGCCGACGAGTGCGCCGTCGTCGACCACCGGAATGTGGCGGTAGCCGTGTTCGGACAGGCTGGCGAACGCCGAGCTCACGTCGACGTCGGGTCCGACCGAATCGGGCGACTCGGTCATCCACTCGGCCACCGTCGCCGCACTCGTGTTGGCGCCCGCGGCGGTGAACTTGATCAAGTCCCGCTCGGTCAGGATGCCGAGCGGCCGGGTCCCTTCGACGGCAACCACGGAGCCCACTCGCCGCTCGCGCATGGTCGCCGCGGCTTCGGTCATCTTGTCGTCGGGGCTCACCGTGACGACGGGCCGACTCATGATGTCGGCAACGGTGCGGGTCTTACCCGGTTCACTCACGGCCACGGAAGCTCCGAAGGTAGGGAAGTACGGCCGTGACCGATCATATGTCGGTCGGTGGGTCAGGCGAAGACGGTCACGGCGACGGCCACGATGACCACTGCGAGCGAACCGATCCCCAGTGTGACCCCTCGGCGGGCGCTCCGGCGGGCCCGACGCTCGGCGCGCCGGGCGGCCTCTGCGGCCTCCCGTTCGAGGCGCCGGAGGCGCCGCTGACCAACGATGACGGGGGTGACCGGGCCGGCCAACGGATCGGCGAGCGATTCGGGGTCACGGTGGTCTGGCTCGGCATCCGAGTCGCGATGCTCCCCGCGAACGTCGACCACCTTGCGGGGCCAGAGGATCCACACTACGGAGATACCGATGGATGCGCTGAAGACCCACGGCATCATCATCCAGGCGCCGGCTCCGGGGATCGGGATCAGCATTCGGAATCGTCCGACGACCTCGTCATCGGTGGGGTTCCAGGTATCGGCGGTCGTGCGGTTGTCACCTTGCAGGAGGTAGCCGCCGTGGTGGCGCCCGATGATCCGGTGGATGACCATCTGGCCCGCGCCGGCGGTGCCCTTCGGGATTCGGTACGCGACGATGTCGCCGACGTTGTAGTGATCCTGCTGGCGGACCACCGCAAGGTCGCCAGTATGGAACTTGGGCTCCATCGACGTGCCCTTGACAATCACGTACGTCGTTGCGCCGCCGAGCCGAGTCGGCCAGAGCGCAAACGCGATCACTGCGATCAGGCCGAGGACGACGACATCGGCAAGCAGCCGACGGGCCGGGAACGAGCGTTGCCAGATACTCGCTCGCTGTGGTTCGGCGAGATCGTCGTCGGGTGCGGTCGCGGCGACCCGTGAGAATCGAATCGGGGTCGGTCCTGATCCCGTGCTCGCAACCTCGAGATCGGTCTCATGCTCGATCCCGAGGTCAAATGGCGCTTCGATCTCGACGCTCATCATTGGTCCACGTGGAAGTCGTCGAAGTTCGTCGACGCGTCGCCGTCGGCGATGATCCCGAATCGATCGTGCCCCGCGCTCTTGAGCAGCGTGACCTCCGAAGCGGTGAGGGTGTAGCTGAGTCGCGCCGTGCCATCCCACCACACGCGGATTGTGTTCGTCGTCGCGTCGAGACGCATTGGAGCGACGATGGGAAGCCCGACGCCGGTCGTCGAGGCGAGCAATGTGCTGACTCCGCTGACGTACTTGTAGAGCTGGACGGTGCCGCCCGCAGTCTTGGTGTAGACGGCGTAGAGGAACGAGGTGCCGTTGCTCAGCGCGACGAGGCCGGCACGGGGATTCCCTCCGAAGTCGAGCGTCGTGGATTCGACCGCGGCCGATACGGTTCCGACTGCGGTGGTGAGGTTCGACAGTGCCGTGTTCGATGAGTTCGCGGTGTTCTTGGAGGACAGCTTCCATGTTCCGAACTGTGCAATCCAGGTCCCGCCGCCGTTCAGGGCTTTCCCCGCGAGGTTGGTGTTGTTCGGCCCGGTGAAGCTCGACCAGGTGAGCACGTTCGGGGCACCGGTGCCACCGGGAATGATCCATGCTCCCAGGGTGCGCGAGGTTTGGGGTCCGAGCGGTGCCGCGCCCGCGACGGAACCAGTGGTCACGGTGGCCGTCAGGGCGGCTGCGATCACGATTCCCAGCATCCGGTGCGCGCGCATCGGGACCTCTCGGAAGAAAAAAAGGAACGGGTGGCACTGGTCGTTGGACCAGTGCCACCCATTCAGGACTAGCCGGTGATGACGACTGCGGCTTGCGTGACGAGCTTGGCGTCAGCCGGAGTGGTCATCACGAAGGCCTGCGAGGCCCCGGTGACCGCACCGCCACCGCTGCCGAGCGACGCAGTGGCGCTCGCCAAGGTGATGGACAGGGTCTTACCGGTACACGCAGCGGCCATGCCCGAGACGGTCACCGTGGTGGTCTCGTACTTGCCCGAGGTTGCGTTGTAGGTGTTGGTGTAGGCGAGGGTGACACCGTCGGAGTCACAGCTGGTGACTGCGGCATTGTCGGCACCCAGGGTGGTCGCTCCCAGTCCGCCGAGACTCGCAGCAGACGCTGCCGCGAGACCGAACGCACCGAGACCGAGAAGTACAACCGCTCCACGTCGACGAAGTCGACGTTGACGGCGAGGGGACTGAACGTGGGCCATGGTGGGGGATTCCTTTTTGTCTGACCCAGGTCTGTCTCCGCCCGGGTGTAACCAGAACTTCGGCCGCACACCCAGAGTGGTTGAGCGGTACCGATGGTACGAAAGGGATACGCCGCTAAAAACCGGTAAACTTCGGGCCCGGAATGATTCCGGAGACCTAGGTCTCGGAGCCGCTAGCCGGTGATGACGACTGCGGCGCGCGTGACCAACTTGGGGTTGGGCGCGATCGTCAGCGTGACGTTCTGGTTGGCCGCCGCGGTCAACGACGCGATCGTGCCGGACCCGACCGACGCGACCCCACTGCCGAGGGTCAGGTTGAG
>JANLRZ010000222.1:0-3623 GCA_031362155.1 Acidimicrobiia bacterium | reverse complement strand
CCGAGCCCGATCATCGACCCGAGCGCGGGCGACACCGTGCCGATCGTGAACTTCGATGCGAGCAACGTCAGGATCGCGGTCGCCATCCCGACGCCGACCATCGCGACGCCGATCGGCATGAACGCCGCGGCGATGGAGCCGAAGACGAACAAGAGGATCATGATCGCGGCCATCAGCCCGATCACTTCCGAGAGGTTCTCGCTCGACGCCTGAGTGTTCTGGATGTCGACGACTTGACCACCGAGGTCCGCCGTCACCCCCGCGGTCTTGACCGAGGCCATCGTCGATTCGAGCACGGTGAACGCGTTCTTCGGCACCGACGAGACGGGACCGGTGTAGCGCACCGTGGCCACCGCGATCCGGCCATTGGCCGAGACTCGCTTCGTGAGGCCACTCAGCGGGTCGCTCACACTCGCGACCCCCGGGAGTTTGCCGACCGCGGCGATCGCCTGGTTGATCGCGGCAGTGCGCGCCGGGGTGGTCAACGTTCCCTGGTCCACCGACACCACGATCGTGGCGGTCGGGTCCTGCTGTGCGGGGAACCGCTGTCCGAGCATGTCGGTCGCGGCTTGCGAGTTCGTATTGGGGACGGTGAACACGTCGCGGAAGACGTTGGTTTCCGTTTTGGCCATCGTGCCGAGGACGGCCAGCACGAGCAGCCAGGCGCCGATCACCCACCACCGGCGCCGCACCATCGTGCGGCCCCACTTCTCGAGCCCGTGCGGCGCGTCGGCGGCCGCCTCCGAGACGTCTACTGCTGTTGTGCCGCCAGCAGATTCAGGGCGGACCCGGCGTTGAACCACGAGATGTGCTCCTCGGACATGGTGTGCGTGGTGATGATCTGGTCCGTGGTGCCATCGGCATGGTGCAGGGTGACCTTGACGGGCTGACCCGGCGCGAGTTCGGCCAATCCGAGGATGTCGAGGGTGTCATCGACGCGAATCAGCTCATAGTCGGCAGGACTCGCGAAGGTCAGGGCGAGCACGCCTTGCTTCTTCAGGTTCGCTTCGTGGATGCGAGCAAACGAACGCACGATGACGGCCTTCGCCCCCATGTAGCGCGGTTCCATCGCCGCGTGTTCACGGGAGGACCCTTCGCCGTAGTTCTCGTCGCCGATCGCGACCCACGCGATCGCGGCGTCCTTGTAGCGCTTCGCGAGGGCAGGCAACGCAACTTCGCTGCCGTCACGGGTGTCGATCCCCATACCCGACTCACCCGGCGTGAACGCGTTGTTCGCGCCGATGAACAGGTTCCCACTGATGTTGGTGAGATGGCCCCGGTACTTCAGCCACTGTCCGGCGGGCGAGATGTGGTCGGTGGTGCACTTGCCGGTGGCCTTCATGAGCACGCGCAGGCCGGTGAAGTCCTGGCCGTCCCACGGGGCGAACGGGGTGAGCAGTTCCAACCGGTCGCTGCCCGGCGCCACCACGATCTCGACGCTCGCCGGATCCGCGGCGGGAGCCACGAAGCCCGACTCGCCCGGGTCGAACCCCTTGGCCGGCAACTCGTCAGCGCTTGGGGCGGTCAGCTGCAGACTCGTGCCGTCGTCGCCCGTCACCGGCTGGGTCACGAAGTCGACGTCAAGTCGGCCGGTCAAGGCCATCGCGGTCACCGTCTCAGGCGAACCGATGAACGAGAGCGTCGACGGGTTGCCGTCGTTACGGGCCGGGAAGTTGCGGTTGAACGACGAGACGATCGTGTTGGTCTCACCCTTCACGATGTCGTCGCGTTGCCACTGACCGATGCACGGACCGCACGCGTTGGCGAGCACAGTTGCGCCGATGGCTTCGAGATCGGCGAGCAGACCGTCGCGTTCGATCGTGGCGCGCACCTGCTCGGAGCCGGGGGTGATCAGCAACGGGGTCTTGACCCGCAGGCCTGCCGCCGACGCCTGTCGCGCGATGTGCGCGGCGCGACCGATGTCTTCATAGGACGAGTTGGTGCAACTCCCCACCAGTGCGGCCGAGATCTCGGCCGGGTATCCCTCGGACTCCACCGCAGCCCGCACTTCCGAGATCGGCCGGTCGAGGTCGGGAGTGTGCGGACCAACCAGGTGCGGCTCCAGCGCCGACAGGTCGATCTCGATGACCCGGTCGTAGAACTGCTCGGGGTTGGCGTCGACCTCCGGGTCGTTGCGCAGGTGAGCGGCGTACTCGTCGGCCAACTCGGCCAAGGGCGCGCGGCCCGTTGCGGTGAGATAGCGCGCCATCGCCGCGTCGTAGTGGAACAGCGAACAGGTCGCGCCGATCTCGGCACCCATATTGCAGATCGTGGCCTTGCCAGTGGCCGAGATCGACTCGGTGCCGGGGCCGAAGTACTCGACGATCGCGCCGGTGCCACCCTTCACCGTGAGGATGCCCGCGACCTTGAGGATCACGTCCTTCGGTGAGGCCCAGCCGGAGAGCTCACCGACGAGCTTCACGCCGATGAGCTTGGGGACGCGAGTGTTGAACGGCCAGCCCGCCATCACGTCGACCGCGTCGGCGCCACCGACCCCGATCGCGATCATGCCGAGTCCGCCGGCATTGGGCGTGTGACTGTCGGTGCCGATCATCATGCCGCCGGGGAACGCGTAGTTCTCGAGCACGACCTGGTGGATGATGCCCGAGCCCGGCTTCCAGAATCCGATGCCGTACTTCGCACTGACGGTCCGCAGGAACTCATAGACCTCCGAGTTCACGTCGATCGCGTTCTTCATGTCGGCCTCGGCACCCACCCGCGCCTGGATCAGGTGGTCGCAGTGCACCGTGCTCGGCACTGCCACGCTCGGGAGCTTGGCCAGCGTGAACTGCAACAGCGCCATCTGGGCGGTCGCGTCCTGCATCGCCACACGGTCGGGCCGATAGTCGCCGTAGTCGACCCCGCGATCGAGACCGATCGTCTCCGGATCGTCGGCGTGGGCGATCAGCACCTTCTCGGCGAAGGTCAACGCCCGGTCCAGGCGGCGGCGGGCGATCTCGGCGCGCTCCGGAAAGCGCTCGTACGCGGCGCGGACCAACTCCACAGGGGTGGTGGGGACGACGGCTTCAGGCATGGGGAACTCCAGATGGATGAGGGGCGGGGAACTCGACTTCGAGGGCGGTCGACTGGGCGGGATATCGGTGATCGGATGCCATGACCGCGTCGCCGTGGCGATCGTAGGTGATGCGCCGACACGCCAAGAGGGGCTCGCCGACGCCAACATCGAGACGGGTGGCCTGGGGGCCGTCGGCCGCCGTCGCGGTGATCGTCTGCACCACCCGGCCGGCGTCGACACCCTGGAGGGGCAGCAACTCGTAGAACGTGGCCCGCTCGACATCGGCCCGGCTCACATGCACACCGAGACTGGCCGGGAGCCAGACCGTGACGAGCGCGAACGGCTCGCCGTCGGCGAGGTTGAGACGCACGACCCGGAGCACCTCCGCGTCGGCGGCCAGACCAAGCAGCTTGGCGATCTCGGGAGTCGCGGGCTCGAAGGCGAACTCGAGCACCCGACGGGCGGGGCGCGCACCCGCGGCTTCGAGGGCGGATTCGATGGTGGTGACCCGACCGAGCGGTTGGCGGACCGGGTCGGTCGCCACGAACCACCCGGCACCCCGACGGCTGGTGACCAGCCCTTCCTCGCGCAGAAGTTCGAGCGCCCG
>JANLRZ010000212.1:0-11996 GCA_031362155.1 Acidimicrobiia bacterium | reverse complement strand
TGAATGTCGTCACGGGAATACCGTTCACTCTCGCCCTCATGACCTGGTCGGTCTGGTACTCGGTGCGCGGCTTTCGGCGCAGCGAAGAATGGGGCTGGGCCTTCGACGATGAGCCGTCACCTACCTCGTAGCACCCTGCCGCAATAGGCGGCGGCGCAGGTCGCACCGGATGGGAAGCGGACCGCCCGCCGATCCGGCAGTATGCGTTTGTCGAAAACGTGCGAGGAGCTCTGGATGTCGAGCAGTCAGCAAGACGTGACGTCGGATGTATTGGCGGCGGTGCGCGACTTCCTCGGCGGCCCGACTCCCGAGCACGACACATGGTGCTTCGACTTCGGTGCTCATCTGAACAGCAACTGGGGTGCGGTGTACGGCGGAGCGCTCGCTGCGGGCGTGGTGGCGCTGGCTCGTTGTGCCACTCCGGAGCGTACGCCGACCTCAATGCACATTCAGATGGTTCGATCGGTGCCGAGTGGCCGCGCGTCCGCGACCGCTGAAGTGCGTCACGCAGGGCGAACGGTGGCAACCGTGGAGGTCGAGGTATACGACGGCCGCAACAAACTCGCGGCGATTGCGCTGGTCACGATGGTCAGGCCGAGTGCGCTCGCAGCTGGCTTCTGCGATACGCGCTCAGTGCCATTCAGGGTACAGACCGCTCCGTTCGAGACCTCGCCACCGATCGCACCCATGCAGGAGTCACTGCAAACGCTCCGGCAACAAGACGGTGTGTTGCTCCGCGGCTTCGACGAGCGCCGACCGAACATCGACGGCACGCCATCGCAGATCGGGCGGATCACGGTGCCGTGGGACAGTCTCGAGGTCACCGGTCCCGAGGTTGCGTGTCTCGGTGCCGACGCGATCGTCGCCGCTCCAGTGCTTCAATCGTTTGTCCCGGCGAATCTCGTCGGGCCGAACCCCGACCTCTCGTTGCGCTTTACCACCGCGCCGGCGACTCGCGTTGTGCAGTCTTCGGGAACCATGGTTTCGGTCCAAGCCGGGACCGCGACCGTTGCGATTGAAGTCCAAGCGGACGATCACCAACTCGCGCACGGGCTCAGCACCTCTTTGTTGCTTCCACCGAGGTAGGGCGTGCCGAGTCTTCCAATCTCCTTCGGCACAAGCTTGCGGAACGCGCGTGCGAGAATTGGGCACGGCGTTGGACGCGTCGACGTGGACGCCACCGCCCGGTTGCGTTGGCCCGACGTCAGTGCCTCGCGGCGTCGACCAGCGCGTCGAACAGGCCCTGCTGAGCCGGGTCGTCGGCGGAGGTGTCCTCGGGGTGCCACTGGACCGCGGTCACCCAGGCGGCGCCCGAAAGCTCGACGGCTTCGATCGTCCCGTCGGCATCACGCGCGGTCACCCGAAGATCGCGACCGACGCGGTCGATGGCCTGATGGTGATGACAGGAGCACGCCACCCGTGACGAACCCATCGCCCGTCCGGTGCGGGAGTCGGATTCGATCTCCACGTCGTGCACGTTCTGCGCACCCTCGACGCCGGGCGTGCCGTGACCGGGAAACGACGGCGTGATGTGTTGGTGCAGCGTTCCGCCGAGCTCGACGTTGAGCACCTGCGCGCCCCGACAGATGGCGAGAATCGGAAGCGACAACTCCAACGCGGCCGCACACAACTCGAACTCGAACTCGTCCCGCACCGCGATCACCCCGTAGGTCTCCGGCGCGGCCGGCTGGCCGTAGCGCTCGGGGTTGACGTCGCCGCCACCAGGGAGCACGAGCCCGTCGAAACGAGCGAGCACCGTGCGCGCCGCCTCGCGGTCGAGGTGGCGCGGGCCGAGGACGGCCTCCTGCGCGCCGGCCCGTTGCAGTGACTGGACGTACATCTGCTGGATCGCAAACGCGGGGTCGGCCCAACCATCGACGCGACCGGCCACGACCGGGTACGCGGGGAGGGCGATCAGCGGCACGGTGCCCGAGGTGCGGCTCATCAAATCTGCTCGAAGTTGCGTTGGCGTTCCCAGTCGGTGACCGCCCGGTTGAACGTGGCCCACTCCTGCTTCGCGGTGTTCAACAAGTGGTGATGCACCGCCGGACCGAAGGCGGCCTTCGCGATCTCACTCGACTCGAACGCGTCGATCGCCTCCACCAGCGTGGACGGCACGTGGGGGAGTTCGGGTGCGTCGTACGCGTTGCCCACGAACGGTTCCGGAGGCTCGATGGTGTTGGTCACGCCGTGAAGACCGGCCGCGATGATGCCGGCGAACGCGAGGTAGGGGTTCACGTCGGCGCCGGGGATACGCGACTCGACGCGATACGCGGGCCCGTGGCCGACGAGTCGATAGCCGCAGGTGCGATTGTCGTACCCCCACGCGAGCGCCGTCGGCGCCCACGAATCGGGCTGGTACCGCTTATAGGAGTTGACGTAGTGGGCGAACATCCACGCGAGTTCGCGGCCAGAGGTCACGATGCCGCCGAGCCACCCGCGGAAGACGTCGGAAAGGTGGTGGGGCGCGTCCTCGGACCACATGAGGTTGGCGCCGGTCGTCGCGTCCCACACGCTGGAATGCACGTGACACGACGAGCCGACTTCCTCCATCGAGTACTTCGCCATGAAGGTGATCGACCGACCGTTCAGTGACGCGATCTCCTTCGCGCCGTTCTTGTAGATCGCGAGGCGGTCGGCCATCTCCAATGCTTCGGCGTAGACGAGGTTGATCTCGTGTTGACCCTTGCCGGCCTCACCCTTCGAGAACTCGACCGGGATTGCCGCGTCGTGGATCCCGTTGCGAATCTGCTTGATCAGGTACTCGTCGCGAGTGGTCTGGAGGATGTGGTAATCCTCGATCACATCGGAGTGCGGCGTGAGGTCGGTGTACCGCTTGGCCGCGGCCTCGCGGTAGGTGTCCTCGAAGAGGAAGAACTCGAGTTCGGCACCGATCTTGACTTCGAAGCCCAACGCCGCGGCCCGGGCGATCTGCGTGCGCAGGATCTGGCGGGGTGACACCTCGACCGGCTCGCCGGTTCCCTCGTCGACGAGGTCACAGAGCACAAGCGCGGTCTTGTCCAGCCACGGAATCCGGCGCAGCGTGGTGAGATCCGGGACGCACCGGAAGTCGCCGTAGCCCTGTTCCCAGTTGGCGAAGTCGTATCCGGGGAGCGGGGTCATGTCGACGTCGAGTGCGATGAGGTAGTTGCACGCCTCGATCGCGCCACCGCCGTCAAGGATGTGCTCCACGAAGTAGTGGCCGATGACGCGCTTGCCCATGAGTCGACCCTGCAGGTCGGGGAAGCAGACGACGACGGTGTCGATCTCGCCGGTGACGATGAGGTCGCGCAGGGTGGTGGGCGACAGATTGCCTGGCATCTGTACTCCTCGAGAGCGGTCGCCGAGAGCGTACGGGCCCCGAGGGTGGGTCTGCCGCTATTCGGGGGTGACGTAGGCCGCGGTGATGCCACCGTCGATCACGAGCTGCGCGCCGGTCATGTAGGAGGAGTCGTCCGAGGCCAGGAAGAGCGCGGCCTTGGCCAGTTCCTCGGCTTGGCCGAGTCGGCCCATCGGAATGTGCACCACCCGACGCGCCTTTCGCTCCGGGTCGCTCATCAGTTCCTCGAGCATGGGCGTCGACACCGGGCCGGGGCAGAGGGAGTTGGCCCGGATGCCTTGGCGGCCGTACTCGACTGCGATCTCGCGGGTCATGGCCAACACACCACCCTTCGAGGCGGTGTACGCGATCTGGGCCGTCGCCGCACCCATCAACGCGACGAAGCTCGCGACATTCACGATCGAGCCTCCGCCCGTTTCCAGCATCGCCGGTATGCCGTACTTGCAGCCGAGCCAGACCCCCTTCAGGTTGACCTCCATCACACGGTCCCAGGTGGGTTCGGGCGTCTCGGTCGCGCCACCGTCGTCGGCGGGGAAGATGCCCGCGTTGTTGTAGAGCACGTCGAGCGAGCCGTAGGTCTCCATCGCGAACGCGACCATCGCCTCGACCTGCTCGGCGTTGGCAACATCAACCTTGACGAATGCGGCCTCGCCGCCCGCGGCTTCGACGGCCGCGACCGTCTCCGCGCCACCCGTCTCGCTGAAGTCGGCGACGACGATGCGCGCACCCTCGGACGCGAACAACATCGACGCCACCTGACCCATGCCATTGCCGGCGCCGGTGATGAGCGCAACCTTGCCTGCGAGTCTGGCCATGAATCCTCCGGTCACTGAATGGTCCAAGCTGCGTCGACCTCGCGCCGGTAGCCTCGACCAAATGGCCGAAATTGACGAAGCGAGTGCCGCCGAATCCTCGGAACCAACGTCGAGTGAGCCGGCGACGACGGCGCAAGCTACCGGGTCGGGCGCCGCGATGAACCCATCGGCCGAGGAAAGCGACACGGCCGAGCCCGAGGAACACTCCGAGGAGCACATCCGGGATCAGCGCCAGCTCCGACTGAACAAGCTCGAGGCGATGCGCGAGGCGGGGATCGAGCCCTATCCCGTTCGGTTCGACTTCACGACGACGGCGGGCGCGTTGCGGTCCGAGTTCGGGGCGCTCGAGGCGGGAACCAGTACCGAGACTCGCGTCCGGATCGCCGGGCGGGTCATGTTGCTGCGCCGCCAGGGCAAGCTCAGCTTCGCGACGCTCGCGGACCGCGATGGCAAGATCCAACTGTTCGTGAACAGCGCGGTCATCGGTGCGGAACGCCACGACGCGTTCGATCACCTCGACCGCGGCGACTGGGTCGGGATCGAGGGCACGGTCATGACGACCCGCCGGGGCGAACTCTCGGTCAACGTCGAGACCTTCCAGCTCCTGGCGAAGGCGGTACGTCCGCTGCCGGACAAGTGGCACGGGTTGTCCGACACCGATACCCGGTTCCGGCAGCGCTACGTCGACCTCGTCGTCAACGAGGAGGCGCATCGCATCGCAGTGGCGCGGATCGACGTCATTGCCGCGCTCCGACGTGAGCTGGCCGATCGTGGATTCCGCGAGGTCGAGGGCCCGGTCCTCCAGACGATCCAGGGTGGCGCGACCGCGCGTCCCTTCATCACCCATCACAATGCGCTGGGCCAGGACATGTACCTGCGCATCGCGTTGGAGCTGCACCTGAAGCGTCTGATCGTCGGCGGGCTCGACCGCGTCTACGAGATGGGCCGGGTGTTTCGCAACGAGGGTGTCGACACCACCCACAACCCCGAGTTCACGATGCTCGAGGCGTATCAGGCCTACGGCGATTACCACGACATGATGGACCTCGTCGAGGCGCTCGTGGTCGAGTCGACCCGGGCGGTGGTCCCCGAGCTGTCGGTCACCGCGGGCGACGAGACGATCGACGTCTCGCCACCATTCCGGCGCGCCACCATGGTCGAACTCATCAAGGAACATGCAGGGGTCGACATCAATCCCGCCATGGAGGTCGAGGCCGCCCGCGACGTGTTGCGGGGCCTGGGAATCCCCTTCGAGGCGGAGTGGGGCGCGGGCAAGCTCACCAACGAGGTGTACGACGCCCACGTCGAAGACAAGTTGGTCCAGCCGACGTTCGTGCTCGATCACCCGCGTGAGGTCTCGCCGTTGGCGCGGGCGCACCGGGACGATCCGACGCTGACCGAGCGATTCGAGCTGGTGGTGAACCGGCACGAACTCGCGAACGCCTACAGCGAGCTGAACGACCCGGTCGATCAGCTCGAACGGTTCGAAGCCGAGGCGACCCACAAACGAGCCGGCGACCCCGAGGCCGGCGATGTCGATCTCGATTACGTGCGCGCCCTCGAATACGGGATGCCCCCCACCGGCGGGCTCGGCATCGGCGTCGACCGTCTCGTCATGTTGGTGACCGGGACGCCGTCGATCCGCGAAGTGATTCTCTTTCCGACGTTGCGGCCCGAGCCCGGCATGGGCGGGCTCGAGTCGGGCGCGTCGCAGTCGGCGCTCACCGACGACCCACCGGAGCTGCACGCGACGGTGGCCGCGATCGCCGCGGCGACGCCGCCGCCCCGGGAAGCGCCTCGGTTCCCCGTTCGCCTCATCACGGTGATGATGGTCGTGGCCGGGTTGTTGTCGGTCTCGTCGATCATCCCGTGGGTGCACCGCAACCTGGTGTTGATCCGGAACTCGCTGATGCCCTTCGAACTGCGCATCACCGGCCGGGTGGCGACGATCTTGATCGGGCTCGCCTTCCTCGTGCTGGCCGACCAGTTGCGGCTGGGGAAGCGGAGGGCGTGGCAGATGGCGACTGCATTGAGCGCGGTGAGTGTGATCCTGGAATTGTCGAAGGGTCCCCACATCGTTGCCGCCGGGTACTCGGCCCTGCTCCTGGCGCTGTTGGTCTTCAACCGTGATCGCTTTACGGCGCCGTCGGACCCGCCGTCGGTGTGGCGTCTCCTGCGCCTCTTTCCGATGTACGTCGGTGTGGTCTACGGATTCGGTATCGCGGCGCTCTATGCGGACCGGTCCAACATCACGCCCGCGGTGACCCTCGGGGGTGCGATCGAGACCGTCACGCTCGGGTTGGTCGGGATCCAAGGGCCCTACGAGTATCAGTCCCGATTCTTCCACGACTTCTACCCTGCGGCCCTGGTCGCGATGGGCATCTTCGGGCTGGTCGGATTGGTCGTTGTCGTGTTCCGCCCGCTCGTAGCCCGCGATCGGAACCGAGAAGCGGAATGGGACCACGCGAGCCGACTCGTCCACGAGTACGGCTGGGACACCCTCGCGTACTTCGCACTCCGTGACGACAAGTCGTTCTTCTTCGCCTCCGACGGCGAAGCGATGATCGCCTACACCTACATGGCGGGCCACGGGTTGGCCTCGGGCGACCCCATCGGCCGACCCGAGTCGATCGCACTCGTCGTGGACGAGTTCCTCGCGTTCTGTCGGGCCCATGCCTGGAAGCCCGCGTTTTTGGCGGTGCGCGAAGGTGACCTCGCCCTCTACTCCTCGCGCGGCCTGCGCCACATCTACCTGGGCGACGAGGCGATCCTGCGCTGCGACCGCCTCGCTCAGGGTGGGGGAGCCAAGAGCATCCACCAGGCAGTGCGCCGGGTCGAGAAGACGCACACGTTCCGGATGATGACCGAGGCGAGCGCGCCGCCGTCGTTGATCGAGGCCCTCAACGAGATCAGCGCCCGCTGGCGAGGCAAGAACGCCGAACGCGGGTTCACGATGACGTTGTCCAAGGACCTCGAAGGAACCAGTTCGGAGTTCTTGCTCTGTGTGGCCTTCGACGATACGGGCAAGCCGAACGGGTTCCTGCGGATCGTGCCGGCCTACGGGCGAGACAAGGGCTACACGCTCGACCTCATGCGTCACGATCCCGACGCGCCGAACGGCATGACGGAGTTCCTCATCACCAAGACCGCCGATGAATTGTGCGAACGAGGTGTGCGACGACTGTCGATGAACTTCGCGGCATGGGGTCGCCTGCTCGATCCCGACATCCAGCACGGCCCCGGTCAGCGCATGGTCGCCTGGGGGCTGAAGCAGTTGAATCCCTATTTCCAGATCGAGTCGCTCCGTACGTTCAACGAGAAGTTCGAGCCGGAGTGGCTCCCCCGATCGATCGTGTACGCGGACGCGTCGGATCTCCCGCGGGTGAGCGCGCTCTACGCCGGTGCGGAGGGCTTCCTCGTTCTGCCGTTCGGCCGTTCGTTGTTCGTGCCGTCGCCGATCGCGAGTGAGCCGGTGGAGCTACCCGCCGACCGAGCGGTGGCCGAGGTCGCGTGACCGTTGGGGCGGGTCGGGTCATCGCGATCGTCGTCGGTCTCGCGCTGGCGGCGTCGTGCTCGTCGGGTCGGTCCGACTTCTCCGGAGGGTCGGTGCGCGAGGTCGAACGTGGCCTCGAACAGGCCGGGCTCGTGGTGTGTTCACGGCTGTCCAATACCGACGGCCTCGCCAACCAAGCCACCAAGACCACGGTGCTCAATGTCGGCATCGACTGTCACGAGGAACTCGTCGCGGTGGTCATCGACACCTTCGACGCGGTGGTGGACCGTGACGCGGCGGCGCGCTCGCTCGAAGTGCAGACGCGGCCGCGGCGGGACGGAGTGGTCTGGACGTTCGGCCCGCACACGATTGCCGTCTTCGGGCCCCGCGACCACGAACTGATGCGGACGGTGATCGGGGCGATGGACCAGATCGACGCTCGGTGACCGCGAGCCCACGCGCGACCAAGCGACTGGGCGTCATCGGGGTGATGTCGATCAACGTCGCCGCGATTGTCAGCGCCCGGAATCTCCCGATGATGGCGGTGTACGGCTGGTCGATGCTCGCGCTGTTCGGGATCGCGATCGTCGGGTTCCTGATTCCGATCGCGATGGTGGCGGCCGAACTCGGGACGGCCTGGCCGGAGGAAGGCGGCGTGTACGCCTGGGTGCGGGAGGCCTTCGGTGGGAGCACCGGGTTCCTCGCGGTCTGGTGCGACTACGCCGAGAACATTCCGTGGTTTCCGACGGTGCTCTCTTTTATGGCCGCCTCGCTCGCCTACGTGGTGGATCCGGCCCTGGCCAACAACTCCACCTATCTCGTGATCGTCATGCTCGTGATGTTCTGGGCCGCGACCGCGGTCAACCTGCGCGGCACGGGCGCGTCGACCTGGCTGGGTGGGGTGGGAACGCTGTTGGGGTCGATCGTGCCCGCGCTGCTCGTGGTCGGCCTCGGCATCGCGTGGCTCCTCTCGGGCGACGGCTCCGAGATCCCGTTCTCGGCTGACGCCTTGGCGCCGCAGATTTCGTGGGGGAACCTCGCGTTTCTCGGTGGGATCATCCTGCTGTTCAGTGGAATGGAAATGGCCGGATTCCACGCGCGCGACACCGATGATCCCGGCCGCACCGTCCCCCGCGCCATCGCGCTGTCGGTCGTGGTCATCGTGGTGTTCTCGGTGGTCGGATCGTTGTTCCTGGCGTTCGTGATCCCTTCCCACGAGCTGAGTCTCGTGTCGGGAACGATGGAACTCTTCCAGCGCGGGCTCGATCGCCTGGGCATCAGCTGGATGCTGCGACCGGTGGCGCTCTTGGTGGGTCTGGGCGGTTTGGCGCACCTGAGTCCGTGGATCCTGGGTCCGGCGAAGGGGATGTCGGCCGTCGCCCGAGATGGGGACGCGCCCGATTGGATGGGTCGACTCAATGGCAACGGCGTCCCGGTCGGACTCATCATCGCGCAAGGGATTGGTGGGTCGGCCTTCGCCTTGATCTTCGTCTTCGTACCCAACGCGTCGACGAGTTACTGGATGCTCTCGGCGGTGACCGCACAGATCATCGCGGTGATGTACGGATTGGTCTTCGCCGCGTTCATCCGGCTCCGGCACACACGTCCGGACCAGCCGCGTCCGTATCGGGTGCCCGGCGGCATCATCGGCGCGTGGGTGATCGGTGGCGTCGGGGTCGCGGCGGCGACCGCATCGCTCACACTGGGTTTCATCCCGCCGGATCAGCTCAAGACCGGGAACCCGACGACCTACGTCGTCCTGTTGGCGGGGGCGACGGTGGTGTTGTGTCTCCCGCCATTTGTGTGGTCGACGTTGGCGCGCCGGAACGCGCGAGCGCGACTGTCCCCACCACCATTGCCGCCGCGCTGATCCCGATCAACACCCAACCAACGCCATCGGTGTGGATCCGTTCCTCGAGCGCGGCGATCCCGACCGCGACTCCCACCACCGGGTCCAAGACGATCGCGGCGGGGAACGAGATCTCGAGCGATCCGGCCTGGAACGCAAGCTGCTGGCACGTCAACCCGACGAGGCCCGTCGCGATGAGCGCGTAGGTTTCCCAGGAGCTGGTCATCGCGTCGAACCCGTTGGGGAGGATGTGGACGATCGACTTGGTGAGGGCCGATCCGAGGCCGAACAGCGTGCCGGCCACGATCGCGAGGCCGACGCCGCGTCCCCAGGTAACCCGCGCGGCGATGAACCCGACACCAAGGAGGCAGAGCACCCCGCAGCCGATGAGCGACGGGATCCAGTCCCGAAAGGGCGTGGTGTCGAAGCCGGCTCCGGGATCGCCCACGATGAGAAAGACCGCGAGCGCGGCGGCGATCACGAGTGACCAGCCGATCTCGGCTCGGTGGATCGGTCGGGCGTTCCAGCGCGCGGCGATCGGCAGGGCGAAAACGAGCGACACGATCAAGAGGGGTTGGACGACGAGGATGGATCCGACACCCAGTGCGATGGCCTGGAGGACATACCCGCAGCTGTCGCCGATCGTCGCCGCCCACCACCGGGGACTCCGCAACAGGTGGGTGACGAAGGCTGCACCCGTGTGCTCGATGTTCGCCGCTTCTTGCTGTTGGGCGACGGCGCCCACGGCGAAGACGAGCGCGGCGGTGATGGCGAGGAGAACCGCGAGTAAGGGCACGGCCAACAGTACGCTCCGCGGCCGTGGCCGCCGAGTTTTCGATCATTGATCTTCCGTTTCTCTTCACGCTGGCCGGCGTCACGGCGCTGGTTGGGTCAATCGGCACTTCGCGTACATGCCGACGTTGCAAGATCTCTTCGGCCGGACCGCGGCCGACGAAAGCACCGAAGCCGACGTCAAGCGCCAGACGGTGATTCCCGAGAACGGCACCGATACCGCCGATACCGAGTGTGTCGGACCGGTCGAGCAGTGCCTCACCGTCGACGTTCCCGCCTATGCGATCCGGCACTACAACGCTGCGACGACACCCGAACGGTGGGCGATCGGCGGGCTCTCCGAAGGGGGCATGTGCGGTCTGATGCTGGGCGTGCGCCACCAGGAGCGGTTCCGCACCTTCCTCGACTTCGGCGGCCTGCTCGGACCGCGATCAGGTGACGACAACAGCATCGGGTCCACGGTGTCGGATCTGTTTCGGGACAACCAGGCCGACTTCGATGCGCACGAGCCGCTCGCCATCTTGCAAAAAGGGACCTTCCCCGAACTCGGTGGTTGGTTCGAGGTGGGGGGTGACGATCCGGCGCCGCTCCAGGCGCAGCGCGAATTGGTCCCGGCCGCACAGGCTGCGAAGGTGGCCGTGTGTTCGGTGATCGTGCCCGGAGGTGAGCACACCTTCCCGGTCTGGAAGCAAGCGTTTCAAGACGCACTGCCGTGGACGGCCGCCCGATTGGGTATTGGCCGACCGGTCGCGAAGTGCCCGCACCAGTAGCCACCACATTGTGAGGTCGCAATGAAAATGTCGGTCACCATCTCCGGGCTCGACCGGATATTCGGCGACGATCTCGCATCGGTCGTCGACGTCGCCCGCATGGCCGACGACGTCGGGGTCGATCAACTGGTACTGCCCGATCACGTCGCGATCGGGCCCCGGCTCGATCGGTATCCCTACGGCAAGGCCTTTCCGTACCCTCCGGCGGAACCCTGGCTCGAGCCACTGACCGCGCTCGCGGCCATTGCGGGCGCGACTCGCCGGGTACGACTCGGCACCGGCGTGCTCATCGCGCCCTTACGTCCGGCGTTGTTGCTGGCCAAGACCGTCGCCTCCCTCGACGTGTTGTCGCGTGGTCGCGTCGATCTGGGCATCGGGACAGGGTGGCAACGCGAAGAGTTCGTGGAGCCCGGTATGGAGTTCATCGGTCGGACCCAGCGAATGGACGACGCCGTGCGCGCCTGTCGGGCGTTGTGGGAACACGAGCCGCCGGTGTCGTTCGCTTCGTCGACGCTGACCTTCGACGAGTTGTGGTGCGAACCGCGACCGGTGCAGGCTCGGATTCCGGTCTGGTACGGCGGTGCGCTGACGCCGCCGATGATCGCTCGGATCGCCGAGTTGGGCGACGGCTGGTTGCCACTCGGTCCGAGCGTCGACGAGGTCGCCGCGGGGATCGAGACGCTCCGGGATGCGTTCACCGCCGCGGGTCGGGATCCCCAGACGCTCGGCGTGCGGGTGGGGTTGCCCGTCGTGGTGTCCGACGATGGTCGGGTCGACGCCTCGGGCACGGTCGCGGCGGTGCCTCACCTCACCGAGATCGGGGTCACCACTATTTCCGTCGCGCTCGGCCGCTTCATCTCCACCCGCGCCGACATTGAACCCTTCCTCCGCGCCATGGTCGCCGCCCTTCCGACCGACTGACAGGCCGCTCGGGTGT
>JANLRZ010000171.1:0-2302 GCA_031362155.1 Acidimicrobiia bacterium | reverse complement strand
CGTCGACCTCGGTGAACCCGAGCAGGTGTTGCTCCGCACGCACACCTCCCCGGTGCAGATCCGGCTCATGGAGAGTCAGCCCCCACCGATCTACGCGGTGATGCCCGGTCGCACCTACCGCAACGAGACCGTCGACGCTCGGCACTCTGCGGTCTTCCACCAGATCGAAGGGCTCGCGGTCGATCGCGGACTCACCTTTGGCGACCTCGCGGGCACGCTCGAGACCTTCACCAGCGCCTACTTCGGCAAGAAGGTGACGTCGAGGTTGTTGCCGTCGTTCTTCCCGTTCACCGAACCGTCCGCCGAGTTCGCGATCACGTGCGTGTTCTGTGACGGTTCCGGATGTCGGGTGTGTTCGCAGACGGGCTGGATCGAACTCGGCGGGTGCGGCATGGTCGACCCGAACGTCTTCCTCTCGGTCGGTATCGACCCCGAGGAGTACACCGGGTTCGCGTTCGGCTTCGGGCTCGAACGGATGCCGATGCTTCGGTACGGCGTCGAACCCATCAAGACCTTCTTCGATAACGACTCCCGTTTCCTCTCCCGGTACTGATCGGTTCGCTCGTATGCGTGTCCCCCTTTCCTGGTTGAAAGACTTCGTGACGCTCGACGCCGAGCCGCGTGCGATTGCCGAAGCGCTCGATCGACTCGGCCTGGAAGTCGAGGCGCTCGACGCACCGGGCGCGGAGATCACCGGCGTGAAGGTGGCCCGGATTCTCGAAGTCCGACCGCACCCCAACGCCGACAAACTCCAACTCTGCGACATCGAATACGGCGACGGCACGACGACCGTCGTGTGCGGCGCGCCGAACGTTGTGAACGGAATGGTCGTCGCCTACGCGCCGAGCGGTGCGACGTTGCCCGGTGGGTTCAAGCTGGAGAAACGCAAGATTCGCGGCGAAGTGTCCGACGGCATGTTGTGCTCGTCGCGCGAGCTCGGTCTCGGTGAGGAGCACGACGGCATCCTGCCGTTGGCCGCCGACGCGGAGCTCGGTATGGACGTCCGCGATCTGCTCGGTCTGCACGAGGTCGTGTTCGACCTGTCGGTGACGCCGAATCGTTCCGATGCGATGTCGATCGTCGGCGTCGCCCGCGATCTCGCCGCGCACTTCGGTGTGGCGCTCACTGTGCCCGAGCCGAGCGTGGATGTGTCGGGCGATGCGACCGACATCTCGGTACTGGTCGACGCCGCCGACCGCGCCCCGCGCTTCACCGCGCGTCAGGTCGGCGTCACGATGGGACCGTCACCCGATTGGATGCAGCGCCGACTCACCCTCGCCGGGATGCGACCGATCTCCAATGTGGTCGACGTCACCAACTACGTGATGCTCGAACTCGGCCAACCATCGCACGCGTTCGACCTGGATCGGCTGCGCGGTCCGGGCCTCGTGGTCCGGACGGCTGAAGCGGGCGAGACCCTCACGACGCTCGACGGCGTCGAACGGAAACTCCTCCCGAGCGACCTGCTCATCTGCGACGCCGATCGCCGGCCCCAGGCCATCGCCGGGATCATGGGCGGCGCCGAAGCCGAGGTCCACGATGGCACCACCGGGATCGTGCTCGAAGTCGCGTATTTCGCCCCCATGGGTATTTCGATGACGTCGAAGCGGCTCGGGCTTCGTTCCGAGGCCAGCGCCCGGTTCGAACGGGGCGTCGACCCCAACGGGGTCCTGCGGGCGTCCGATCGCGTGGTCGAACTCTTGACCGAGATCGCCGGCGCGCCGGTCGGTCCCCCCGCGATCGATGAGTACCCCGCGGTCGTGGCGCGCGAACGGATTCGCGTTCGCCCCGCGCGGGTTGCCGCGGTGCTCGGTCTGGATCTCGACGGCGACCAGGTCCGCAACTCCTTGGTTCCCTTGGGGATCGACGTCGAGGAGATCGACGGCTCTGATGACGGTGACGCGTTCACCGCGATTGCGCCGACCTACCGACCCGACCTGGTCCGTGAGATCGACATCGTCGAAGAGGTCGGCCGTCGCATCGGGCTCGATTCGATTCCCCGCACGCTGCCCCACACCACCGAGCAGGGGGGTGGACTCACCAGCCGCCAGCGGGCTCGGCGCCTCGTCGCCGACGTCATGGTCGGCCTGGGTCATTCCGAGGCGATGACCCTGCCCCTCATTGCCGAGGCCGACCTCAGCCGCGTCGGGCTCGACCCGGCGGCGACGGTACGGGCCACCAACGCGCTCAGTGCCGAGGAACCGATTCTGCGCCCCGCGATCCTGCCCGGCCTGCTCAAGTCGATCGCGCACAACTCGGGCCTGGGGTTGGCCGATGTCGCGCTCTTCGAACTCGGCCACGT
>JANLRZ010000163.1:0-5745 GCA_031362155.1 Acidimicrobiia bacterium | reverse complement strand
ACGCAGCAGCGGAGGAACCGGCTGCGTCATCTCACTCCCTCAGGCTTCGAGGCGCCAGGCGTCGCCATCGGCCACGATGTGACCGGCACCGGGACCGGCGAAGTGCGTCCCGATCACGAGCACGTCGGTGCCGGCGTATCGCGCCAGCATCTCGCGCCGCATCGCCCGCGCGGCATCCACGTCGGAATCGAAGTTGCTCTGCCAATCCGGCTCGCTCATTTGCACCGGATGGTGCATGACGTCGCCGGTGATGAGCGCCTCCCGACCCTGCGAGGTGATGTGCACACTCTGATGGCCGGGCGAATGGCCGGGTGTCGGTTCGAGCACCACCTCGTCGGTGATGCGATGGCCGAACTCGACGAGATCGACCAGACCCGCCTCGATCACCGGTCGCACGGAGTCGCCGTAGACATCGCCATCCTCATGGACGCCGTAGGCATCCCAGTGCTCCGATTCCACCCGACCGATCAGATAGCGGGCGTTCGGGAACGTCGGCACCCAGTCACCGTCGACCAGCATCGTGTTCCAGCCGACGTGATCGACGTGAAGGTGCGTGCACACCACGAGGTCGATGGATTCGCGGGGGAACCCGGCGGACTCGAGTGACGCGAGGAACGGTGTGTGCAGGTGGTCGAAGAACTCGATCGTGCGCGGCTTGTCGTTCCCGAGACAGGTGTCGACCGCGATCCGTCGGCCCCCAGACTCGATGACGAGCAACTGGATCCGGAGATGAATCAGGCCGTCGGGGGTCGCGAAATCCGGAACCAGCCACGGATGACGGGCCATCGCATCGGCGGTGGCCGACGGCATGACGCCCTCGCCGGGAATCGGAGCCTCGAGTTCCACGACGCTCGTGATCCGCACGTCGCCGATCTGCCAGGAGTTCACGGGACCTTCTCGATGTGGGTGGCTTCCCAGTCGCCCCGTCGACCCGGCACAACCTGAAACTCCACCGTTGCGCCGACCCGCACGCTCCGCGTGCCATCGGCGATCTGCGTGCAGTGAAAGGAGAAGGTTCCACCGTCGGCCTCGATCACGCCGAGACCGCGACCCTCCTCGAACGCAGTCACCGTGCCCACCATGTCAGTGCACGATCTTCGCGATCGGCAGTTCGATGATGTCGGTCGCGCCCGCTTCCTTCAGCGCCGGGATCAGGATGTTGATCTCCGACTTCGCCACCACGGTTTCGACCGCGAATCCGTCCTCGCCGAACAGTTTCGAGACCGTCGGCGACTTCAACGCCGGGAGGAGATCGATCACCGACTTCAGATTCGCCTCGTCCACGTTCAACTTCACCAGCACCCGACCTCTCGCCTCGAGCGCACCGGTGAGCAACGTCATCACCTGCTCCATGGCCTTGCGCTTGTCGGGATCGGCGTAGCTGACCGGGTTTGCGATGAGCTCGGTGTAGGAGACGACGATGGTGTCGATCACCTTGAGACCCGCGGCCCGCAACGCGCGGCCGGTCTCGGTGATCTCGACGACCGCGTCGGCGATCTCGGGAATCTTGGCTTCGGTCGCACCGTAGGACAGCGTGATCTCGGCCGCGACCCCGGCATCGGCGAAGAATCGCTTCGTGAGTTCCGGGTACTCGGTCTGCACCCGGACGCCATTTGGGAGATCCTTCACCGACTCGGCCGGGTTGTCGCCCCCTACGGCCAACACCATCCGAATCGGCCGGGCGGTGGCCTTCGAGTAGTGCAGTTCGGTGAGGGTCACGACCTCGGCGCTCGTCTCCTCCACCCAATCGCGACCGGTGATGCCGAGATCGAACATTCCCGACGCCACGTACTGGGGGATCTCCTGCGGACGCAGGACCATGACTTCGTTGATCCGAGGGTCGTCGATGTCGCCGCGGTAGTCGACGTCGGAACCGCGGGCGACCGCCAGATCGGCGTCTTCGAAGAGTTGAAACGTGGCTCGTTCGAGCGAACCCTTGGGTAAGACCAGGCGCAGCATGAGAACCTGTTTCTAGCCGCGCACCGGAGGCAAGGACCGCAACAATGCAACCATCTCCAGCGCGGTCGCGGCCGCTTCCTCGCCTTTGTGGCCTTCGGACCCACCGATCCGGTCAGTCGCCTGCTCCCGCGTGTTGGTGGTCAGGATCCCGAAAATCACCGGAACGCCGGTCGCGAGCGCGGCTTCCTGCAGGCCACGGGCCGCTTCGCCGGCCACGTATTCGAAGTGGGGGGTGTCGCCCCGGATCACCGCGCCCAAACAGACCACGCCGTCGACCGTGCCGGTACGAGCGAGGTGCTGGGCGATCAGCGGCAACTCGAAGGCGCCGGGCACCGTCACCAACGTGATGTCGTCCGGTGCGACCCCGTGGTCGCGGAAGGTGCGCTGCGCGCCCTCGAGCAGCGGACCGGTGATGTCTTCGTTGAAACGACTCACGGCGACGGCAAAGCGCATCCCGGCTCCGTCGACCGCCTCGGCGGCGATTGCGTATTCACCCATCCTGCTGGTGCTCCCATGTCTGACGATCGAGTCGGTAGAGCACGTGGGGCAAGCCCACGTGATCGACCTCGTGCTGGTAGGCGAACCCGAGGTGCTCCATCACCCGGCGAGACGCCATGTTGTCGACGAGCGTGAAGCTCACGATGTCCTCGAGTCCGACGTTCGTGAACCCGATCGCCACCGCGGCCGCACCGGCCTCGGTGGCGAGGCCCTCACGCCACCAGTCGTGCGCGATGGTCCAGCCGACCTCGACGCCCGGACCACCGGTGTCCGTGGTGTGGAGCATCGTCCAGCCCACCGAGTTCCCGGTCGCGCGGTCGCGCAGGATCCAGAGTCCGAACCCGTGCGTGTCCCAGTGCGTGAGCCAGCGCGCGAGATCGGCGCGGAGCCGATCTCGATCCCGCTCGCCACCCAGCGTGTCGGTGACTCGGTCGTCGTGGAAGATGACGTCGAGGAACTCGAGGTCATCTTCACCGACCTGACGGGCGTCGAGCCGAGCCGTGGCGAACTCGAGGGGCGCAGGGTTCACGCGGTCGTCTCGCTCCCCGCATCGACGTCGTCGTCGAGGCCGAGGAGGTGGCCCATCTTCTGCTGCTTGGTGCGCAGATAGGCAATGTTCTCGGCATTCGGGGCGATCGAGAGCGGGACCCGCTCGACGATTTCCAGGCCGAAACCTTCGAGCCCGCCGTATTTGGCCGGGTTGTTGGTCATGATGCGCATCGTCGTGATCCCCAGATCGACGAGCATCTGGGAACCGATGCCGTACTCACGCGAGTCATTGGGGAAACCGAGTTCTTCATTGGCTTCGACGGTGTCGCGACCTTGATCCTGCAAGGTGTACGCCCGCAGCTTGTGCCCCAGACCGATGCCCCGGCCCTCGTGCCCCCGCAGGTACACCACCACTCCCCGTCCCTCGGCCGCGATCTGAGCCAACGCGGCGTCGAGTTGCGATCCGCAATCGCACCGCATCGAGCCGAAGACATCACCGGTCAGACACTCGCTGTGCACGCGCACGAGCACGTTGTCCTGGCCCGAGACGTCGCCACAGACGAAGGCCATGTGCTCCACGCCGTCGAGCAAGCTCTCGAAGACATAGGCCGTGAAGTCGCCGTGGCGAGTCGGAATCCGAGCCTCACTGACGCGCCGCACCAACTTCTCGCGGTGACGCCGGTACCGGATGAGGTCGGCGATCGAGATGAGTTGCAGACCGTGCTCGGCGGCGAAGACTTCGAGCTGGGGCATCCGGGCCATCGTGCCATCGTCGTTCACGACCTCCGCCAACACGCCCGACTCACTCAAGCCCGCCAGCCGCGAGAGGTCGACGGCAGCCTCGGTGTGCCCGGCGCGCTTGAGTACACCGCCTTCGCGGTACCGCAACGGGAAGATGTGCCCCGGACGGGCGAACTCGGCAGGTTTCGACGCCGGGTCGATCAGTTTCTTGATCGTGGTCGCACGATCGGCGGCCGAGATCCCCGTGGTGGTGTCGGCCACCGCGTCGACCGACACCGTGAACGCCGTGCGCTGCGACTCGGTGTTGTTGCTGACCATGAGCGGCAGTTGGAGTTCGTCGAGCCGCTCCCCCAGCATCGGCATACAGATCACGCCGCTCGTGTAGCGCACGAAGAAGCTCATGGCTTCGGGGGTGATGAGGTCGGCGGCCATGATGAGATCGCCTTCGTTCTCACGGTCTTCGTCGTCGACGACGATGACGATCTCGCCGCGACCGATCGCGGCGATCGCTGCTTCGATGTGCGTGAACATCGGTTACTCCCTGGTCGCGAGCAGACGCTCGACGTGTTTGGCGAGGATGTCGACCTCGACGTTGACGGGATCGCCGGGTCCCTTCGGACCGAGCGAGGTGACACTGAGCGTGTGCGGAATCACCGCGACCCCGACGACACCCTCGGCGTCGTCGAGCGCGGCGACGGTCAGGCTGATCCCGTCGAGCGTGATCGAACCCTTCTCGACCACGTAGCGGAGCAAGGGCGTCGGGATCGTGAATCGCATGCGGGTCGAGCCGTCGGGCAACGCCTCACGGCTCGCGAGGCGACCCACTCCGTCGACGTGGCCCTGGACGATGTGGCCGCCGAGCCGATCGTCGACGCGGACGGACCGTTCGAGATTGACGCCGTCGCCCGCGTGCAGGGCGCCCAGGCTGGTGCGGTCGAGCGTCTCGGTCACGGCATCGGCGGCCCACCAATCCGAGCCGCATTCGACCACGGTGAGACAGCAGCCGTTGACCGCAATCGAGTCGCCGAGTTTGGCGTCCGCCAGCACGGTCGTCGCGTCGATTTCGAGGCGCGCGCCGCCGGCGTTCGGAATGATCGCTCGCACTCGACCGAACTCTTCGACGATTCCGGTGAACATCAGGCCGCCACCTCCGTCGGCGTGGCCCGGTCGTAGGTGATGCGCACATCGACACCGAACGGACGCACGTCGGACACGTGCCAGCGCGGCGCATCCGCCAGCGTGTCGGCACCCGGGTAGCCAACCACGGCCCGACCGCGTTCGCCGAGAATCACCGGGGCGACATAGGTGACGATGCGGTCGGCCAACCCTTCGGCGACCAACGCACCGTGCAGCTTGCCGCCGCCCTCGATCATTGCCTGCAGGACGCCGTGCTCCGCACCGAGGGTGCGCAACACCGCGACCAGATCCACGCCCCGACCGTCGACCCCGGGGTCGACGCTCACGACATCGACGCCGGCGTCCGACCACGCCTGGCGAACCGGTTCGGGGGCAGCCCCGGTCGTGAACACCAAGGTCGGTGCGAGCGATACGTCGAACAATGGACCTTCGACGGCGACTGCGCCTTTCGCATCGAGCACCACCCGGAGCGGTTGGCCGGCGGGCGGGACCTCGGCGTCGCGCACGGTGAGACTCGGCCGATCGGCCCGCGCTGTCGCCGGGCCTACGACGATGGCCTGTGACTCGGCCCGGAGCCGATGGGCGTCGGCCCGGGCATCGGATCCGGTGATCCATTGCGAGGTGCCGTCGGCGGCGGAGGTGCGTCCATCGAGACTCATGGCCGTCTTGAGCAGCGCGAACGCGCGGCCGGTGCGACGGTGGTGGAGATACGGGCCGAGTTGGCGCGCAACGCGATCGGCACCGACGCCGACCACCACCTCGACGCCCGCGTCCCGCAACCGTGCGTGCCCGCGACCGGCGACCTCGGGATCCGGATCCTCGACCGCCGACACGACGCGCGCGACCCCGGCAGCGATGAGGGCATCGGCACACGGCGGAGTCCGCCCGACATGCGCACACGGTTCGAGGGTCACGTAGGCG